>CAMQBR010000008.1 GCA_946999045.1 uncultured Prevotella sp.
CCAACTGTTCAAGATTTAGATGATGGTGCTGTTGCTCCTGTGCTTGATGAATAATTATATGGTAAGCACATCCAACATTAACCGCCTTTCATACTAACAAATAACCCTTATATGCTGCCAAACATATAAGGGTTATTTGTTAGTATGAAAGGAGGCTGATATTGGATGCTTACGGAGTATCGCTTTTAAACATTTATTACACAGTCGAAAGACTTGGTATCACGTCAATAGGGGAAAGATGTAATATAAGGTACGTTCATTTATTTTTTCAGCTCTTTGTCATTTTTGTATTTCTCGTATGCCTGTCGTTTCACTTCTTTTTCTACATCATACAACGAACGAAGTCCAGAGGTAGCAGATTTTACCCATACACAAATAACAAATACGGCTATAACAATTACTGCCGAGAGTATCCACTTGAACATTTCACTCATAATGGGCAATATATTAAAAGTAACAATACCAGCTACCAAGGGCAATGCCCATAGCAGCCAGTCAAAGCCAGATTGCATTTTATAACTTTCTTTTATCTTGCAATATTCTGCATTCTTCTTCAATAGTTCGTTTCGATGTTGCAACCAATAGTCTTCAAATTTTTCGTAGTTCATCTTTACTTACGCTTCTTTATCTTTCGGCAAAACTAAGTTGAGTACTACACCTATGATTGCACTCAAACCAATACCACTCATCTTGGTAATTTCAATATCGCCCATTGGTAGATAATAATAAATAAGCAAGCTCAATACTACTCCACCTATTATATATATGAGAGCTTTGTATGCTGCTCCCTTTTGAGCATTGGCATATATCAAACAGATAACCAGTAATACCCCCATGATAACACCACGCAAACTAAAATTGAGCATGGCTCCACCAATACCTAAGGTTAATACTACCGAAACGATGATGATGTTGCGCTGACAATTGAGATTAACGTTGTTCTGAATAAGATTTTGTACGCCTACACTGGCTATCGTACCAAACAACAACAACATAATGCCGCCTAATACGGCTTGTGGAATACTCTGTAAAAGAGCACTCAACTTACCTATAACCGAGAATACAATAGCGGTAACGGCAGAGATACGTATTACTTGCGGATTGGTAACCCTGGTTATCTGCATGGCTCCAGTTACTTCAGAATACGTAGTTACTGGAGGTCCTCCAAAGAAAGATGCTGCCAAACATGCCAAGCCATCTCCTAACATTGTACGATGTAAGCCTGGATCTTTTACAAAGTCCTTATTAGCAACTGCTCCTACTACATATACGTCGCCTATGTGTTCTATCACAGGAGCAATAGCAACGGGTATCATATAGATAAATGGCTTCCATTGAAATACGGGTAAATGAAAGTTGGCTATTGAACCTGGCAATGCAAACCATGAAGCTTCTTGTACCTTGGTAAAATCTACATCGCCCATAATAGCTGCTACGATAAATCCTACTACAATTCCGCTGACAATAGGCAACAACTTAAATAAGCCTTTGCCCAACATCAGTACAATGATAGCGGTTATCAAAGCTACAAATGCCAACAACCAATTTTCTTTTGCCATATTGACTGCTGAACCTGACAGCGATAAGCCTATCAATATAATAACTGGACCGATGACAACGGGTGGAAACAACCTCTTAAGTATCTTTCTACCTTGCCATTTTACTAATGCACTCATCAGAAAGTAAACCAAAGTTACACCTGCAAATCCTGCCAATGTTCCAGGCATTCCCCATAGTTTAGAGGCTTCAATGATAGGCGCAATGAAAGCAAAACTTGAACCTAAAAAAATAGGTACCTTTCCTTTTGTTACTAAATGAAAAAGAAAAGTACCTATACCTGCCGTAAACAATGCCGTTGCTGGGTCAAGTCCCACTAATAAAGGAACCAAAACCGTAGCACCAAATGCCACAAAAAGAAATTGCACTCCCACAATTCCTTTACGTAAAGGAGTTAGTGTTATATTATTCATATCAACGTGCAAAAGTACAAAGAAATATCGGAAATTACATGATGTGGTGTAATTTATCGTAAATTCTTGTCGTAGAGTTAACCAGTAAGTAAAAAAATACAAAACGTGTTTAATGAATTTGAACTTTAGTGTAGACAAATTTAATTTTTTCTTTTAGTCTTTAGTTCAATTTCTCTTGTATCAAAATATTTCTCTTGCCTGTATAATGTTTAAACGAAAGTAGAAAACATACCAAATGCATATTTTTTGTGAAAGTAATGCCAATAGTTTCGTATTTTTTTATGTAAATTTGCCTTTGTATGTTAGAAATAAAAGATGCCACCCTTGTAGTAGGTGGACAAATGATGTTAAGTGATTGCTCGTTTATGGCGAACAAAGGATGTATAACGGCTGTTTTTGGACAAGATAGTTGTACCTTAACAGCTCTGCTACGTGCATTTTTATCTCTCCAACCATTGCAAGCAGGCTATGTGTCGGTTGACGGTGAACAGATAACACCGCTTTCGGCTTCAACGTTTAGACAGATGATAGCATACGTTCCGTGCAAGTTTAACTTTGAAAATAGTACGGTAGCCGATGTTTTTGGAGCCGTTTGTGGCAAATGGTATCATGTCAAATCAGAACAGGAAATGCAACTTTTACAAGAGTGGAAGCGGCTTTCTATAGAACGTTCTTATTATAATAAGGTGCTCGCATTGCTGCCATTGGATGTACAGCAGCGTATTATGCTGTCAATGGCGACATTGTTAGATAGAGATATTGTTCTCTTAGATCAGCCTATGGCAATGCAAACAGAAGAAAGTATGGCTTGCGTGGCATCTTATATCCAAGCGATGAAGTCGGCAGATAGGGTGGTTTGTTTTACTACAACTAATCCGCAAGTGGCTCAAATAGCTGATACTATTGTAAATATAACGATGTGAAAAATGACAAATTTTAGTTTTATACAATGTATATGGGCATTTATATTGTTGCTCATTCCCTGTTATGTGTTGTACGCATTCAACCTAAAAATAATGGCTAAAGCCGTTCGTGCTTTTATAAAAATGGCAGTTAGTTTAACGGTTGTGGGTGCATTGGTGTACGAAGTATTTGCTATTAAGCATATTGCCGTAACTATATTGTTTGCCTTGCTCATGATTTTAGTGGCATCTGTACTTACTATTCATCGGGCACAACTTAAGTTGAAGCAATTGTTTTTGCCTGTAATGTCTGGTACATTGGTTGGAGTTTTGTTGGTTGGCTTGTACGTAGTGTGGCTCGTTATGGGTGTTGCCAATCCTTTAGACGTTCGTTATTTTATTCCTGTTATAGGGTTGTTGACAGGACATCTTATACAGGTTAATAGCAGAGCTTTACACATTTATTACATGGGGTTGAGACATCATGCGCAATTGTATCATTATCTTTTGGGTAATGGTGCCACACATACACAGGCTTTGCGATATTTATTGCGTCGTGCTATAGAGCGGAGTGCTAAGCCAAATATATTCTCTATGGGTTGGATGTTTGTTGGAATATCGCCAATTATCCTGTGGAGCATGGCTTTATCGGGTGTTAGTGTGGTGGTTGCTGTATGTATCCAATTAGTCTTGATATTAGCAATGTTTACCTCTTCTCTTTTAGCTATCATTGTAACAGTGGCAGTATCTCGTAGATATTTGTTGGATGATTATAGTAAACAGAAAGGAGATGAATACAAAGAAGAGTTAAGGGATCAAGAAGAAGATAATCAACCAGAAATACAAAATGAAGAAAATGCGCAGAATTTATAATATATGGCTTATAGCTTGTTTATTGGGATTGTCGGCTTGTCAGTGGAAAAATGTTCGGCATCAAGATTTAATATCTGGTATTCAGACGGGCAAAGAGGTATACGATGAGGTTCATAATTTAGCCGAAACGGTATTAGAAGATAATGAACAGGGAGAGGAAAATCATACAGAACAAGTATTAGAACAGGCGGATGCGAAAGTGTTGTTGCCAGCCCCATTAACTGATAGAGCCGAAATAAGGTTGATGCGTAAAGGATATGTTACATCTTATAATACAGATAATCGTATTTGTAATTGGGTAGCATGGCACTTAACAGCCAGTCATATAAAGGGATCGTGTACCCGAAAAGGAATGAAGTTTACTGAAGATACAGATGTGCCTGTACCTCGTGCCACCCATTATGATTATATAAGGTCGGGGTATGATAGAGGGCATATGTGTCCAGCAGGCGATAATAAGTGGGATGCACAAGCCATGAGAGATTGTTTTTTGCTTACTAATATCTGTCCTCAGAATCACAATCTGAATGTAGGTGATTGGCATGAGTTGGAGAATGCTTGTCGTAAATGGGCAGAAGAATATGGTGCTATTGATATAGTATGCGGTCCGATATTGCTGAAACAGAAGCATAAAACCATAGGGAAAAATAGAATTATGGTTCCAGAAGCCTTCTTCAAAGTAATATTATGTCGCAAAGGTAAGCCTAAAGCTATAGGTTTTATTTATCGCAATATGCCTGGTAATCGTCTTAAAGTTGATTATGTTAACTCGGTAGATGAGGTAGAGCGCATTACGGGTATTGACTTCTTTGCAGATTTACCCGATGATATAGAAAAAAAAGTAGAAAGTACAGCCAATTTGAATGACTGGAACTAATTCTAATTCATATTTTTTATTTCATAATTTATAATTGCAATCTCATTGTTTTTTTTAGCAGGTTCTATAAATTACCACCGTATATTGTGAGTAATTTCTATGAAATATGTTTTATTGTCTTTTGGCTTCTTTTTATAGAAGACAAGTTGCGTATCAATAATTCAAACAAGTTTGATAGCATTCGGCTTGCATTGTCTTTGGCTCAATATGTAAGTTCGTTCAGTTGTGTAGCTCACACTACACACCTTCAATCTCTTACATTTTGGTCTCAAAAATAAGCATAAAAATCTAACAAAGCTAATTTATAGAACCAATCTTGAATAAGTTAGTACTCATTCTTGGCTGTAGATTGTATTATGAAGGTATGTCATTCTTGATGCTTTTTTCGTACTTAAGAAAGAGTGCTTTTCTCGCACAGCAAATAGACGAATTTCTATCTTGGAGAGAAAAGGCTTATGGTAAGTTCTTTTCTTTTTCTAATACTTTAACTTCTTTCTATTGTGTAATTCAAATAAAACCACTACCTTTGCTCATTCAAATAGATAAATAGCGTGAAAATAATAGAAGTGGTTAGAGCCCTTGAACAATTCGCGCCTTTGCCCTTGCAAGCAGATTACGATAATGCTGGATTGCAAGTAGGATTAACAGAGGTGGAACTATCAGGGGCTTTATTGTGTTTAGACGTTACTGAACAAATTATAGATGAAGCTATTAGCTTAGGTTGTAATCTCATTGTGGCACATCATCCTTTGATATTCAAAAAGCTATCATGTATCTCTAATCAAAACTACGTACAGCGCACAGTAATAAAAGCTATAGAGAACCATATCACCATAGTGGGAATGCATACCAATATGGATAGTGCCAAAGGCGGTGTTAACTACAAAATAGCAGAGAAGATTGGCATACAAAACCTTTCGTTTTTTGGTAATCAACAGGTTGTAAATGGTGTTGAAGGTGGCGAAGGAGTGATCGGTACTTTTGCAGAACCCATGGCTGCCGATGATTTTATTATCATGTTAAAGCGCATATTTGATGTAGAGTGTGTACAAGCCAACCAGTTATTGCGCCGCTCTATTCGTACTGTTGCAATATGTGGTGGTGCTGGAGGTTTTTTGCTTAACGAAGCTTTGAAGTTTGATGCCGATGCTTTTGTAACGGGTGAAATGGGGTATCACAACTTCTTTGGTATGGAACAGCGCATACAAATAGCGGTGATAGGGCATTATCAGAGCGAGCAGTTCACGAAAGAAATCTTTAAGAGGATTATTCAAGATAAGTGTCCTAGTGCTAAATGTTATTTGAGTAACATCAATACCAATCCTATTATTTATTTATAACAAAATTGTTATTGCAGAATTAATTATTAAAAAACAAAGATAATATGGCAAAAAAAGACTCTACAGAGTTTTCAGTCGAAGAGAAATTGAAGACTCTTTATCAATTGCAAACCACCTTGTCGTCTATTGATGAGAAGCGTTCTTTGTGTGGTGAATTACCTTTAGAGGTACAAGACTTAGAGGATGAAATAACTGGATTAACTACTCGTTTGGAGAAGATTAAGACAGATATTACTGATTTTAAGAAGGCTATTGCACAAAAAAAAACAGACATAACCAATGCACAAGAGGGTGTTGAGCGTTATAAAAAGCAGTTGGATGATGTTAAGAACAATCGCGAATACGATACGCTGACCAAAGAAATAGAGTTTCAAAGTCTTGAAATAGAACTTTGTAACAAGAAAATTAAAGAGGCACTCGTCAAAATAAATGAGAGAGAAAATGATTTGAGAAACACAGAAAGCTTGATAGCTGATCGACAGATAGCTTTGAAAGAGAAGAAGAGTGAATTGGATGAAATCATTCAAGAAACACGTGATGAGGCCGAACAGCTGAAAGCTAAATCGCAAGCTTTGGAGGAAAAAATAGAACCTCGTTTGCTGTCCAGCTTCAAGCGTATACGTAAGAATGCTCGTAATGGTTTGGGTATTGTATATGTACAACGTGATGCTTGTGGCGGTTGTTTCAATAAAATTCCGCCACAGCGGCAGATGGACATAAAGATGCACAAGAAAATTATCGTTTGTGAATACTGCGGTCGCATTATGATAGATCCAGAATTGGCAGGAGTAAAGGTAGCACCTACCGTTGCAGAAGAGAAACCAAAGCGCAAACGTGCCATTAGAAAGTCTGCTAAATCTACTGATACAGACGAATAAAAAAGTTATAGGCATATAATACAAAAGCCACGAAAAAGTATTCTTGCTTTTTCGTGGCTTTTCGTTAGTAGGAATAAAGAGCTTATCATACTATAATTAATATGCTGTTTCTTCGTAAACCCTTTCGCTATTTGTTAAATATTTTGATAGTCTGGTATATGGTCTAAATATAAATATTTTTTACTTTTATAATCCATCTTACAGCAATAACTATCCATGCCGTTGCTTACAACTAAATAATCTACGTGAAGCAGAAAATTATAAGTACTAATTTGGTCGAAAACCTTTTGTGTAATAGCAATGGTAGGTGCCTTGTATTCTATAATCATTCGTGGGTGTAAGTGTTGATTGTAAAGTACACTATCAGCACGCAATGACTTGTCTGCAATTTTTAGTGCCACCTCATTAGCTAATAGGGCAGCAGGATAATTTTTGTGTTCTATCAGATAATGTATAAAATGTTGCCTAACCCATTCCTCAGGAGTGAGTGCAATATAGCGTTTTCTAAGAATATCAAAAATAGTAGGCTTGTCCTTTGTACCAGCCAATTTTATTTTATAGGGAGGTAGGTTTAATCGAAACATTTTTGTAAATTTGCAATTAATTACAAAGTTAATAAAAAAGAAGATAAGACGACGAACAAGATAAATTATTAGACCTTTGTTTGATAATTTTCTAAAGCCTTTTTAAAGAAAGACGTTCTTTCGTTTCATTTTTTTTCTTTTTTTTTGATAAATATGGCAAATACTGGAATTACATACGAGTCATTGATGTGCGACTTAAAGGCACGCCGTTTTTCACCTATTTATATATTAATGGGTGATGAATCGTATTTTATTGATAAAATTTCAGATTTTATTGCCAACAATGTGCTCAAACCAGAAGAGTGCGATTTTAATCAAAACATTATTTTTGGTTCGGATGTAAATGCCACACAGATAGTAGACCTTGCCAAAGGATATCCTATGCTGGCAGAATATCGGGTGATAATAGTGAAAGAAGCGCAAAACTTGCGTGGATTAGAAATGATTGAAAAATATCTTGAAAATCCAGTCAAAACTACCATTTTGGTATTATGTCATAAGAACGGACTCATAGATAAGCGCAAACGTATCATAGCAAAGGCAAATGCTTTGGGGGTTGTCTTTGAGAGTAAAAAGATGCGAGAAACAGAACTTCCTAATTTTATTACTGCGTATTTAAAACAAAAGGGCATTACCATTGATTTTAAGTCAAGTGTGATGATTGCTAATCATGTGGGGTCCGACTTAAATAGGCTTGTATCTGTTTTAGACAAAGTGTTAATTTCTTTACCAGAAAATGTTAAAACAATAGAACCTGATGTTATAGAGAAACAGATAGGAGTGAGCAAAGACTTTAATGCCTTTGAATTGAGAACAGCTATTATTCATAAGGATGTTTTTAAAGCAAACCAAATTATCAAATATTTTGACAATAATCCTAAGGCAGGTTCAATATTCTCATTCATGCCTTTACTCTTTAATTATTTTCAGAATTTGATGATTGCTTATTATGCTCCTTCTAAAACAGATAAAGCCGTAGCGCAATATCTTGAACTTAGGGGAGGGTGGGCTGCCCGAGATTATATGGATGGTATGAGAAATTACTCTGGTAAAAAGACTATGCAGATTATTTCTAAATTTAGAGAAATAGACGCCAAAAGTAAGGGCATAAACAACCTAAATACATCAACAGGTGACCTAATGAAAGAGCTAATTTTCTTTATTCTGCATTAAAAACATGCTTTTTTCTCTGTTTTTTTTTCTAAAATCAAACTTTTTTTGGGGGTAGATTTTGCACTTAAAGTCCGATAAAATAAGACTTTAAGTTAATTTACTATGCTCAAAATTTGCGTATTTTTGAGCAGATTGTAAGGTAGGGCATAAAACGCTCAAAATGAGAATTTTATTACAATTCCGCATAGTAGAATTTACGGTTAACATTTATTATGTTTCGAAGAAATATAGAAACACATATATAAATTCTAAAAACAATAATATGTATTTACAAACGTAAAATACAAGTTTGTAAATACAAAATTATATTTATTAATATTTGCTTTGTTCAAAAACGTAAATCTGTAGGTTTATAATTTTATATTTATAAATATACGTATATTGTATAAAGGTGTATTGGTATGAAAACCAGTAATTTATACATATTGTATATAGTAATTTAGGACAAAGTATTCATTTCTAAAAGTTAAAAGATAGTATATCGTAAAAAACAGACTTATTTATAATACATATAGTGATAAGAACCAGTTATATATATAATTTATCTACATTTTATTAAAACCTAAATATAGAATTGTGCATTTGTAAATGTAAATTTAATAGTAGCTTCCGTATGTTGTCTTTACAAATAAAAATAAATCAGATTTGCAAAACAACATTTATGCTTCTTAATTTATTTACATAAACGAATAGTATGTCGTTTTTATTGTTTACCTTTGTAAAAACAAAGAAATAAGATAAAATCACCTATTAAAATAGTGTTATGGAAGAAATGAAAGATAGAATTAAGCAATTGATGTTGGTTCAGCACATGAATCAACAAAGTTTTTCTGATGTATTAAACATCTCTCCAGCATCATTGAGCAGCATATTTAACGATCGTACCAAACCTACCCTTAACCATATTGATGCTATTAAAAACAAATTTCCATCTATTAATTTAGATTGGCTTATGTATGGACGAGGCTCTATGTTCTTAAATACTGCTTCTGTTGATGCTCAGTCAGCAGATAAAAATGGAGAACAAGTACAGGCTGAATTAGACTTTGATGCACCAGCTAATGTTGATACAAATCTTACCGCTGCGCCATCTCCTATTCCTGCTCAATCATCTTCTAAACCTATACCTAATATTTCAAATGTAAGTATGAAATATTTTGACAAAAAGGAGCGCAAAATAACAGAGATAAGAGTGTTTTATGATGATCAGACTTGGGAGACTTTTGTACCTAAAAAGTAAGATATAGCTGACTATATGGGTGAGGTTAAAACTTAATATCATGTTTTGTATTTAACGTTATTAATATATTTTAATAAATATAATAGTCGTTTATGCTCTCTTATATTGTTATGTTTTTAACATTACATAGGTGAGACATTTCTGCCTGTATATATTTTTTTTGAAAAATTTACTACGTTATTATTTTTTTTGTGATATATTGGTGTATAAGTGATTATGTGCTGACGATACAAATTTATGTCGTTAGATGTTATCATTTTTAACATACATATATCATTCAGATTTTTGTTAGCTGGTTTGATGCAGATTTTAAGTCCATCAATTTGCATGAGTTAGTGCTGCAATTTGCATGAGTTTGTACCATTATTTGCATGAGATTGTGGCACAAACTCAATGAGATTGTAAATCATATATTTTACTGATAACATTTGACGACATATTTACTTTGTTATCATCATATAACTTGTTGTGAATAAATAAAATACAAAAAAACTGGTATCAGGATGAACTTTTTGAAAAAAATATGATATAGGCAGTAAACAGGGGTATCTTGGGTGTGAATAAAGTAGGAATTACTCAATATTGTATTGTCCGTGGTAGGGTTAATTACAATATCGGTTCACCCGATATTGTCTTTGAAATACATTTTCTTAATGAGTAATCCCCCGAAAGGGAGGTATAAGATATGGGCTTGTTTATTAGAAGCTTACAAGGGAGTTATGAGAGTCTTGTAAGGACGAGATACTTAAGAAGGGTTCTATAAAATTACCATTGTAAAGTTTTTTATGTCAGTCTTTTTACATTTTGTCATCTTGTGGGCTCTTTTTATATAAAACAGGCTGCGCCTCATCAATTCAAACAAGTTTGATTGCATTCGGCTTGCTCCGTTTTTGGTTCAATTTGCTTGTTCGTTCAGTCGTATAGCTCGCTATACTCCTTCACTCACAAACAAATTGACCTCAAAAATAGTCTCATAATCTGTAAAGCTAATTTATAAAACTGCCCTTTATAGAAAACAGGCTGTTCCTTTACAATTCAAACGAGTTCGATTGTATTCGGCTTGCACAGTTTTTGGTTCAAAATCTAACAAAGCTAATTTATAGAACCAGCCTAAAGATATGGTGAAATGTGAAAATTACATATTACCTGTGTTACTTCTTCTACTTTCTCTTCTTTTTATCTCCGTCTTTACATTTTTCACATCTCATGTGTAACATTTTACATTATAATAATTATTTGTTCCTCACACACAGGGGTATTGCTCTTATTTATTTGATTATTAATTAAAAACATAGTGAAAGGCCCTTATGCTATGTTATGTCGTCCTTTCAGAACTTGTTTCTAACTACAGTTTTTTTTGTCCTATCATTTGTCTATGTTTGTGAATTGCAGTATCTTTGCATAAAGTAGGATAAAGTAATATTCATACAGTGAGGAGTATGGGATAATTCAAGTTCTATCCTCCTTTTACGAGGACTCTTGTGTATACTTTTCCACCTTATATATTATATACGAAAACAGATTAATGAAAAAGATTTGTGAAGACCTCTTTGTTCATTCAACCGAACAGCTGAGCAGCCGACACTGGCTTATTTCTTTACGCTCAACACATCCACTATTCCAGATTAATCCTGGACAGTTTGTTCAAATCAAGGTAGAACATTCCCCCGAAACATTTCTCCGTCGTCCTATTTCAATTAACATGGTTGACTATCAGCACAATGAGATAACCCTCCTTGTAGCTGCCGTAGGTGCAGGCACTCGTACTATTTGTCAACTGCAAAAGGGCGATACGCTCAATTGTCTTTATCCTTTGGGCAATGGATTTACTATGCCCTGTCGTCCAGAGCAGCGTTTTTTGTTGATTGGAGGAGGTGTTGGAACAGCTCCTTTACTTTATTTTGGCAAACAAATAGCAGAGATGGGAGCACGTCCTACTTTCCTTTTAGGTACACGAACTGCCAGTGAGATATTGCAAAAAGATAAGTTTGAGGAGTATGGCGATTTGTACATCACTACTGAAGACGGTTCGGAGGGCGAACAAGGATTTGTAACTAATCACTCTATCCTCAATCAACAAAAGTTTGATTATATTTGCACCTGTGGTCCTAAGCCTATGATGATGTCGGTAGCTCGATTTGCCAAAGCAAACCACATAGAATGTGAGGTGTCATTAGAGAACGATATGGCATGTGGATTGGGAGCCTGTTTATGTTGTGTAGAAGATACAACCGAGGGTAATATTTGTGTGTGTAAAGAGGGTCCTGTGTTAAATATTCGGAAGTTATTATGGCAGTTATAAATGTAAAAATAAATGACATTGAATTTAAGAACCCAGTACTTACTGCTTCTGGTACATTTGGGTATGGCTTAGAGTTTGCCGATTTAGTTCCATTAAGTGGTATCGGTGGCATTATTGTGAAGGGTACAACCCTGCATCCACGACAAGGAAATCCTTATCCTCGAATGGTGGAAACGGCACATGGAATGCTTAATTGTGTTGGGTTGCAAAATAAGGGCGTAGATTATTTTTGTAATGAAATTTATCCTAAGATAAAGGATATCGATACCAACATGATAGTGAATGTGAGTGGAAATAATCCTGATGACTATGCTGAATGTGCTGCTCGTATTAATGAGTTGAAACGTATTTCGGCTATCGAACTCAATATCTCTTGTCCTAATGTCAAGGCTGGAGGTATGGCTTTTGGGGTAACTTGTGCTGGTGCAGCATCGGTGGTGAAATCGGTGAGAAAGGCTTATCACAAAACGCTCATTGTAAAGCTTTCGCCAAATGTTACCAATATTGCTGATATAGCATTGGCTTGTGAAGCAGAAGGTGCTGATAGTGTATCGCTCATCAATACGATCATGGGTATGGCTCTTGATATAGAGAAACGCAAACCTTTGTTAAGTATCAATACTGGTGGACTTAGCGGCCCAGCAGTTAAGCCTATTGCATTGCGTATGGTGTGGCAAGTAGCTAAAGCGGTAAAGATACCTGTTATTGGATTAGGGGGCATCTCTACGGCAAAAGATGCTATTGAGTTTTTAATGGCAGGAGCAACAGCTATACAGATAGGTACTGCCAATTTTATTGACCCCATGGCAACCATTCATGTGCGTGATGGCATAAACGAGTGGTTGGATGCGCATGGATGCAAGAGTGTGCAAGAGATTATTGGGGTAGTGTAAGCCCTGTCCTCCCCAGTAGAGGGAAATTTACACTATTTGCTGAGATGGGATAGAATACTTTTTGTATGTAGAAAAATCTAAAAAAGAGAAGTAAATAAAGATTGGTTCTATAAATTACCCTTATATATTATGAGTAATTTTTACGAAATGTGTTTGGGGTATCTTTTGGATTCTTTTTAGGCTGGTTCTATAAATCACCTTACAAATGTATTTATAAATAGATAATTATCATAAAAAAAAATATTAATGAAATCAATAAAAACGATTGTGTTGGCACTTGTTACCATGTTGTTGGTATCATGTGGCGTAACACGTACAGTACCACTGACGGGTCGTCAACAAAATTTGATAGTATCTGATGAACAGGTGCTGAGTTTGAGTAATCAAGAATATCGCAAGTTTATGTCTACAGCAGTTGTATCGTCTAACGCTGCCAACACGGCTATGGTAAAACGTGTTGGTAGGCGGTTGGCAGATGCCGTAGAAGCATATTTCCGATTCAACGGACTCAGTGAGGAACTCAACCATTATAGTTGGGAGTTTAACTTGGTTGCCAGTAATCAAGTAAACGCCTTTTGCATGCCAGGTGGAAAGATTGTAGTGTACGAAGGATTGCTACCTTATACTCAAAACGAAGATGCTCTTGCTGTAGTGCTGGGACATGAGATAGCGCATGCAGTAGCTCGCCATAGTGCCGAACAGATGAGTAAACAAATAAAGGATAATTTAGGTGTGCAGATTCTCGGAGGGGCCTTAGGTGCTTTAGGTGTTAACTCATCTGTTACACAAATAGCCAAGATAGTAGCTCAACAAGGTTTACAGTTTAGTAACCTTAAATATTCTCGTGATCATGAGAGTGAGGCGGATAAGATGGGAATAATCTTTGCTGCTATGGCAGGATATGATCCTCGTGAAGCTATTCCGTTTTGGCAGCGTATGTCTGCAGGTAAGGCAGAAAAGAGTGATTTTTTTAGTTCGCACCCTTCAGACCGCAAGCGTATAGTAGCGTTGCAACGTGAAATGCCAATGGCGATGGCTTATTATAAAGGTAAAGCTACACCTACATCAAAGAAACCTTTTTCTCATCGAAGGCATTTATCTAGTGAAAAACAACAGAATGGGCAATCTGTGTCGTTGAGTGATTTGTATAAGAGTGTAAAGTAGAGAAAAGCCTCTCCCAACCCTTTAGCCTCTCACCACCGCCCCCACCACACGTGGGTAAGAGTAGTTAACTTATCTGCTGCGGTGGGAGAGCATATATTTTTTGTAGGCGGCTATGAAGAGCACACTTTCTTGTTCTATTTTAAGTCTAAATCTTACGTAAATAAAGAAAAATGAGAACAAGGACGATACCATTTTTTGTCGTCATTTTATAATCTTCTTTCTATAAAATAGTTAAGAAAAAAAAGTATAAGGTTGGTTCTATAAATTAGCCTTGTTAGATTTTGTGCTTATTTTTGAACAAAAAACAAAAGATAACAAAATGTATTTTATAAAATTTATTCACTGTATACGGTGGTAATTTATAGAATCAGCCTTAAAATAAAGATTGTGGTTGAAACCACTTATTACAAATAAAAAATCACAAAAAGTAGGTATTGTGAGTTATTGGTAATAGTACTACTTTTGTAATTCGAATAAAAACTATCGATAATATGATGTTTTTTTTACCGTTTAGTTTATCGTTTTGTAATTATTTTTAAGTATTAATACAAGATAACAAAAAAATGAATATTTTACGAAAGAAACTTTTTGTGTTAACGCTTTTGTTAGCAACAGTTGGAGGCATACAAGCTAAAAATGCTTTGGTAGTAATAGCACATGGTTCACCCATGCCATCATGGCGTAAGCCTGTTCTTGATATGGAGAATATAGTACGTCAAAAGTTAGCATCACATCCAGTAAAAGGTATTGACTATATGCGTGTAGCACTCATGGAGTATACCGAGCCATCGGTAGCAACAGTGGTAAAAGATTGTGTTGCACAGGGTGCTGATACCATTTTTGCTTTGCCACTGTTTATAGCACCTTCAAGTCATACAGAAGAAGATTTACCTAATATTCTTGGTATGAAATATAATAAATATGTACGTGCCGACTTAGCAGAAGAGAAGACAGAATTGCTCCATACTAATATCTCTATCGTCTTAGGGCCTACCTTCTATTATTCCTATGTTTTGGAGAAAGCCATGATGCAACGTATCAAAGAAATGTCGAAAGATGAGGCTAACGAAGCTGTTATCTTCTTGGCTCATGGCGATCCTGAGCGTATAGGCTTTTGGAATATGATGCTTGGCCATGTGCAAAAGTACACCAAAGCTAACAGCAAGATAACCTATACCGATGCTAAGCAAATAGAAATGGGACATGACTTTGCCAATGAACTGTTACCTATGTTGCAGAAAGCCGCTAAAAGTAAAAAGCGTATTTTGGTACAGGGAATCTACCTTACATCTGATGTAAAGCGTATGGCAGACAGGCATCAAATGACAGAGAAGCAAGCCAAGCTAACTAAGAAAGGTGTAGAGATAGTATATAGCGACAAAGGTATTTTACCAGCATCGTCTGACTTAATAGCTGATTGGATTATTGAGGAAACATCAGATTGGATAAAGAATAAACAATAAAATAAATAGGTAGTCATGAGTGGTATTAGGCAAAGACGTAATACTAAGAATATACGCCAACAACAAATGAGCACTAATCAACCAATGGTTAGTACAACTTTCCGCTATTTTATACTTATTTCGTTTTTATTAATAGTTAGCTCGTTATCAGCAGCAGTAGTACAAGATAGTAAAATCGTTGGTTATGTAACCAATGAACAAAACGAACCTCTAATAGGTGTAACGGTAAAAGTAGAAGGCACCAAGAGTGCTGCCATTACCAATGTAGATGGTAGATTTGTGCTCAGTGTTCCGCAACGCTCATTGGCTATCTTAATATTCTCTTATGTGGGATATACCACCCAAAAAGTAAAATGTAAAAACCACTCGCATCTTAACGTACAGATGAGTGAAGATGTAAATCGTATAGGCGAAGTTGTTATTCGTGCTAAAAGCAATATTAATGCCATTGACCTACGAGCCAAGTCGGGTGTAGTAGCTAATGTGGATGTACAACAACTAAAAGACAAGCCCATGATAGATATGGGATTGGCTTTGCAAGGCATGGTTCCAGGACTGATGGTAGCCAATGCAGGTGAACTAGGAGTAGCTCCTAAGATACGTATTCGTGGTAACTCATCATTCCGTAAAGGCAACATTACCAACGAACCATTGTATGTTTTAGACGGACAAATCATCTCTGCAGAAACCTTTTACAATCTTCCTCCGCAAGATATTGCTAGCATAAAGGTATTGAAAAATGCTTCGGCTTGTGCACTGTATGGTGTAAAAGCCGCTAATGGTGTGTTGGAAATAGCCTCTCAACGAGGCTATTGTGGCAAGCCAACCATATCTTATAGTAATAATATTGGTATAACAGGTCGTGGTAAACGCGGAGTAGAGATGATGGATACAGAAGAAAAGTTAGAGTTTGAACGACAACTTCAAAATCCAGCTACACCAGGTTATCATTACAGTGCCGACTATTATAATAGATATGAAGCTACTAATCCTAACAAGCAGAAGCTCATTGAAGAAGGTAAAGCCTATCTGCAAAAATTAAGGAGCATTCATACCGATTGGTTTAAAGAGCTTATTCGTCCTAATATATATCAACGTCATAGCTTGAGTTTGAAAGGAGGTAACGAAGCTACCACCTACTATATATCTGCCAATTATGCTCATCAAGGTGGACGAATTAAAGGAAATGATAAGCATAGATATAATATAAGGTTAAGTCTTGACCAACGAATAGGCAAGATAGGTTATATGATGCTAGGTGTAAATGGCGGATATGCTAAGACCAATACACCCACAGGAACCTCTTTCGACCCAACTTCTTTGGTATATAATCTTAATCCATACGAAACAAGGGATAGCAAACTCTATTCTTATCCTAATAGAACTTTCAAAGATTTGTTGTATCAATACAAGCAAGATAGTACTGATAAAGATGCAGGGGCATCACTTAATTTTACCCTAACTCCTCTTGCAGGATTAACCATTGCTTACATTGCTGGTATTGATATGAGCTTTTCGGCTAATCATAGTTTTACTCCAGCCTCATCATATTCAGAACAACATTGTGGTGAAGCGGTATTAAGAAGAGGTATTTATAGTCGTTCTCACAATATGACAACAAATGTTTCAAGCAATTTCCGTGCAACTTATAATCGTCAGTTTAATGAGGTACACGACCTTACCCTTAGTGCTAATACCGATTATTATTATTACGATAGTGATGGAGTAGGTATTGTTGGTTATGGTGTTGGCAATGTAGATGCGCCATCTGCTATCAATCATTCGCTTCATGGTTCACGTCAGCCACAAGTAAGTAACCCAAGAGACAGAAATGCTCAATTAGGCATTGGGTTTGTAGCTGGTTATAGCTATTGCGATACATACGACCTGTATGCTACTTATAAGGCAGATGCTTCATCTATCTTGCCCAAAGCAAAGCGTTGGAATTCTGCTTGGGCAGCAGGAATTGGTTGGACTCCTACCAATTATGCGTGGCTAAAGAACAATAAAGCACTTACGGCACTTAACTTAAAAGCATCGTATGGCGTTACAGCCAACCTCAATGGGGTATCGGTTTCGCAAACGGTAGGTACTTTTTCTTTTAATAACGGGGGAGGATACGAGGAGACGCGTCCACTTAATTTGATAATGCTTTATAACAAAGATTTGCGACCAGAACAAAACAAATCTACCGATTTTGGATTTTCTTTAGGATTGTTTAAGAGATTCAACTTAGACGTTAACTTCTACGATAGACTTACAGACGAGGCTTTGTTGGATGTACCTATTGCCTCAAGCACAGGTTTTACTATGCTCAAACGTAATGTAGGTGTGTTGGATAATCGTGGATGTGAAGTAAGTTTAAGTGCTCGCATCATAGATACTTACGATTGTCAATTTAGTTTATCAGGCAACATTAGTTATAATGAGAATAAAGTTATAGATCTTTATGACGGCAATCGATTGTACATGAATGAAGAAGATATTCTGCCAACCTACGAAGTAGGTAAATCTTATGATATGCTTTATGGTCTCCATTCATTGGGTATCAATCCGCTAACTGGCTATCCTGTTTATCTTACACCAAATGGAAAAGAGAAACAAGCAGCCGAACGATTAAGCAAAGCCGACTTTACTTCTCTTGGTCATTTTACTCCTCCGTACAATGGAAGTTTTAATGTAGACTTCCAATATAAAGCATTTGATTTTAGTATGTCGTTCTATTATACACTTGGTGGTATTCGTCCTTTCGATTATCAGTACGTCCGTAGTAGCGACGACAGTAACAAAAATGCCATACAAGGTTTAGTAAAAAACATGTGGTTAAAGATAGGTGATGAATATAAAATCTATCCTACACCTTTCTATTCCAATGCAGTGGCATACGAAAATAATGCACTTTATCCCACGTCTCGTACCATAGGTAAAAGCGATATGCTCAAGTTGTCTATGGTATCCTTGCGTTATCACATCTCAGGAAACTTTCTTCAAAAGCATATACCTTTGATACATTTTGCTTCAGTAGCATTGCAAGGTAGCAATCTTTATACGTGGACATCGTATAAAGAGTCTGACCCAGAAAGCGGAAAACTATCAGGAACATTGCAACCTGTATTTACTTTTGCTATGAACTTAACATTTTAAATAAGGTTATGAAAAAGAAAATATATCAATATATATTCTTGTTAAGTTGGTTATTCATAGAAAGCACATCCTTTATTTCTTGTTCGTTGGATATACCACCAATGGATATGTTTTCTGATCCAGATGCTATTAGTAATGTAACCAATGCACGCTCGTTTTTGGCATCAGCTTACATATCTTATCCAAATTATCAATTAGAGTTCTCTGTGTTGGGCAATGATTTTTGTCCTACATCCATCACATATAAAGATATTGCAAAAAACAATTTATACAACTGGCGTGAGAAAGAAATCAGAGAGCTCGCTCCTAATGTATGGCTTTCATACTATCATGTCATATCTCTTTGCGATGCGTTAGAAGAACGTTTGCCTATGGTGAAGGTTGAAAAAGAGAGTGAAAAGGATGATTTAGAAAACATTCGTCATGAAGAAAAGGTACTGAAAGCCATGAGTTATTTGCAACTTCTCAAGCTGTTTGCACCAGCATACGATACTAATCCACAAGCACCAGGTATTGTACTTAAAAACTATTTAGGTATTGAGAACAAGCAACGAGCTTCTATGAGTGAGTGTGCTGTCTATATAGAGCATTTGTTGATAGATGCTATTTCTACTCCTTATCAAGCAAAAAGTAAAGCATGGTTATCGAAAGATGCAGCCACTTATCTACTTGCCGATTTATATCTCTACATGGGACAATACGATAAAGCCGCAAAATATGCGCAAAAATTACTTGATAAGATGCCCATTTTTACATCATCATACAAACAAACTTATAACGCATTGTGGACAGAAGTCAATGCTTCTGAGCGTATTTTTGCCTTTTATATCAATGCCCCAGTGTATGCACAAATAGAGAGTGATAAGACAGAAGGCGACTTCTTTGCGCTAAATCCAACATTAGTTTACAATCCAGATGATGAACGCTTTGATGCTGCAATTTATCCTTTTACCATCAATCAGCATACACAACTATTGTTAGGTAAATATAATAAGGTAGAAAAAGACGGAAAGTTATCACCTTATCTCAATGTGATGCGCCGTTCGGGAATCGTGTTTATTGCAGCTGAAGCATATGCTCGATTAAACCAAAAAGATAAAGCACTGGCATTATTAAATGATTATCGCAAGTTAACTGGCAACAAAACATTGTCCAATCAATTATCAAATGATGTATTGATAGATTCTGTTTTAGCCGATAAGTACAAAGAGTTTGCAGGAGAAGGTACCAACTTCTTCGATCTTAAACGTACCCATCGACAACCGCTCTATAGGTTATCAGTAGGAGGAAAAAGTGTTTCATTTACCATTTCTGTCAATGATTATCGTTGGACCTGGCCCATACCAAAATCAGAATACCGCTTCAATGAGCAGGTATCTCAAAACAAAGGTTGGTATATGGTGAAGAGAGATTAAAGATAGCTTATCAACTCAAACTAAAAAAAATGTATTAACTAAAAAAAAACTCAAAAATAGCTCATAAACTAAAGAACTCATAAACTAAAAAAATAAAATATCTATGAAGTTAATAAAATTTGCATGGTTTGCACTTTTAGTTTTAGTGCTAACCGTAGGTTGTAAAGAAACCGAAGACGAAGTAATGGTCAATCAACTCTTGCTTAAAGTAGATGGTAAAGCAGAGATGTCAGAAGATGACAACGATGCCATTAACATTAAAGCAACCCTTGCTTTTGCACCTAAAGAGGATGTAATGGTTGAACTATCACTGACGGGTAACGATGATAAAGTAGTAACAGTTGCTTCGTTGTCGTTGCAATTCAAAGCAGGTGAAAAAGAAAAGATTATCAAAGTAACCTCTAACAAACAACGTTTAGTCTTGGGGCAACGTGTAATGACACTCAACATGGTTAAAACTTCTGATACCAATGTAAAGTTGGTTGCTCCAGAAACATTTACTATTAAGCAGTCAAGCGATATTCCAGCGTTAACCGAAGCTCAAAAAGAATTGCTCAAAGGTTATAAGCAAAACTTGGGAATAGACCTGTTACGCTTTATAGGAAAGAAAAAAGTTGAGGCTCAAGTAGTGTATAATAAGGATGATCAAGGTCAGTATTTCCAAAATAAAGCCGAAGATAAATTTACAGGTTATACTATCATTACTTTAAGTGAAAAAGCAACAAAAGATAAGCCTGTATTAAAGATGACAGAAAATGCCATGGGGCTTAATTCTTTTTTCTATAGCCTATTACGAAGAAAAACGGTAGAAGATAAAGAAACATTCTTAGAGCAACCTAATGGACAAGCTTGTGCTAAAGCAGTGAAGTTCGATAAAAAAACAGATACCTTTAGTACATCTTTAGATAGCATTGTGCTTAACACAAAGGACAACAGCGTTGGATTCTTGGGAAAAGCTAAAGATATGTATGAAGATCAAATTGTTGTCGTTCCGTTTAAGTACGAGTTCTCTGCATGGGATAGATTGCAGAAAATAGCAAAAGAAGGAAAGACTGCAATACAAATAAAACTTTCTTACGAAGATAGCCCTCGAATGATACAAATTACAGAAGATGTACTTACTGCAGGAGGATCTATTAGTCCATATCGTTGGCTCAATCATAGTACAATAGATAAAGACGGATATGGCAACGAACCTTCTGATTGGATAAAGTCTCAAGGTAAGTTTGATGTAAAGAAAGGTATAATGACTTTCGATTTTCCATGGGACTTTGATGAAGCTAATGGATATACACAGATACATGTAAAGTACTATCTATAATAAGTATGTGTACACCCAGCAATAAGAAACTATAATTTTGAAACGAATAAAATATAACATTTTCTTTTTGCTTTTGTGCTTCATTGCCACTTCATTGCAAGCGAATGCTAAGCGCAAAAGCATTTTTTTTACCCTTCCCACTCATGCTGTGGAAGGGCTTTTACCCAATGGCTTACGTTATATCCTTATGCACAACGAGCAACCTGCACATTGCGTGGAGATGCGATTGGTAATGCATACAGGTTCTTTAGTTGAGGAAAACAACCAAAAAGGCTGTGCTCATTTTCTTGAACACTTATCTTTTGAGGGTACAAAGCATTTTCCAAAACGTTCACTTGTTAATGCTTTTGAACAGCAAGGCATGAAGTATGGTCGCGACATTAACGCCTTTACGGGGTTCGATCGTACCGTGTACAGCTTGTCGTTGCCCTTTGTCAATGCTCAACAGCAAACCAAAATTCTAAGCTTATCATTACGTGCAGCAGCCGATTGGTTAGGCAATATAGTCTTTAATGATACAAAGATAAGGCACGAAAAAGGTGTGATATTAGAAGAGTTACGTAGTTATATGTTGCCAGATAACTTTTATAGTCTTAAAATAGGGCATGGGCGTTATGCACACCGTATGCCTTTGGGTAGTGCGGATGATATTTGCAACGTTACTCTTTCAACTCTGCAACAATATTACAGCAAATGGTATCTACCCCAAAATGCTACGCTTATTATGGTAGGAGATATGGATGTGCAAGAGGTTCAACGCTTGATAGCTGAAACATTTGATGTAAAATCTGTAAACAAACGTGCCACATCTATTCCCAACTATCCTCTTATATATAATAAAGGTGTAGCGTGGAGTCAAATTGTAGATAGTTTACAAACTGCTAATAAGGTAGAACTCATAGTGCCGCATACCGTAAAATTCACGGCTACCTTAGATGATAAGGTGCAGCGAGAACGTACAAAACTCTTGTTAACTTTACTTGAAAACAGATGCAGAGTTTTGAATTTGTGTTGCAATGTGTACGATAACTGGTATCTAAGCAATACAAATCATTTTGTATTTTCGTTTAGTCAAGCCGATAAATGCAAACTTTTGTGCGACATAGAAGCCTTGTCAGCCGAGTGTCAACGCATTATTCAACAAGGAATCTGTTTGCCCGAACTCAATCATTTCATTGCCAATCAACAGCAAAAGATAGTTGCAGAGAATATAGATAAGGTTTCATCTGAATTTTGTGAAGACTTTATTGATTATACCTTGCACAATGATAGACGAATATATACTTCCAGTCAAGCAGAAAAAGTAAAAGTACTGCTGGCTCAAACTCAAAGCAAAGATATAGTTAAGTTGCTCAAACAAATATTGAAGTCGATGCGGCAAAGCCTCTTAATTGCTTGTACATCTAACGCAACCACCCATTTATCCCAACAAGAGGTGATGCAGGCATGGCAGAAAGGTAAGCATTTAAGTTTGAGTACTTACAATTTTCAAGCCATAAAACCTGCAACTCAAGCGCAGCGTATGCAATGCCCCATATTGCTAAGAGGTAGCAAAAAATATAATACTGAAGTAGTAAAACATCGCATAGAGTACTCTTCTATTGGTGTAACTAAAGTGTTGTTATCCAATGGATTGTGTATTCTTCTTAAGCCAACTCCACGTTCAGACAACATGATGTATATGGCTCTCTTGGGTAGAGGAGGTATAGCAGATGTTACCCCCCAACAGCAAAAGCGCTATCATGAGGCGTTTGGCTATGTGGATATGGGCGGATTGCAGCGAATAAGTGCCGACTCGTTGTCTGCTATCATGATACAAGACTCGCTTTCTATGGCGGTAGGAATAGACGAATATTGGCATCAATTATTAGCTTCGTGCCCTGTTAGTAAGTGTGGTGAATTAACTAATTTGGTATATGAGAAAATAATTCACCCAGCACTCGACCGATCTACGTTTAATGATATGCGCCAAGACGAGATAAAGAGCTTTGGAAAAGAAACATTATTGCAACGTATGATGAAACGAGATGTAGACAGAATGATAGATGCCTGTATCGATTCTTTACTACAAAATGGCATTTATGCCCGCCACACCATGACGTTATCCGATTGGCAACAACTCAATCTTGATACGTTGGCGCAATACTATAAGCAGACATTTGCCGATATGCAGCACACAACACTCATTGTTACAGGCAATTTCTCTTTGAAGAGCGTGCTACCTCTATTGGTAGATGTGTTTGCTCATATGCCACAACAAGCTCAACCAACATTACATCCTCGTACATTGATTGTACCTGATAAAGAGGTTAGAGAGGTATTTACAGATGATGAAATGGGTAACAAAGCTACTCTTAACATCGTGTTACCTCTGCGCTATGAACCCAGTTTGCAGTCATCGTTAACGCTCAAACTTATACGCGACCTCATACAAGAGCAGCTCATTAACGTACTTCGTGAGCAGCAACATATTGTGTATTCGCCCTACGCCGATTTGTATTACGATGGTTATCCACAGCAACGAGCTTACTTTAGAATAACTATAGATATGGCTAAAGATAATTTGCAGAAGGTAGAAAACATGGTAAATAGTATCTTGGCTCAGTTGGGTAAGAAACCTGTGAACAAGGACGATTTGGATAAAATGAAGCAATCGTTTATGGTAACCAAGCAACAAGCCCTTTCAGATGCAACGCCTGTGGAGTGGAAAAATGCCCTTATCTCGTTGGTGAAGAACGGAGAAAGCATAGCCGACTTTGCCCATTACAATGAGCGTTTGCAGCAAATTACCCCTGAAGATGTACGAAAGATGTTTGCAGAGAAAATAAATTTGAAACATAAAATAATATTAGTAAAACAACAATGAATACAAAAATTATAAACTCTTTTATTATTACCTTGGTGTTGTCAATATACACCAGCAATATCAAGGCGCAAGTAAATACTCCCGAGGCTTATCGCTTGTATAATGATAAAGGCCAAACTATGAGCTATCCGCAGCTCATATCGCAGTTGAGTAAGGCTGATGTAGTGTTTTTGGGCGAGATACATAATTGTGCTATGACTCACTGGCTGGAGCTTCGCATTCTGCAATCACTTTATCAAGTACATGGAAACAAACTGTCTTTGGGCATGGAAATGCTCGAAGCTGATAACCAGTTAGTGTTGAACGAATATCTGCAAGGACTGGTGTCCTCCGATAGATTTGAGTCAGAAGCACGTCTTTGGCCCAATTATTCTACCGACTATGCTCCTTTGGTAAGCTTTGCTCGTGAGCATCATCTACCAGTATGGGCAACCAATGTACCACGAAGATATGCCGCTATGGTGAAAGAACATGGCTTACACTTTCTGGCTTCACTTTCAAAAGAAGCCCAACAGTACTTTCCGCCTCTGCCCATTGCCTATCAAAAGAATGAGCAAGCCGAACAAGGATTTGCTTTGATGCAGATGATGAGAGGTAAAAAAACGGGCGATGCCAACAACCATTTATCCGAAGCACAGGCTCTGAAAGATGCTACTATGGCATGGAACATAGCAAAACATGCACAGGAAAAGTTGTTACATATCAACGGCAACATTCATTCAGATGCTAAAGAGGGCATTCTTACGTATTTGCGTCAGTATGCTCCTCACAGAAAAGTTATAACCGTAAGAGCTGTTCGGCAGGAAGATATATCAAAGTTAGAAGATGCTTACAAAGGTTTAGCCAACTATTATATATGTATTCCTGAAGATATGGCAATGTCGTATTAGATAGATTAGTACACGGGTTGACAAGTTTACGAGTAAATCATAGCACTATATAATAATGTTAGGGGAAACAAACTTCTTGTTATGAGCAATTTGTTTCCCCCTTATTTTTGTTGAATATTTTGACATTTTCTTATTTTCAAAATAGAAAAGAAATACTATACATCTATGAGCTTAAATAGCTACCTTTCTTTTTTTTTTTACTTAAAGTTATCACCTTATGTTATTAAATGGTGTAGTTAACCCCTCTAAAGTATGCAAATAGTGCTGATATTTGCATGGTATTTTGCCCTTATTTCTATGAATTAATAGGTATATTTTGTAGTATATTTTTCTTAACTTATTAATTGTTAATATGTTATAAAATTCTCGTATTTCAGAGCAAGGATGCACTTGTTTGTAAATATGCTCGTATTTCGAGGGTATGTTAAATATTTTCTTAATAGAAAAACTTAAAATATGATGTTTTGCTTGTACAATTCAAAATAAAAAACTATCTTTGCAAAGGTAGATAATATCATAGAATGCCAACCTGCTAACCAGTGAGATAAATAATAAGAAGAATGCCCATGAGAGGCTCAACACATTTACGATAAAAATATGGTAGATTACATATCACAAAACCTTTGGCTTTTATGGCTTGTTATAGCCCTTTTGTGTCTGATTATAGAATTAGGTTCGGGCGATTTTTTTGTTACTTGTTTCGCCATAGGCGCATTGTGTGCTATGGTGGTTAGTATGATATGCGTGCCGATATGGCTTCAAATTGTTATTTTTGCACTATGTGCTATACTAAGTATCTTTTTTATTCGTCCACTTTTGTTGCGTGCGCTTCATACAAAAGAGCGCACACGAGCCAGTAATGTTGATGCGCTGATAGGGCGTATAGGCATTGTAGAAGAGAGAATAACTGATGAAAAAAGCGGTTATGTAAAAATTGATGGTGATGTATGGCGTGCCGTTACAAAAAGTATGACTCCTATTGAAGTAGGGCAGAAAGTGCGCATACTGAGTATGGAGAGCATCGTTATTACCGTTGAACCTTATAATGAATAATTAACTTAAAACCTTTATGATATGATAGCAACTTATGTATTGGTAGCCATTGTCGTTTTGGCTTTGATATTTGTTAAGAAAGCAATTGTGATTATTCCACAGTCGGAAACTAAAATTATTGAACGATTGGGTAAGTATTATAGTACACTTAGTCCAGGTATTAATGTTATAATCCCTTTTATTGATAGGGCTAAGACCATGGTTACGATGTATCGTGGTCGATATATTTATAGCAACATTATTGACTTGCGCGAACAGGTATACGACTTTGATAAGCAGAATGTGATAACCAAGGATAATATCCAAATGCAGATTAATGCACTGCTTTATTTCCAGATAGTAGACCCATTTAAAGCTGTGTACGAGATAAACAACTTGCCCAATGCCATTGAAAAGTTAACACAAACCACATTGCGTAATATTATAGGTGAGCTGGAACTAGACCAAACACTTACCTCTCGTGATACCATTAACACTAAGTTACGTGCTGTGTTGGACGATGCTACCAACAAATGGGGTATCAAAGTAAACCGTGTAGAGTTGCAGGATATTACTCCTCCAGAGAGTGTTTTGCAGGCAATGGAGAAGCAAATGCAAGCTGAACGTAACAAACGTGCTACTATCTTAACGAGTGAAGGTGAGAAGCAAGCTGCTATCTTGCAGTCGGAAGGTGAAAAAGCCAGTACAATTAACCGTGCTGAAGCTGCCAAACAGCAAGCTATTTTGTATGCAGAAGGTGAAGCAACGGCTCGTATTCGCAAGGCAGAAGCTGAAGCTATTGCCATACAGAAGATAGCCGATTCTGTTGGTAAAAGTACCAATCCAGCTAATTACTTGTTGGCTCAAAAATACATTGCCATGATGCAAGAACTGGCTTCGGGCGATAAGGCTAAGACTGTTTACCTGCCATACGAGGCAACTAACTTGCTGGGAAGCATAGGTGGCATTAAAGACCTTTTCAAAACAGAATAACAGAAGTATTTCCTTTTGACATAAGTACAAAAGAAAAATAAGGATTTTTATGAAGGGTACAAAAACATAAAAAATGTTTTTGTACCCTTTATCCTCATACAATATAAGGCTTTTGTGGTATTTGTTATAGTTGGTTCTATAAATTTTAGCTTTATGGGCGGTTCTATAAATTAGCTTTGACAGATTGTGAGACTATTTTTTTTGGTCAATTTGTTTGTGAGTGAAGGAGTATAGCAAGCTATACGACTGAACGAACACAAGCAAATTGAACCAAAAAGAGCCACAAGATAACAAAACGTAAAAACACTGACATAAAAAAACTTTACGGTGGTAATTTATAGAACCTGCCTTATAAAAAACTTTGTTTCTTTCGAACTTCTGTCAAAATAAAAAAATCATTTGCACCTTTTGTTCTTTTGTAGGAAATAAAAATACGCTTCTGCCTTATTTCTCTAAAAAAGAAGCTGTCATTTTTGTTCTTATGTCAAATATACCTAACTTTGCAGAAAAAGTACGATATGAATATATGTATTGTAGTGGGAGCACGCCCCAACTTTATGAAAGTAGCTCCCATCATTAGGGCAATAGAGAAAGCTGCAAAAGAAGGTAAGAATATAGCTTACCAATTAGTATATACAGGAAAGGAAGACGATGCAACCTTAGAAGGCTCGCTCTTCGATGATTTACAAATGCCACGTCCAAATACGTATTTGGGAGTAGACTGTGAGAACTTAAACGAACTAACGGGATTGGTAATGGCTGGTTTTGAACGTTATTTGCAAAATCATCCTACAGATGTAGTGATTGTGGTAGATGATTTAGCTTCAACCCTTGCTACGGCTATTGTTACAAAAAAGCAAGGTATCACGTTAGCGCACTTGGTAGCAGGCACACGAAGCTTTGATATTAATATGCCAAAGGAAATTAATAGATTGGTGATTGACGGCCTTAGCGACTTATTGTTTACTGCAGGAATAAGTTCTAATAGTACAGTGAGTCGTGAAGGAGCAGAGCTATCTAAGGTTTACATGGTGGGTAATATTCTGATGGATACACTGCGTTACAACCACAATCGCTTACAGCGTCCAGCAGTGTTAAACCATGAACAGATACAAGAAGGCAACTATATGGTGTTTACCCTAAACAGAAAAGCTCTGTTGGCTAATGAGGAAAATCTGCAGAAAATGCTCAATAGCATGATAAACAAGGCAGACGGAATGGTAATATTGGCCCCATTACGCAAGAGTGCTGCCGAAGTTGTTAACCGATTAATAGGCAATAATCACAGTATATTGCGAGTTATAGCCCCATTGAGCTACTTGCAGTTTGGCTATCTTACTGCTCATGCGTGTGGCATCATTACCGATAGTGGTAATGTAGCAGAGGAGGCAACATTTAATGGTGTACCTTGTATTACATTGAACAGTTATACCGAACACATAGAAACAGTGAAAGTTGGTTCTAATGTGTTGGTTGGCGAGGATGCGGAAACATTAGGTAATGCTGTACAACAAATGGTTAGTGGCAATTGGAAGAAGTGCGCTATCCCCGAAAGATGGGATGGAAGAAGCGCAGAGAGAATAGTACAGATATTGAAGTCCCTCTCATAGTCTCACTCCTAACAAGCATCTTTAAGATTGGTTTTATAAATTACCACTGTATAAATTAAATTTTAAGAGATACATTTTGTTATCTTTTGGCTTCTTTTTATAGAAAACAGGCTGTACCTTAACCATTCAAAATAGCTTGATGGTATTAGGTTCGCACTGTTTTGGTTCAAAAAGAACGTAAAAAAATCTAACAAAGCTAATTTATAGAACTATATCCTTAATAAAACGTTATTAGCTAATTATAAAGTTTAAAGCCAAATATTTAAAGTAAGTTAAAATGCTCAAAAAAGTAGTTCTCCCCATTATTGGAATGGTATGTTCGGCATGCTCATCTCATGTAGAAAAGCAATTGAATGCACTAAATGGTGTGCAAAAAGCAAATGTTAATTTAGTACAGCATTGTGCTTTTGTAGAATATGATGACCGACAGATAACACTTGCTGATATGAAAAAAGCCATAAATAACATAGGGTATGATATGGTGATAGACAAGTTAGCTATCGGCTGAAAAAGCTAATTTATAGAACTATCCTTAATAAAACTTCATTAGCTAATTATAAAGTTTAAAGCTCAATGTTTAAAATAAATTAAATGCTCAAAAAAGTAGTTCTCCCCGTTATTGGAATGGCATGTTCGGCATGCTCATCTCATGTAGAAAAGCAATTGAATGCACTAAATGGTGTACAAAAAGCAAACGTTAATTTAGTACAGCGTTGTGCTTTTGTAGAATATGATGACCGACAGATAACACTCGTTGATATGAAAAAAGCCATAAATAACATAGGGTACGATATGGTGATAGACAGTCAGCTGTTGGCTGAAAGCATCCAACACACATATACTAAGAATCTGCTAACGCAAACAACGTGGGCATGGGTGTTTGCTATTGTCTGCATGGCTGTATCCATGCAGTGGATACCTATTGGTTCAATAGATGTTACCAATCAGATAGCCTTGTTGTTATCTTTGGCGTGTATGGTAGTTTGTGGCAAAATGTTTTATGTATCAGCGTGGCGTCAGTTGTGGCATCGCTCCACTAATATGAATACATTGGTGGCACTATCTACTCTTGTTACTTTTACCTTTAGTGCCTTTAATACCTTTTGGGGAAGTGAAGTGTGGGGTAGTAGAGATATTAATTATCACACTTACTTTGAGACTTCCAACATGATTATCGCCTTTGTTCTTACAGGAAAGCTATTAGAGGAACGGGCTAAAACAAGTACGTCAAAGAGTATAAAACAACTTATGGGGCTGGCTCCTAAGACAGCTCGAATTATTAAAGGTGATACCATAGCTGAAGTTCCTATTGCTACAATAGCAGTAGGCGATGAACTTGAAGTGAGAGCAGGAGATAAAATACCTGTAGATGGAGTGGTAACATGGGCTAATAGTTTTATGCTTTCTGATGGAGCCTACATCAATGAAAGTATGATAACAGGCGAACCGATGCCTATATTGAAACAAGAAAATGCAAGAGTATTGGCTGGAACGGTGGTGAGTCAAGGCAAGCTACATTTTAAGGCACAGCAGATAGGTGAGCAAACTGCACTGGCACAGATTATTAAAATGGTACAACAAGCACAAGCCAGTAAAGCTCATGTGCAACGATTGGTTGATAAAGCAGCTGCTGTTTTCGTACCTGTTATTATGATATTAGCCCTTATTACATTCTTATTGTGGTGGCTGATAGGTGGCAATGTCATGTTAGCGCAAGCTATTATGTCGGCTGTATCAGTATTGGTTATAGCTTGTCCGTGTGCCATGGGACTGGCAACGCCTACGGCTTTAATGGTGGGTATAGGAAAAGCTGCCAAACAGAATGTGCTTATTAAGGACGCCCAAGCCTTGGAACGCTTGTGTAAAGTAAATGCTATGGTGATAGATAAGACGGGAACACTGACGATACCTAACGAACAAATAGATTTTACGAAAACGGGCAACCTATCCTTTGAGCAACGAGAAACCTTAAAACCATATGCAAAAGAGGCTATCAATATGCTGCAAAACCAAATGGGCATAGAGGTTTATATGATGAGTGGAGACAGGGATGATTCTACACGATATTGGGCAAATCGGGTAGGAATTGCGCATTATCACAGTAACTCGTTATCACAAGATAAAGAAAATTTAGTTCGTGCTTTGAAGTCTAAAGGCAAAACAGTAGCTATGGTGGGCGATGGTATCAACGATACGCAAGCTCTGGCTTTAGCTGATGTGAGCATTGCCATGGGCAAAGGTACTGATGTTGCAATGGATGTGGCGCAAGTAACGTTAATGGGAAACGATTTAAGACGCATACCTCAAGCCATTCAACTAAGTAAGCAAACGGAGTCGCTGATATGGCAAAATTTGTTTTGGGCTTTTGTCTATAATTTGGTTTGTATTCCTTTAGCGGCTGGTGTTCCTTATCTCTTTGGTATTGAATTTCAGATTACACCTATGTGGTCAAGTGCCTTAATGGCTCTCTCTAGTGTAAGCGTGGTGCTGAATAGCGGTTCACTTACTATTATTCGTGGTAGTTCTTTTTGTCAAGAGGACAACCCTTTGAATAGTAGAGGGGTGAAGCGATAGCGTAAACCCACTTAACAAATTGGATATGAAATATTATTTTCTGTTAGAAAGAGTGCCCCTTAAATTGGTATATTTCAACATTCGTTGTGTAATTAAAAATGAAAAAAAGTATATTGCAATAAATAAAAAACATAGAAAAGTGTTTATTGAGATAAACACTCTATTCTTAATATTCGCAATTTTTATCTTAAATATGTAATATTATTTGGCGAGATTAGGGAGAAATGTTACATTTGTTGCAGATCATTAAAACAGACAAAAAATGAAGAAGATTATATTTTTAATGGCTGTTATCTTTGCAAGTACAGCTTATCAGGCATCAGCGCAGAGCAATACGCATAAGCGTGATACCTTTGGTAAAAAAGTTTCTAAGTTTTTGAAACAAACAAAGAAAGATTTAGAGCAAGCAGGACATGAGCTTGGCGATGCCATAGGCTTTGATGATAGGGTAGGTAAAAATTCTGATTTGTTAAAGGTAGATGGAACGTTTTATATGCCTTTATATACTGTAGATTTGTATAAAAGCGATTCTACAACGATGTATCGAACAGAAAGTATTCGACTATTTAAGAAAAAATATCCTAAAGCAAAGATAATGAGTGTAGCTATTCCGCAAGCTAAGTGGATAGTAGAACCAGTAGAGTTACGCACGGAAGTAGTGGGCTACCAGCGATCTTTGTCTTGTTTTATCATTGCACGTGATGGTAATGAGGGGTTTATTAATGCCAAATTCTTATATGTGCAGTATAAAAATGTAGGCAACGAGTACCAAAATGTGCGTGGAAAATATCCTCTATGGGTTCGCACAGATGTGCTATCTCCAAAGATATACGAGGAGTTAAGTGGAATGTAAAAAGATAAATATTGTAAAGCATTATTCCTATAGGGTGGTAAAGCGATAAAACAATTAGATACTTTCTACTGCAAATGGAAATGCTGATGTTGTTTTAGGTCTACAGACATTGTGTACTGCTAATTATGGCGTTATTGAAAAGCGTGAGTGTATTATTTATAGGTATTAGGCATTTTGCTTTGAAATCTCATGTAATAGAAATATTAGAACAAAAGAATATTTAAGAGAAATATATAATCCATATCCACCAAATGAAATACTTATACTCATTAAAGAATATAATATAGTTTCAATTAACAAGGATAATATTTTTGATAATTGGGTTCAACCATATTGTAACTTTGGTATAAGAGTATGATATTGTATTAAAACAATGGATAAACGAAAAGCCTGTATTTTGTTTTCTAAATAAGGGATATTCTATATATAGAATCTTACAAATTTTCTCTTTGTCATTGAAAAATAGACAATGGGAATTTTATATGTAAATGAAAAAGCCTAATGTGTTGATGTTAATGTAAATGGAATTAGAATTATTATCAATCAAGATACGAAGTAGAAAGAAACGACCGTTTGTAATTGCGGGACCATGTAGTGCCGAAACCGAAGAGCAGGTAATGACTACGGCACGTCAGCTAAAAGCTAAGGGGTGTTGTAACTTCAGGGCTGGAGTGTGGAAACCTCGTACCAAACCAGGAGAATTTGAAGGGAAAGGCGAAGAAGCTTTGCCGTGGATGCAACGGGTAAAGCAAGAAACAGGAATGAAGATAGCTACCGAAGTAGCTACGCCCGAACATGTGGATCTATGCTTAAAATATGGGATAGACTATTTGTGGATAGGTGCCAGAACCACTGCCAATCCCTTTGCTATGCAGGCTTTGGCTGATGCGTTGAGGGGAGTAGATATTCCTGTGTTTGTAAAAAATCCTGTTAATCCAGATTTAGAGTTATGGATAGGTGCCATGGAACGTATCAACAGAGCAGGAGTAAAACGCATGGCTGCCATACATCGAGGTTTTTCAAGTTACGAAAAAACCATATATCGCAATCTGCCCATGTGGCAAATTCCCATAGAGTTGCATCGACGTATACCGCAATTGCCTATTATCTGCGACCCCAGTCATATAGGCGGCAAACGTGAGTTGATAGCTCCTTTGTCGCAACAAGCTATGGATTTGGGATTTGATGGGCTTATCATTGAGTCGCATTGCAATCCTTCGTGTGCTTGGAGTGATGCCAAACAGCAAGTTACACCAGATGTACTCAGCGATATATTAGCGCATTTGGCTATTAGAGAAGAACATATATCTACCGACGATATACATAATTTACGAGTAGCAATAGACCAGATAGATGAGGACTTGATGACACTTTTGAGTAAGCGTTTACGCATTTGTAGAGAGATAGGTCAGTATAAAAAGGAACACAATATGACGGTATTACAGTGCGAACGTTATAATGAAATATTAGATACTCGTGGAAAGCAGGGACAGCAATGTGGTATGTCGGCAGAGAGTGTCATGAAAATCTTTGAAGAGATACATCAAGAAAGTATACGTCAACAACTGAAAATAATCAATGACGATTAATAGATAATACTCCAAGTATGTTTATATGCTCGGATGCTTAAGCCGAAAGTTCTTATATTTGAAAGCAAATTTACATGTGGTACTAAATTACATATAGAACATTATAGCTTTGGGTTGCGTAGGGATGCTTGGCTCAAGTTTTAGAACCTTTTTAGATTAAACAAAAAGAATAAAAACGAGTATTTGCGTACATTATGATAATAACTAACAGCATATCAGTTATGTCGTCAGTGCATAATATTATATGACTAAGGATGTTATGAAAAAAGTTAGCGAGTTGATTAGTTTACAATATATCTGTAAGGATGTACGGCTTGTGCGTCTGTATCATTAATAAAAATATAAATTTACTACAGAAAAAACTTATTACACCTAATATAACGTTAAACTTAACACCACCTTACGGGCTTTTGAGAAATATTTAACAAAAAGAAGTAAAATATCAAGGAAGTTTTATACTTTTGCAAAGTATTTTGAAAAGTTTAGTTTGTCAAATTCTAATTCTATGTGGATATATCATGTAATTGCTATCTTAACAGTAGCAATTTGGGGGTCTACCTTTATCTCAACAAAAGTGTTGTATGATTATAACTTATCACCAGCACAGGTGTTTACCATTAGATATATCATAGCGTATGTACTTATGCTGTTGTTTTCGCATAAGCACATTTTTGCTAAATCTGTGAAAGACGAACTGATGATGGTGGCGTTGGGATTAACAGGAGGGTCCATATTCTTCGTAGCACAAAACATAGCTATCAATTTGTCTACAACCATGAATGTATCGCTCATTGTATGTTCATGTCCGTTGTTTACTATGTTGCTTTATCGACTGGTATATCGCAACACAAGGCTTAGTAAAATGCAAATTATAGGAACCATATTAGCATTTGTGGGTATGGCTGCCGTAGTAATGAATGGTCAAATGGTGCTTAATCTTTTACCTTTAGGCGATTCTATTGCTGTATTTGCATGTGTATGCTGGGCTATATATTCTGTTCTGTTGAAGAAAGCCAACGAAAAATATTCATCTGCATTTATTACACGTAAAGTATTTTTCTATGGCTTGTTAACTGTATTGCCTTATTATGCCGTAGTTCCTGGTTTCCCTTCTATGTCAACATTATTACAACCAGTGGTGTTGTATAATTTTCTTTTCTTGGGATGTATAGCTTCCATGCTCTGTTTCTTAAGCTGGACATGGGTAATAACAAAGCTTGGTGTTATCCGAGTTTCTAACTATGGATATGCTAACCCCATAACAACCGTTGTGTTAGCTGTATGGATTTTAGGTGAAAAAATAACTCCGTTCTTCGTTGTAGGAACGGCTTTTATCCTTTTAGGACTCTTTTTAAGTAACAAAAATCCTGTAAAAATTTTAAATAAAGTAGAGTAAAATTATAAGAATGTATGGCACTGCTGTCTTTGTTATTGGGTATCTTTACGGTGGTAGAGCTTAATTGTGAGAACTTTTTTGATTGTTTGCACGATAGCTTGAAGCACGATGAACAGTTTTTGCCAACATCCGCTTACCATTGGACAGCCCATCGTTATTGGACAAAAGTGAACAGGGTAGGACAAACTATTCTTGCCTGTGGCGAATATAATAATGATTGGCAGTTGCCCGATTTAGTAGCACTTTGCGAGGTAGAAAACGATAGCTGTTTGGTAGCCTTAACCCAACGCTCGTTGTTGCGCAAAGCCCGATACGAGTATGTAATGACAAATTCGCCCGATGAACGAGGCGTAGATGTAGCTTTGCTGTATTCTCCTTTTTCCTTTAGATTACTTGAGAAACATGATATTCGCATCAATTGTTTGAAAAATATGCGTCCCACTCGCAATATTTTGTATGCCAAAGGACAAGTAATCTTTGGCGATACACTGCACATATTTGTGTTACATGCACCCAGTAGGCGTGGAGGAGAATATGTTACGCGAGCATATAGGCAAGTAGTTGGTAATCAACTATTGCAAACAATAGATTCTATAAGAATGGCGTCGGTAAATTCTCGTTTTTTAATTATGGGCGACTTTAATGATTATTCTACAGACGAGAATGTAGCAAGATATGTTAAACATGGATTGGTAGAGGCATCAGCAGGAGCTAAAGGACATCATGGAGCCAAGGGAACTTACAGGTTTCAGGGCGATTGGGGTAGCTTAGACCACATCTTTGTTGACAAACAGACGGCTCAAAAAGTAGTGGAATGTTTTGTTAACGATGCTTTATTCCTGATAGAAAAAGATGAAAAATACGGAGGAATAAAACCACGTCGCAATTATCAAGGTCCACATTATCTCAATGGGTTTAGCGACCATTTGCCTTTAGTCTTGCGTTTATATTGGGATAAATAGAAATTTCTTTGTTCATTTTTCACCTATATTAAAGGTATATTTGCTTGTATAGTTAAAAAAATATAGTAATTTTGCAATATATCTTTAATATTGGGTAGCTCATATTTCTTTTAGAATATGACTTTGAAGTTTGGGCGGATATATATCACTAGAAAAATAGCTTTTGGATATAAAGTACAAACTATCCCCTCTTTAACAGCGTAAAGAAAATAATAAAAATATGTTTGAGAATTTAAGCGAAAGATTAGAAAGATCATTCAAGATACTGAAAGGTGAAGGAAAAATCTCAGAGATTAACATTGCTGAAACCTTAAAAGATGTTCGCAGAGCGTTGTTAGATGCCGATGTTAACTACAAGGTAGCTAAGAGCTTTACTGATCGTGTAAAAGAAAAAGCCTTGGGCATGAACGTGCTTACTGCTATAAAACCAGGACAGTTAATGGTGAAGGTGGTACATGATGAGCTAACAGAACTCATGGGAGGCGAAGCCGTAGTACTAAATTTAGAAGGTAAGCCTGCCATTATTTTAATGTCGGGTTTACAAGGTTCTGGTAAGACAACTTTTTCTGGTAAGTTGGCTAATATGCTTAAAACCAAACAAAAACGCAATCCTCTGTTGGTAGCTTGCGATGTATATCGTCCTGCTGCTATCGAACAGTTAAAGATTGTAGGCAGTCAAGTTGGGGTAGAAGTGTATGCCGAACCTGATAGCAAGGATGTTGTAGCTATCGCTCAACATGCTATCCAACAAGCCAAAGCCAAGGCAAACGATGTGGTAATTGTTGATACTGCTGGGCGTTTAGCTATCGATGAGGAGATGATGACCGAAATAGCTTGTCTTAAAGATGCCATTCATCCAGATGAAACGCTGTTCGTAGTAGATGCCATGACTGGTCAAGATGCTGTAAACACAGCAAAAGAGTTTAATGACCGACTTGATTTCGATGGTGTTATTCTTACCAAATTAGATGGTGATACTCGCGGTGGTGCAGCTCTTTCTATTCGTACCGTAGTAACCAAACCTATTAAGTTTGTTGGTACTGGCGAGAAGATGGAAGCCATTGATGTATTCCACCCTGCCCGTATGGCAGACCGCATCTTAGGTATGGGCGATATTGTATCGTTGGTAGAACGAGCACAGGAGCAGTTTGATGAAGAAGAAGCCAAACGCTTACAAAAGAAGATTCAGAAGAATAAGTTTGATTTTAACGACTTTCTCAAACAGATAGAACAAATCAAGAAGATGGGAAACATCAAGGATTTGGCTTCTATGATTCCTGGTGTAGGCAAGGCTATCAAAGATATAGATATAGATAACAATGCCTTTAATGGTATTGAAGCCATTATTTTAAGCATGACCCCAAAAGAGCGTACCAATCCAGAAATACTCAATATGTCGCGCAAACAGCGTATAGCAAGGGGTAGCGGAACCAATATCCAAGAAGTAAATCGGCTTATCAAGCAGTTTGATCAAACACGTAAGATGATGAAGATGATGACTGGCAACCGCATGGCAAATATGATGAGTAGGATGAAAGGAATGCCCAATATGAGATAATTGTTAACTTAAATATAAGGAGGTAAGCTATGAAACTCATAGATGGAAAAGCAACCGCAGCCCAAATTAAGGCTAAAATTGCTGAAGAAGTAAAACAAATGGTAGCAAAAGGTGGCAAGCAGCCACATTTAGCAGCTGTCTTAGTAGGACACGATGGTGGTAGCGAAACGTATGTAAGAAATAAGGTATTGGCTTGCGAAGCCTGTGGCTTTAGGTCTACCCTCATTAGATATGAAGAAGATGTTACTGAAGCAGAACTACTATTGTGTGTAGATAAATTGAACAAAGATACCGATATTGATGGATTTATCATGCAACTACCTTTGCCCAAACACATCAATGAGCAAAAAATAATCATGGCAATCAATTACGATAAAGATGTAGATGGTTTTCACCCTATCAATGTAGGAAGAATGGCTATTGGCTTACCTTGTTTTATCTCAGCCACCCCTTTGGGTATTATCACGCTATTACAGCATTACGAAATACCTACCAGTGGTAAAAAGTGTGTAGTGTTGGGACGCAGTAACATTGTTGGTAAGCCCATGGCACAACTCATGATGCAAAAACAATATGGTGATGCCACGGTTACTGTTTGCCATAGTCATTCTAAAACGCTGAAGCAAGAATGCCAGGAGGCTGATATTATCATTGCAGCCATTGGCAAACCTAACTTTGTTACGGCAGATATGGTAAAACCTGGTGCAGTAGTGATAGATGTAGGTACTACACGTGTTCCAGATAGTACACGCAAGAGTGGTTTTCGCTTGTGTGGCGATGTAAAGTTTGATGAAGTAGCTCCTAAGTGTAGTTATATTACTCCTGTACCAGGAGGGGTGGGTCCAATGACAATCTGCTCGCTGATGAAGAATACATTGGCAGCAGCTCAAAAACGTTTTGAATAAGATGACATCAGAAAAATTCTATCAGCAAGGCAACGACTATTGTAGACAGGGTAACTGGCAGCAAGCACTTATTTGTTATATGGAAGCTATAGAGTTAGATCCGCAATCGCCTGCGGTAGAAGCCAAAGAAATGGTAGAAAATATTTTGAACTTTTATAATAAGGATGCTTATAATCCTTGACGATATACAAAAGATTATACAATGAGCAAGATGAAAGGAGCCATTGTTGTGAATACAGACCGATGTAAGGGGTGCTCACTTTGTGTAGTGGCGTGTCCTAAAACGGTTATAGAATTGGCTCAAAAAAAAGTTAATGTACACGGATATCGCTATGCCGTTGCCGTAAAGCCAGATGATTGTATCGGGTGTGCGGCATGCGGTATAGTATGTCCTGATGGGTGTATAACGATTTATAGAAAGCGAGTGGAGGCGTAATTTTATTATGACAGAACAAGAAGTTGTATTAATGAAGGGTAATGAGGCTATTGCTAACGCTGCTATCCGTTGTGGTGTTGACGGCTATTTTGGTTATCCTATAACGCCTCAAACCGAAATTATTGAAACATTGGCTTTACTTAAACCGTGGGAAACAACGGGCATGGTAGTATTACAAGCCGAAAGTGAAGTAGCGTCTATTAACATGATTTATGGTGGAGCTGGTGCAGGCAAACGTGTAATGACTAGTTCTTCATCGCCTGGTGTAGCTCTGATGCAAGAGGGTATCTCTTATATGGCAGGTGCTGAATTACCAGGTGTCTTTGTGAATGTACAGCGTGGTGGTCCTGGCTTGGGAACTATTCAACCCTCACAGAGCGATTATTTCCAAGCTACACGTGGAGGAGGTAATGGCGACTATAATGTTATTGTGTTAGCTCCTAACTCTGTTCAAGAGATGGCAGATTTTGTTGATTTATCCTTTAATTTGGCTTTTAAGTACCGCAATCCAGCTATGATATTGAGCGATGGTGTGATAGGTCAGATGATGGAGAAAGTGGTATTGCCGCCTTACAAGCCTCGTCGTACCGAAGAGCAGATATTAGAAGAGTGTCCTTGGGCTACTACAGGTAAAACGAAGGACAGAAAACCTAATATCATTACCTCATTGGAATTGAAGTCAGAGGTAATGGAACAGCGTAACTTGCATTTGCAAGCTAAGTACAAAACCATTAGAGAGACTGAAGTAAGATACGAAACTTACATGATAGACGATGCCGAATACGTGATTGTATCGTTTGGTAGTGCAGCTCGTATTGCCGAGAAAGCTCTCGAACTGGCTCGCGAAGAGGGTATCAAGGTTGGATTGTTCCGACCTATTACCCTATGGCCCTTCCCATCAAAGCAGATTGCAGAGGTTGCCAAGAAGCTAAAAGGAATTCTTGTTGCCGAAATCAATGCTGGGCAAATGGTGCAAGATGTACGTTTGGCTGTAAATGGTGTAGTGAAAGTAGAACATTTTGGACGTCTTGGAGGTATTGTTCCTGACCCAGAAGAACTTGTTAATGCGTTAAAGGAGAAATTAGGATGAACAATGATATTATAGCTCCAGAGAACTTGGTTTATACTAAACCAAAGTTAATGAACGATACCACCATGCATTATTGTCCTGGATGTTCGCATGGTGTAGTACATAAATTAGTTGCTGAGGTAATAGATGAAATGAATATGACAGAGAAAACTGTTGCCGTATGTCCGGTAGGTTGTGCTGTGTTTGCTTATCGTTATTTGGATATTGATTGGCAAGAAGCACCTCACGGACGTGCCCCAGCAGTTGCTACAGCCATTAAACGTTTGTGGCCCGATCGCCTTGTGTTTACTTATCAAGGTGATGGCGATTTGGCTTGTATTGGTACTGCCGAAACTATTCATGCGTTAAACAGAGGCGAGCATATTGCTATTATCTTTATCAACAATGCTATCTATGGTATGACAGGTGGACAAATGGCTCCTACTACACTTATTGGACAAAAGACAAGTACTTGTCCTTATGGTCGTGAACCAGCTTTACATGGTTATCCACTTAACATTACCGAGTTGGCTGCTAAGTTGGATGGTACATGCTATGTTACCCGTCAGAGTGTAGACACTGTTGCATCTATCATTAAAGCCAAGAAAGCTATTCGCAAGGCTTTCACTGCATCCATGCAGGGCTTAGGTTCTTCTTTGATAGAAATGGTATGTACCTGTAATAGTGGTTGGAAGGTATCGCCAGTTGAAGCTAACGAGTGGATGCGCGAGCATATGTTTAAGAAGTATCAAAAGGGCGTCCTCAAAGATACCACAGGACTATAATTTACAAAAAGAAAGGTAACAATGAAATCAGAAGTAATTATATCAGGTTTTGGCGGTCAAGGTGTGCTTTCCATGGGAAAGATACTGGCTTACTCTGGATTAATGGAAGATAAAGAGGTTACGTGGATGCCTGCTTATGGTCCTGAGCAACGTGGTGGAACGGCTAACGTTACAGTAATAGTAAGTGATAGTCGTATTTCTTCTCCTATTTTAAGTAAATACGATGTGGGTATTGTACTCAATCAACCATCATTAGATAAATTCCAAGAGAAGATAAAGCCAGGTGGAATATTGATTTACGATAACAATGGTATCATTAATCCACCTACCCGAACCGACATTGATATTTATAGCATCGATGCTATGAACAAGGCAGCACAGATGAAAAACTCGAAGGTATTTAACATGATTGTATTGGGCGGACTCTTAAAGGTTTGTCCTATGGTAAGTACCGAAGGTTTGCAAAAGGCTTTGTACAAATCATTGCCAGAACGGCATCACAACCTTATTCCACTTAATATGGAAGCTGTGCTGATAGGTATGCAATTGATTAAGAAACAATAGTCAATGAGATATAATCTTACCTATCAAAGATAAAAAAAAAATTGCAACAACTTTACGTAAAAAGGGCAATATTGTTTATGCTGTATGAGTACACTAAACAATATTGCCCTTTTGGGTGTTATTTTAGGGCTATTCTATCAATTACCACCGTAAAGTTTTTATGTCAGTCTTTTTACGTTTTGTCATCTTGTGGACTCTTTTTGGTTCAATTTGCTTGTTCGTTCAGTAGTATAGCTCGCTATACTCCTTCACTCATAAACAAATTGACCTCAAAAATAGTCTCACAATCTGTCAAAGCTAATTTATAGAACCTCCCTTTATTCTTTTTTACCAAGCCACATTTATTCCAAGATTGAAACTAAAATTGCCACTAAGTGGTATATGCTCTTTAGAAAGTTTACCCAGAATATGATCCATGCCAGTAAATAGCTGTAAGCCCTTTGGATGTATATTTAAGCACCAGCCTACACTAGTAGTAAACGAATTGGCTGCTACGTTAACACCAGCACTGAACCAATGACAAGGGGCAAAGTTGGTAGATAAACGTCCTTCTGTCCAACTATACGCACCAGCTAACCTCGTAGTTGACAATAAGCCAAATGATAGCGGCCGATATATGGGTAATGTATATTGTGTACCTAAATACAGCGTTGCACCAATTGTTGTAGTGCGTGAACCCTCATTGCCTACAAACTCAAGATTAGTAAACTTAGAAATCTGATCTGAATAGTTGTAAGCCTGTTTCTGTAATTTATCTTCTTGGTTTTTACCAACCTCCACATCTTGAAAACCTTCGAACACAAATTCTTTTTTTATATTAGTAGCGTGTATGTCGTTGCTCCAGTTAATAAGCCCTAAGTCAACCAATGATGCAGAGAATTTCCATAAGGGGTTAAGTTGGTAAATAACACCAAGATCTACAGCCAAGCCCCATCCATCAATTCCTCCTTGTTCTGTCTTTACACCATTAACCACTTCATCAGGCTTTTCCCCCGTTTTTTTATAAGTTTTTGTGTGAGTGGTATATTGCAGTTCTTTCAAAGAAACATGAGTTTGTACATCATTTTGTACACGCCATGTTTTGTCGTTTTGCAAATCGGCAACCACATTATTCATCTTTAGCGTAGCATCAATTATACCCAATAATAATTTTAATTTACCACCTATACGCCAATGGTTGTTGATTGCTCTGCTGTGTCCGAGAGCTATTTCGTTAAACATCTGACCACACATATTGATGTTATCAAACTCGTAACGTTTATTGCCTGTGTTGCGGGCAAACTCAAAAAATTCGTAAGGCAACGACATCTCCGCACGACAACGTACATTGATTTCAAAAGAGTTATATCCCCCAAAAGCTTTAAATCCTGTAGAGAGAATAGATGTACTGGCATCAAGTTCTATTCGATTAGTTCCTTTATGAAATGATGATAAAGCATTGGTGATAAACGGATTCATAAAGGTAGTAAATTCTTCATTACTATGTTCTGGATATTGTGGATTGGGTTGAAAAATATTTTCATATCCGATGTTAGCTAATGTAGAAACATGATTGTTACCAAAAAATGGAATACTAATATAGTTTATAGAATCGTTACCCATGGCAGGATTCATTTGATGACGATACAAATATCCATTTGTAAAATAACCAGATTGTAACCGTTGTGCCATTGAGTTTGTTGAAACACCTCCTATTAGCATAAGGAAAAGTAGAATTTGTAATATATTTGATTTCATGTTATGTTGTTGCTTACCTGTTAGAGAATGATGATTGTAATGATAAGCTTTCTCGCAAATAATGAGATGTGCTTCTAAATATCTCAAACTCAACTAATTTTGAAAGCAAATTCAAAAAGGGATTACCCTTTCTATATAGTGCTCCTCTATTGTAAAATCATTCTTGAACCGATTTTCATTCATTGGTTTTCTCTATATTATAGTCTTCTGCATGATTTTATCTGTTTTCTTTCTACAAAGATACATTTTTTTATGAGAGAAATATTTTTTATTAATAATCAATTGGTTAATTTATAGAATATTCGTTAAATGCAAAAAATGTTATAATGTTTTGCTGCTTTTTTTATATTTTAATACTTTTGTAAGAGATAAAGTTTAGGTTGGTTCTATAAATTAGCGTGGTTAGATTTTGAACTAAAAAAAGCCAAAAGCAAACAAAACATATTTCATAAAAATTACCCACACACTATATAGAGGTAATTTATAGCCATAGCCTTTACAAAAATATAATTAAGATACAAAACAATGAAAAGATTAGAATTATTTTTAATGACTGCTGCAATTGCAGCAACAGTTTCAGCACAAACTATTAAAGAGAGCAAGACGTTTGATAATGTTTATATCGGAATAAACGGAGGTGCAGCAACTATGACAACAGGTCACAGCTGGATGAACGATTTAAACTCTAATGCAGGCTTGCGTTTAGGTAGAGGTTTTACACCTGTATTTGGATTGGCTGCTGAGAGCAATGCTTACCTTTCCATTAATCCTGCTCCTTCTACTGGTACTGCTGTTAAGGCTCTTAATACTAATTTGTTAGGCACCATCAATCTTAGTAACTGGTTTGCTGGTTATAAAGGTGTTCCTCGCACATTCGAAGTGGTTGCTCTTTATGGCTTAGGCTGGGGACATACGTTTGGCAATAATAAGTTTTATGATGTGATAAATCATGATAATCTTCTTTCTAAAGCCGCTCTTGACTTTGTTTTTAACTTGGGTTTAAGCAAAGCTGTTCAGTTATATGTAGAGCCTGCTATCAACTGGGCTTTAAATGGTGATGGTACAATGCCAGTAGGATATAACATCAACAAATCTTATGTTCTGCTTAATGCAGGATTGGTTTACAAGTTTAAGAACTCTAATGATACCCACAATTTTACAATAGCAAAGGTTAATGACCAATCTGAAATTGATGCGCTCAATGCTAAGATTAATAGTATGTACGATGCGCTCAACAAGAAAGATGCTAAGATTGCAGCAGAAGAAGATTTGACTGCAGACTTACGAAAGGCTTTGCAAGATTGTAAGAACAAGAAAAAATGCTGCAAAGGTGCTTGCAAAAAGTTGGCTACTGCTACCAACTTACAGCCTACAGTACTCTTCCGTCAAGGTCAGAGTGTGGTAGAGCGTTCACAGGTTCCAAATATCGAACTCATTGCTAATTATATGAAAAATCATAAAAAGGCAAAGATTACAATCAAGGGTTATGCTTCCCCTGAAGGTGCAACCGAACTTAATCAGCGTCTTTCTTTGAATCGTGCTAAAAATGTTAAAGAGGTATTGGTTAAGAAATATAAGATTGCTGCTAATCGTATTATTACCAAAGGTATGGGCGAAACCGATAAACTCTTCAGGGAGCTTGACTTTAACCGTGTTGCAACATTTAATGATGACACAACTCTGTAGAGTAATTTTTCCATATATTTATCATATTATTTGTGTGGTATACAATTTTATTGTATCGTACAAACAAAACGTTATCTCCCGATATTCATCAAACGAGTATCGGGATTTTTTTTTGTACTTTTGTATAAAACATTGTACCTTTGTACTAAGATTTATGGTTGATAAATGTACAAATATGAATAATCAACTTTCTAATATAGGAACTTACGATTTCTTGGCAGAACCGTTTCATTGTGATTTCAATGGCAATTTGATGATGTCGCATTTAGGCAATCATCTGCTCAATGCTGCTGATTATCATTCTAATGAAAGGGGATACGGTATGACTCAACTCAACCCTATCCATAAAACATGGGTGTTATCGCGCTTAGCTATCCAGATAAATAGTATGCCTCGTGTATACGATAAGCTAAAAGTTTCTACATGGGTAGATAGTGTAATGCGTTATTTTACCTCCCGTAATTTCTCTTTTACTAGTGCTAATGGCAAACTATTTGGTTATGCTCGCAGCATTTGGGCAATGATTGATACTCAGACACGCCAGCCTGTTGATATTCTTTCGCTCAATGATGGTGGTATTGCACAATACATAGAAACTTTAAAAGAGTGTCCTATTGCAGCTCCTTCCCGTGTAAAACTTACTTCTAGTGCCCAGTGCTTATATAGTGTAAAAACTACTTATAGCGATATAGATATGAACGGACATATCAATAGCGTGCGCTACATAGAGCATTTGCTGAATATATGGGATACTCATTGGTACGCTACTTATGCTATTCATCGTATAGATATAGCTTATGTTGCCGAAGCACATGGTGGTGATATGCTGTATTTTGATGTTGAGCATGATACGGATAACAATTATCTTGTGCGTATTAGCAAGCAAAGTGAAGGTAGGAAAGAGAAGGTAGAAGTGTGTAGATGTAAAATACAATTCACGGAAATTAAATAAAATTAGCAATTAAGAATTTATTTTACATCAACGGCTTGATGTTTAGCATATTTGTAATTATTGGGTAGGGGGCTGCAAATATGCTAAATATGAGCGTCCTTATAATTGTTTAGTATCTAATGAGTTAAATAAAATTTTCTTTTTGTTCTTCACTTTTTATATAGTAAATTACCTCTAAAGCATTGATTTTTTAGGTATTATTACATGCAAATAAGTTGGCTATATCTATGTTTTAGCATCATTAAAGTATGTATTTAATCTCGAAAACTTGTGTCTTTTGTAATTTTATCTCCTTATTATCTCATTTTTATCTCATTATTTTTATCTATAATTAGGATTGTAGAAATGTTAAAATATGCCCAAATATTTTTACAAAAATGTTGAATATACTATTGTGAACAATAGTGTGTACTAATTATAGGGTAATATTGGATGCTTATGACCTTTTAAGGACTTGATTATTGTGGAAATGCATTCAACCGACAATATTAGGTAATCCACATATTAAGATAGCAAATATTGCTTTCTGTCTGCCGAAAAAAACGCATATTCTGTGCGTCCCTATAAAACTGAGAAAGCTAATTATAAGGTTCAATGTTCAAATTTCAAAGTATTGCTGATAACTCGTCTAACTGATGAAGAATATATGTAGGTATGGTTTCATCATACTGTTTATCTGTCCAGCCTTCGCCCTTGAGCCATGCTGTTTGGCAGCCTACCTTTTTGGCAGGTTCTATGTCTTTGTAGAAACTATCACCAATAGCCAACACGTTTTTGGCTGGTATCTGCAACTTTTGCAGTCCTATTTTATAAATACGCTCATCGGGCTTTCGAATCTTAATGACAGATGATTCCACTACATCATCAAAGAATGACTCCATATTAAACTCGTGTAGCACCTCGTGCATGTTGCCATAAAAGTTGGTTACCAATACAATAGGATACTTTTTACTTAGCGATGTAAGCAAAGGGCGGTGCTGGTTAATAATGGTACTAAGATGTTGGTATACTACATTAGATAGAGCTTTGTGCGTTTGTTTAAGCACTTCTTCATTGACATTCCATGCTCCCATGATACAAAGTTGCTCTAGCTCCAAGCGCAATTTCACCTCTGCTGTATGCTTCAGTGTGAAGTGGGGTTGTATAATAGGGTTTTTAGCCAACGTACGTTCGCCATAAACGTAAGCTTCTCTAAAGTTTTCTTCGCTTACAGGGATACCCACTTTTTGGTAAGCATACCATAGCATTTTACCCCAATGTTGTCCGTTGGTATCAATAGTTCCACCAAAATCAAAAATTAATCCTGTTATCTTTGCATTATTCTGATTGATATTCATAGTTTTTTATGGGTTATTCTTTTGTATGGTTTAATATGACAGTAAGTTTTTTGCACAAGCTTTCGTGTTGCTTGTGCATGTAGATATAAAGCAATTGGAAAGCTGTTATTTCTAAAACAAAATAGAGCCAAGGTATGTTAAGCAAACAGGTTATATACAAACAGATAGCTCTTAAATTAAAGGTAAGTATATTGGTGTAAGGCATGAGTGGGCGACTGCCCTCTATAAAACATTTCTTTACATCTTCACGGGGATTGGCTTGGTAGCGTTGAAAGAATATCTGAAAGGCAGGTGTGCGGTGTTCTTGACTGCGACAATACTTGGCGTAGTTATAGTAAAATAAGCGTTTAAGCCATTTGCCTTTGCTTAACGAGTGGTAAATAGCTTGCTGTTGTGCATAGGTATCTAATTCGCTGCCTGCTTTACCTTTGATGAAATAAAGATGTATCTGACGATAATAATCGCTCAACGAACTTTGTTGCGAATGACATAATAAGCCAGCTACTGCTGCCAAAGCCCATATCAGATATCCCCAATTGGTGTCGCTATGGGGCATGGGTTGATTAAACATTCGCATAGAGAGTGCTGAGTAGATACAGAAGAACCATACATCACCCGAAAAACCATCTAAGACTCTGCCAATAAATGATTTCTGATTAGTAAGTCGAGCCAACTGTCCGTCGGTGCTATCGCAAAGGTTGGCAAACACTAAGAAGATGATGCCCATGATGTTGTGCCATAGGTCAACGAAATAAAAACAATAGGCTGCACTTACTCCTAAGAAGATAGAGAGGATAGTAATCACGTTGGGATGAACCCCAAGGTGTTGCCAAAACAAAGTAAAAATAAGTCCTACAGGACGTGTAAAGTGTATGTCTAACCACTCTTCTGTATCTTTCGACTTCATAGAAGCCTTTAATAAATCTCTAAACTTACTCATCTTTTCAAAATGATTTGTGCTATTGCCGAGGCTGCTTCGTCTCTGCAAGTTGAAAAACTGGGCCAGTCGTTAAAATCGATGATACAAAATGTTCCATCGGCTTTTACCACACAATCGCCCCCAAATACCTCAATATCTATGATATGTGCCAGTTGCAGTACTGTTTGGTGCAACTGTTTTGCATCGAAATTATATCCTTTAGGTGCATTATCTACTCTGTGCCAATAAAAAAAGTGATTGCCAACACCATAAAATTTAATGATATCGCCCAGCACGTGTGCACTTACAACATTATTGACGAGGCCTTTTTGCTTCCATGCTTGTTGCATGGTATGCAGATCGGTGTTATCCTTGCAAAAGACTATTTCGCCTTGTTGTGGAGGTAAATCGTCTCCCCGTTTAAGCCAGTAGCCATGTTCTCCTGTAACAGGAGGCATGGGTATATGCTGCTGTCGCATCAAGTTATCAATGTTTTTGCGTGTACATAGTGCCACGGCTTTTGGCTTGTTGATGATGCGTGCACCAAGAGCTTCCTGCTTTTGCAGTAGCGATAAAGTTTGTGGCAATCGTCCCATTGAAATAAACAGGTTGGCTTGATGCGCTTCGGTTAGCTCAGCTTCGTTTATTAGCTTAATGTCTCCTCCTATCTTTTGCATCACTGCTGTAAGGATAGCCTTATCTCTTTCTGTGGCAGATAGTGAGAAACGTTCATCTCGCCTAATGGCTATAATTTTATCGTACATGATATTTTTCTCTCTTCTATTTTTCAACTGCTTTTAAGGATGATGCTTATAGTAGTTACATCTTTTACTGTTGAGTAGCAACAAATTGTTCGGCTTTCTTGATGTCTGAAACATGATCAATATCTAAGATGCACTCCATGTTGTATGCCTTTACTTGCAGATGTTGGGTTATCAGTGCTCTTTGAAAGTTGCGCATACGCTGTTCGCCGTGTTCGATACATTGTTTGAGAACCTGTAAGCATATAGGTTGCAAGCCATAAATACCACCAGATATGTAGGTGCAGTTGTTTGTGTTGTCATCATAAAAGCCTTGTATGCGCATATTCTCATCCAGTTTTACATACAAAGGTTTTTCATCATCAATAAATTTTGTTACAGCCATAAAAGCTTGTGTGCCTTGTTGGACTTGCTGTTGAAATTGATGTATGTATTGCTGGAATGCTTTTTCGGAAAAGATAGTATCGACAGTGGTTAAGCAAAATACTGAATGGCATAGATAGGGGCTTATTTCAAATAAGCTGTGCATGGAGCTTGGGGTAGACTTTTGTACCACGCACAAAGGTATTGCCATACCATTAAGCCCATTGCGCTGTATGTTTTGTAAGTGCAGGTGTACCTGTTCTCTGTCTTCATTGCATATCACAACAATTTCTTCGGCATGGTTATCCATGAATATACGTATCAACCTATCTATCAGGCACTCGTTACCCACCTTTACAAGAGGTTTGGGCATAGGCTCTCCCTCTTGTGCCAAGCGCGAACCTTTGCCTGCTGCAATAATGGCATATTTCATTATTCGTTGTTTTTGCTGCAAAGGTAAGATATATTTTGTTGATGCACAAAATTATGGGTTTATAGTTAACAAGTAGAATGTTTGTTGCCTATGGAGAGGTGTTATTTCTGATGCAAAAAAAATAATGTGGGCAACAGGAATGTCGCCCACATTATAAAAGTTAATTATAAAGCTCAAAGCTCAATTTAAATATCTAATGGGGTCGTTGTACTGTTCTTGTAGTTTAAGTAACTCTGCCTTTAGATGTTTGGTGAGTTTTTCTGTTCCTTTCTGTCCATAGATATTGTGCATTTGCTCTGGATCTTTCTTTAGATCGTATAGCTCCCATGCATCAATATCGCCATAGAAATGAATCAGGCTGTAACGTTTGGTACGTACACCATAATGCCGGCGAACAGCATGCTCGGCAGGATATTCATAGTAATGATAGTACAATGATTTGCGCCAGTTTTTAACTTTCTTTCCTTGCAACAAAGGTAAGAATGATATACCTTGAATGTCGGAAGGTATCTTGACTCCAGCTAAATCAAGAAAGGTGGGAGCATAATCTATGTTCTGAACCATTGGTTTGATGTCGCCATGTTTTCCACCAGGAAGATAAACCAATAATGGCGTGCGGAATGACTCTTCGTACATAAATCTCTTGTCAAACCAACCATGCTCACCCATATAGAAACCTTGGTCGGAGGTATATACTATCATGGTGTTATCTAACATATTATGTTCTTTGAGATAGTTGATAACTCGTCCTACATTTCGGTCAATAGAATGAATAACACGCAGATAGTCATGCATATACCTCTGGTACTTCCATTCAGCCAGTGCCTTTCCTGTAAGTTTGGCAGCCTTAAACTTTTTGATGATAGGGTCGTAATGTGCATCCCATTGTGCACGTTGTGAGGGCGACATACGCTTATAGTTCATTCTTCCCATAGCTTCTAGGTTAGGATTAGAGTGTATTTCGTTTTCCTTATCCGCCATTTTCAAATCGTACACTACGTCCATGTTCTTGATGATGCTCATTTCTTGTTTGCTTGCAGCAATTCTTCCCTTGTAATCATCGTAGAAGTTATCTGGCAAAGGATATACCTTATTATTATATAAATCCAAATCACAAGTGTCTGGACTCCATACTCTGTGTGGAGCTTTGTGGTGTAACAGCAAGCAGAAAGGTTTACTCTTGTCTCGCTTGTTCTCTAACCAATCTAATGCTAAGTCGGTAACAATGTTGGTAACATAGCCATATCGTCTTATTCGTTTGCCGTTACAGATGAAGTCTGGATTGTAATAATCGCCCTGCCCAATCAGTATATCCCAGTAATTAAAGCCAGTAGGATTAGATGTTAAGTGCCATTTACCAATCATAGCTGTTTCATAACCCACCTTTTGCAATAGTTTAGGGAAGGTTTGTTGTCTGCCGTCAAACGTTTTAGTGTTGTCTGTAAATCCGTTGGCATGACTGTGTTTGCCTGTCAGCATACATGCTCTTGACGGACCACTTAGCGAGTTAGCTACGAAACTATTGGTAAATCTAACTCCGTTTTGTGAAATCCAGTCAATATTAGGTGTTTCAATAAAACGATGATCGTAAGCACTAATTGTTTGATATGAGTGGTCATCACTCATAATATAAACAATGTTCATGGGCTTTTGCTGTGCTTGTGCCATAAGTTGCGAAGCCGCTCCCAGTACCAAAGTACTTGTAGCCCCTAGTCGGTTGATATGAGTTTTCATTATTTATTGAGTTTATGTAAAATATTATATTAAATCTTTATTATTATCTATTATCTAAAGCTTATTCCCATCCTGGATTTTGTTTCCATTTATTATTTGTTAGAATTAACATTCGAGGCTGTATGGGTAACAGATAGTCGCGATGGGTATCAAATTGCCATCCATTGGGCATTGTCTTAGGATTAATAGGGAGTATATACCTATAAGTATCTTGGTGCTTACCTGATAAAAATAAGTTACTTCCTTTATCCTTATCGTATACCAACTTGTTTTGATATTGAGGGTGATGTTCCAAATTGCTCCCTGTAAATAAAGCTCCTTCAGCATGTTTGCCAACAATTAGTTCATCGGCAGCAGCCCATCGAAGAATATCGGTTAATCGTTTACCTTCGGCAGCTTGTTCTATTCTGCGTTCACGTCTTACACATTGTATGTATTTGTTGAGTGCATGAAATGGGTAAGAAGCTAACGTATTATATTCTCTATCGAAGTTAACAGCAGGCATACCAACTCTATTGCGCAATGGTTGTAAAATCTGAATAATTTTAGAAGCGTATTTAGGTCCATCAAGTTCAGCCAAAGCCTCTGCATAGTTCAGCAATACATCGGCGTATCGATATTGTATACCAGGAGTAGCACCACGAAATTCTGCATCAAGATTACCTTTATAGTTTATTTGTACATGCTTTAAGAGAGAATAGCCTGTTTCGTTTTTGTGGTAACTTGAACCTATCAATGGAGGAACGATATAAGCTGGTGCATCTGGTCTTAGTTTCTGTCCAGGTGTACACACTGTTTGAGATAGGCGAGGGTCGCGCAGTGTAGGCTTTAATTCGTTGCCATATATCTTTTTAGTTTTGATAACTTGCTCGCCAACAAAAGGTTTACCATCTATGGTTAGATAATCGTCAACCAATGATGCTGTAACTCCTATGCTACCACCTCCTCTGTTTAAGTACCTGTTAACATTGTTTCCAATATTAGTACCATCATAATGTCTAAACCAGAAAACTTCAGGATTATTGCTCAAATCTTCTATTTGGAATAGTTTTCTATAATCGTTAAGTTTATCACCTGTAGTATAGATATGCCATACACCGCGGTTGATAACGTCTTTGCAAGCGTCAGTACAAATTGTAAAATATTGTAGTATCTTTTCATCTGTTATGGTTTTATCATAAAAAGCATCGTTCTTTAACTTATGGTATTTTTCCCATGTAGCTTCAAACAAAGCGACTTCAGATTTTAAGGTACGTGCTACATCTCGATGTATACGCATAGTGCTGCTATTATTCTGTTCTTGCAAATTTGCAATAGCCTTATCAAGATCTTTTAGTATATGGTCAGCAATAATGGTGCGGTGTTCTCTTGGCAGTTGCATAACTTCTATGTTTGGATCAAGAGGCTTATCTATCCAGGTAAGTTCTCCATAGTTCTTAAATAGTTGAAAATAGTACCATGCTCTAAAGAAATACGCTTCTCCTATGCATTGTTTATATTCAGCTGAACGATTATCGTTGCAATTTCCTAAATTGGTAAGTAAAAAATTGATATTACGTATATATTTGTAATTATTAAGTTTAACAGCATTACTTAATGTTAATGCTCCATTAAGTCGAGTATTGACCGATGCTCCTGATAGATTATCACTATTAAGGTCACCGCTGGCAATGTAATTCTGGCTCCATTCAAATCCCTGTTGCATGCCCGCTGTTTCATAGAATTGGTCAAGATAACTTTCGATTTCTCCAATAGAACTAAAGGCATTAGCTGAAGAAATAACCCCTTCTGGTGTCTTATTAAGGTCGTAGCAACTCATTAAACAAAACAATGGTGCTAACCATATAAGTTTATAATTGATGTTCATGATGTACATATTTTTTTAGTTATTAAATTCTTAGAAGTTTACAGTTAATCCCAAGGAGTATACTTTATTAAGAGGATATTGTTTTCCTCCTTCTTGGTTATAGTTGTTATTGGCAAAAATAACCTCGGGGTCAAACATTCCTTTTAATTTTGTGAACGTAAGAAGATTTTCTCCTGAAGCAAATATTCTTATCTGTTGCAATTTAATTTTTTGTATTAGGTGTTTGGGAAGAGTGTAACTGATGGTTAGGTTTTTTAATCTGCAATAAGCCGCATTTTGCAAATATTGGTCTGTAGCATAAGCCGATGTCTTGGCATTATACTGTTTTACTGCCCCAGCTGTATTTATATATGGTTTAGGATAATATGCATTTGGATTGGTCTCGCTCCAGTAATCTAAGTGTTCTTTAAATACTGTTACTTGTGCGTAAGAGCTACATCCCCAGAAGTAAATGTTATATAGTGGACTCCAATCTCGTTTTCCTACACCTTGGAACATAAAGCTAAGACTTAATCCTTTCCAGCTAATATCTCCATTAATTGTATATTGGTATCTTGGCGTTGAGTTTCCTATAATAGTCATATCACCCATATCGCCTAACTTGTTACTTCCATTATTGATTTTATGATCGTTATTTAGGTCTTTGAAAGCAATATCACCAGGTGTCCACTTTTGTGTTGTAAGGAAATGATTGTCGTGTGTACGATTGTATTCATCAGCCTGCTGCTGTGTTTTTATTAATCCGTCTGTTCGGTATCCCCAAATTTCTCCAACCATTTTTCCATTATACCAGTTACTATTAGGTTTGGTACCTGTTGGATTTTCGTAAGCTGTTACTTGTGCTGTAGCATCAGAAATAGAGCCTCCAATGTTATATTCTATCTCTTTTCCTATTTTCCCATGATGGTTAATTGTTAATTCCCATCCTCTATTACGTAGTTGTGCATTATTGGTTAATGGAGCATTAGCACCGAATAAATCTGGAAAATCTACTCCAGGTCCCAACATATCTTTTGTATCACGCTGAAATATATCAAAGCTACCAGTTAATAATCCATTAAAAACTCCGAAGTCAATACCAAGGTTTTTGCTATCAACTTTCTCCCAAGTAGTTGTAGGATTAACTACACCTGGAGCATTAAGATAGATATGTCTGCCATTATTAAATATATATTGTCCCAGTGCATTGTTAAGATTAAGGGTAGAAGTAAAGGTATACAAAGCAGCTCCTGCTTGATTTCCTAATCGTCCTATAGAGCCACGTAGCTTCAATTGTGAAAGAACATTGCGATATAGATTCATAAAAGGTTCTTCTGTAATATTCCATCCTACTGAAACGGATGGGAAAAATCCCCATCTATGTTCCTTTGCAAAACGAGAAGAGCCATCGTATCTACCATTTATTTCTAACAAATATCTGCTTTTATAGTTATAGTTAATTCTTGCAAAAAAACTGCGTGTAGCCCACGAATTACGAATATCTGTGATGTTTTTATCTCCGCTTCCCATTCCAGCATTAGGATTTGTCATAGAATAAAGTTTCGTTATCATATTGCGCAAATATCCATAGTAATTATTTTCTTCTTGGTATCCTCCCATCATAGTTATATGATGGTCACTAAAAAGTGATACATTATAATGTGCATAAAGGTTTATGTTTTGGTAATGTGTATCAGCAGAATATCTGGTATACCTACCATCTGCACTTACGCCTAATTCGTTTCTAACACCTTTGGTCATGGTTTTGCCATCAGCAGCATATATCATTGGAGCTATGTTTATAGCAGCATATCTGCTTCCTGTCATCTTGTAAGTATAATCCATTATGATATGCAGGTTTTTCAGTGGCTCTATTTCAAATCCACCTGTCATGTTTAAGAAATCACGTTTGGTTTGTGTCTTTGTGCCGCTCTGTAAATATGGTATCATGGATAATTCTGTAAAATGCCCATTGGGGTCTACAACAGAAACTGTAGGACGGAAGCGAGCCAGTGAATGAAAGAAGCCATCACTTAAACCTCCATCCCCAAAAGGAGTATTATCATTGGTATGAGTAAACTTAATAGAAGCTTTTAATTTGATCCATTTTGCCAGTTGCGATGTAAGATTGGCAGATACATTCATGCGTTCAAAGTTGATATCTGCATAACGTAGCAATCCGTCTTCTTTGTAATATCCCGTTGATACATAATATTGTGCAACTTTACTACCTCCGCTTACGCTAAGATTATGACGTTGTTTAAAGGCGGCATTCTTGTAATGTAATTTAAAATAATCTATATTTCCAATGCCCTTTTCTTGATTTTCAAAGGCAGGATTCATATTGTCATGAGCAGATAATTCCTCCCATGGGTTTACGCTCGAAGAATTATCAATATATTGTTGCAACTTATTAATTTTTTCTTCGCTATATAAACGTGATGAGTTAGCGTTAATACATCCTGCATTCCAATATTTGGCGAAATCAACAGAATTAACCATTTTAGGCAATACTGTTGGGGTACTCCAACCTACACTTCCCTGATAATTAAGTTGAACTTTTCCCTCCTTACCTCTTTTTGTTGTAACTAATATTACTCCGTATGCAGCACGAGCACCATAAATGGCACATGCGGCAGCATCTTTGAGAACAGAGATGTTTGCAATGTCGTTTGGGTTGACGTCAGACAAGCTCATTTCTATTCCGTCTACTAATACGTATGGATGTCCTGTTCCCGATAAATTTCCTTGTCCTCTAAGGGTAAGTGTTCCAGATGCTCCTGGACGTCCTGAATGGTTATTTGTAACCAAAAGTCCTGGAATCATACCTTGCAGGCTTTGTGTTGCATCGGTAACGGGGCGAGTATTTAATTTACTACCTTGTACAGAAGATACTGATCCTGTAAGATTTACTTTCTTTTGTACACCGTATCCTACAACAACAACTTCGTTAAGTCGCTGCGAAATTTCTTTCAAGACTATGGTAGATAGCTTATTTGCCTGAGCTTTAAATTCTTTAGGAGAGAATCCTATATACGATATATTAAGCAAAGTAACCTCTTTGTCTGCATACAAGGAAAATACACCATCTATATTAGTAATAGTTCCATTATTGGTTCCGTTTTCTAAAACAGATGCACCAATAATGGGTTCTCCTTGCATATCAGTTACTTTTCCTGTTATTTTATATTTTGTTTGTGGGGTTGATTTTGATTTATGATGAGTTTCCTTCTCATTTAATTTTACTATGATGATATGTCTATTTATGATGCGATAGCTCAAATATTGCCCACTTAGTATGGTGTTGAGTAATTGATGCAATGTGGGAGATGATGTTCCTACATTTACAGTTTGATTTAATTTAAGAGTAGCTTGCGAAAAATCTACTGACATTTTGGTTTGAGCTTCAATCATACTAAAAAAACTCTCAACGGTTGCTTGAGTGCGAGAAAGATGGATAACTTGATTTTGTCCAAACATTGTACTTGATATGAAAAGGAACAAACCAAGCAATACCATTTTACCCGAACAAAGCATAACACTTTGTTTCTTTCTTTTCTTCATGATAATTACAGTTTTTAAGACTAACAACAGCTTTTATTTAAGTTGTGCTCAGTCATGGGTTATACAAAAAGTTTATATTGTTATATGAGTAGTTATTTGTTCTTTTAGACTTAAAGGAGGATTATGACACACCTGTTAGTTGCTTTTATATAAGATAATTCTGTTAGAAATCTTCTTATATTTAATGTTACCCGAAACTACAGAAAGTACGGCTAACACATCGTCTATCTTTTCATCCTTATGAAAGTTCATGGTATAACGTTGGTTGGTATCCACTCCATGTTCTATTTCGAATCGTACACCATAACTCCGTTCTATGTCAGATAAAATATACTTGAGTGGCTGCGAATTAAAGACGAGTTCGCCTTGTGTCCACCGCATTTCGTCCATGGCATTTATCTTACTTTTGCTCATCTTGCCATTATTTCTATTGTATGATAGTTGTTCATTAGGATGAAGCGTTATGGCATGTTTGTCATCGAAAACCTTAACTAAACCTTCTTCGAGAGAAATGCGTATTTGTTCATCTTGCTGATAAGATTTTACACAAAAATGAGTACCCAATACTTTTACTTTTATTTGTCCCATATTTACAATAAAAGGTTGCTGTGCATTCTTACTTACATCAAAATGACAGTTACCTACAACATATACTTCACGGGTTACATTATGTTTACTAAAAGAGGTAGGGTATATAATATAAGATCCTGAATTTATAATAACTTTGGTTCGATCGGCTAATAAGATACTATCAATTTTACCTTCTGGAACATATTTTTGTATCATCCGTGACGTTTCTGCACAATAATGTGCCGAATAATTCCATGATATGAATGCAGCTACAATGGGTAATATAAGTATAGCTGCATATTTTATAAAACGTAAAATTCTATCTTTACGATATCTTTGATATTCGTATTCATGCCTGTTAGACTGAAAAATCCGAAGAGCAGCATGTACATCTTCAGCCAGTTGTTCATCTTCAGCCTGTTTCCATCGTCTGCGTAATGCTGCATCGGTTTGTTTGTTTTCTTGTGTATGTAAATGTAGTGTATTCATTTTCTCTTTGTCTTTGGTCGTTTTATGATAAAGAGTAAAAATATAAAGAATGCACGTAATTAGAATTTATTAAAAAAGGTTAATGCGACAAATACTGGTAATATCTTCTTTAAGTGAGCAAGTGCTAATGATATATGTTTTTCAACTGTACGTTTGCTAACACCTAATGTTTCGGATATCTCTGTATTACTCAATCCATCTATTCTGCTCATCACGAATATTTTTCGTCGTTGAGTAGACATTTTATTTATTTCTTGAGTGATGTAATTGTATAATTCTTGATAACACAACTTAACTTCTCCTGTCATATTATCTGTTTGTATCTCAAGATGTTCTTTTATATCTTTTCTGAGAAGCGATTGCTTAATTTCTCTTAAGGCAGCGTTTCTGGCTGTAATATAAAGGTAACTGTCTATATTTTCTATTTGTGAAAAACGGTCTCTTTTTATCCAAAGATTCATAAAAAGTTCTTGAATAATATTTTCGGCTTCGGCTTTATCCTTGCAAAAAGGTATAAGAAAATGCAATAGTTTCGAATAATATTCAACAAATAAGAGATCAAAAGCTTTTTCGTCTCCATGCGACAGCGCAAAAATAAACGAAGTATTTGTTTTTATTTTATTCATATAAAACTATTGCATTTTTCCAAAAAGGCAGGGCAGAGTTTTTATCATATTAAGATAATGAACAACAAGCCTCTCATTTTCTTGCTATATCAAGACTTACGAGTACAAATATATACCTTTTATTTATATTTACCAAAGAGTAAAAATCTTTTTATTTCCTATTCCATTGTTTTTCGTCTCTTTATAGCTATTTGAATATCACTTACTTCACTACAATCTCATCAACGAATAAAAAAGCAGTGTTGCCATGACCATAATGCCATTGAGGCATGTTGCGCTCGGACAAAACTTGTACACGGAGGTAGCGAGCTTTGGCGTTTTGAAGTAAGATAGTTTGTGTGTTTACACTGGCAGGAACCATGTGGGGGAGGGCTGGTTTGTGGTCGGTGTATGCGGTGGTAAAGTGAGTCCCATCGGTTGATATGGACAATGTAACACCTCTATCGGGGAATATCCAGTTAGATTGTTCTGTTAGTGTACGGATAGCAACGCTGTGAATGGTTTGCTGTTTCTTTAAGTCTATAATCACATCCATGTCGTTGTTAACAAATCCTACCCACTTACCCGAATGGAAAAAAGTATTACCCAACTGTCCGTTTACCAGTTCTAATATACTGTTACCTTGATAACTTGAATTAGGTAGGGTTAAGTATTTTACCGATTTCATCAATGCTTTGTGTACTACTACCGTATCGTTCAATGGGTCGCTCATTAAGCTATCAATGTAAGCCACGGCACGAATGATAGCAGAATGTTTGAGCTTGAAAGGCTTTTTGTACAACTGGCAGTGCTTATTGGGCAGTGTTCCATCAGTGGTATAATAAATCTGAGCCTGTTTTATACAACTCAACGCCACCTTGATATACTTACCACTGGCAGCTGGAGTGCAGTTGGAAGCCACTGTAAAATAATGGTGAGCATAGTTATAGCCTAACTTTTGATAGATTTGCAGAAGATGGGGCAAGCGAAACATAAAGTCGTTTTCATCTTTTTGTGTGCTGTCGCACCATTGAACTTCACACGCTGCAGCCAGTCGGGGTAACATCATATATTGTACATGACTCAACGTTTTTATCTGTTCTGTCCATAAATTGGCTTGCACGCCCATGATGTGCTTGGCCTGCTGAGGTGTTAACGATGTGGGTACAGGCTGAAAACTATACACTCGTTGTATGGGCAAATAAGCATTAAATGCCACAGGTTCGGTACTTCTGTTTTCTGTTTGATAGTAATCAAAGTACATGTGTGATGTAGGACACATAATAGCATCACGACCTAAGCGTGCAGCTTCTTCGGCTCCACCAATGCCTCGCCACGACAAAATCGTAGCACCTGGAGCTCCATCTCCTTCTAATATCTCGTCCCAGCCACAAACTTTTCTGCCTTTACTTGTGATGTAATGTGCCACTGCACTCATAAAATAGCTTTGCAATTTTTGTTCCTTTGTGTATTTATTATCGGTAACCATACCTAACTGTTGTATCTTTGTTTGGCATTTTTTACATTGTTTCCATATAGCTTTAGAACATTCATCACCGCCAATACAGATATATTTTCCAGGAAACAGAGCCATTACCTCGTTCATTACATCTTTGGCAAACTGCAAAGTACTGTCGTTTCCAGCACAAAGAACATCGTCTGCAATGCCCCATTCCGTACGAATACTGTACGGACCGCCCTTACATCCCAGCTTTGGGTAAGCAGTTAATGCTGCTACCATGTGTCCAGGCATATCTATTTCGGGTACAATTTCTATGTGTCGTTGCATAGCATATTGTACAATCTCTTTGATTTGTGCTTGCGTATAGTAGCCCCCATGTGGTGTTCCGTCTTTCTTATCAGTGTGTCCGATAGCAGTTTCGGCTCGCATCGAACCTTTTTCTACCAATAAAGGATATTTTTTTATTTCTATTCTCCATCCTTGGTCATCGGTTAAATGCCAGTGAAAATAATTAATATTGTGCAAGGCGAGCATATCAATAAATTGCTTTATGGCATCTACACAAAAAAAATGACGAGCCACATCCAGCATGGCACCCCGATAACCAAATTGCGGATAGTCAATTATTTCGCCTGCTGGAAAGATGATTTTTGATAGCTTACCTAAAGGAATAGCCTTCCTCAAAGTTTGTATTCCATAGAACGTTCCTGCTTCTGTTGCGCCCTCTATGGTTATCTTTTCTGGAGATACCATGATGTGGTAAGCTTCTTTGTTAGGATGTTGCATACCTGTACTCAATTCTATATTATGTGCATCTGTGGTAAAGGTGCTTATTTTGAGTTGTATGCCTGTTAACTGTTTGATATAAAGAGCTAATAGTTTTGCATAACTTTTTAATATCAAGTTGTTGGCAGGGTATATTATTGAGGTTCGTTCATTGAGAACAAACCCCTTGTTCATTACCATATTTATTTGTTGAGGCAATGGTATAACCCGATAGTTAGCCGTTGGTTGTTGCGCATTTTGTGCCATACTGCACAGCACAACCATAATAGTTAACAGAGTTGACAAAATGATTTTCCGCATTGAATTTATCAGTATGCTTAGTCAAATAAGATAGTAGAAGAATGTGTGCCAGCTGGGATGTGCCGCTTTACCAATGTGCCGTTAGGCTGATAAACATTGAGATAACCCAAGCCAGCAAATATAGCACCACCATGAACAGGGTCGGTGGGGTCGGACGTTACATAGAGATAGCCCGTATGTGGGTCTACCGCCATGGCAACAGGCCATTCTACCTTTTCTTGCATATTGATTGTTTTTGTAGTCTGGTTTTGGGTATTGTACACGCTGTAGGTTACATCTTTGCCTGCCTTGCCATACGCAGCATTGCATACATAGATAAGAGCATTGTCCTTGCCAGTTGGCTTTACTGCCATCATTGTGCCCGAAGCAATCTTCTTTATCTTACCATTAGAAATCTTAAGTACCCCAGCATCTGGTTGATTCCAATTGGTATCGTATTTTCCCCAAGCCAAAACATATACATCATTACCTACACATACCACCTTTTGAGGATTGTAGATAAGCTCATCTGTCTTGTTGGTTACCTTTTTAGAGTCAAGATTAATGATAGATAGAGATGCTTCCTTATTGCCATAATCGCTATTGGCAACATATATATAATGAGAGGTAGCAGCCAGCCCTTCAGGATATTTGCCCACTGCATATACGTTGTTCAAGGCAAAATTTACCGTGTCTATTGCCAACACACTGCTGCCTTGTGTGGTAATATATACACAACCATTGGCACCAACTATTTGTCGTGGTCGGTTTCCCTTTACATCGCCAGCCAATTGTTTGGTATCAATCACTTTTACTGAACGTAGCGTATGTTTGTCTACCACCTCTATACGATTTTCGCCAAACATCACAATGTACAGTTTACTACCATAAATGGTTCCGCCATTGGCAGTCATACCCAGTGTTCTTCCGTTTACTCTGCTAAAGGCATTCTCTACAGCCGACCAGTTGGTTTTATCTATTGAGGTTAACATACCTGGTAGTTTTGCGCCCTCATTACCTTCGCCTATCAAATAAACACCTGTGTGATGTATACTGATGTGCGACAACTCAAGATTATCTTCATCTTCATCACACGCTACAAATGTAAATGCTGCCATGAAAAACAGCAAACAAATAGATACATACTTTTTCATATTTACGATTTTTAAAATTTATATCTTGTTGATATTTGATACTGTATGCCTGGCATAGGATAGCCTGCTACAACATCATATTGCCGATTAAAAATATTTTTAACATCAAGTTTTATTGTGAGTAATTGCTTGTTAATGGAAAACTTTCTATAAACACTGCATCCCCATTCTGTATAAGCTTTGAGTTTTGTACCAAGAATATGCTCATTGGTTGCCCACCTGTTACTGCATGCTATGCCGTGTATCACCATGTTGATAATGGGGTTTTGTAGGGTTAATGACATGCCCATGGTGTGCTTGGGCATATAAGCTATTTGCATATTGTACAGATAAGTGGAGGATAAGGTTCTGTCAACGGCTTGCAGATAACTGTAATTTACACTTCCTGTAAGTCCTAAACAATGTGTCATCTGCCACGATATTTGCTGGTTTATATCTACGCCTAACATTCTTACTTTACCTATATTAACCGTTCGCCATATAAACATATTGTATGGTATACCTACTATTTTATCGGTTACATGGTTGATATAGCCGTCTATGGTAGTAGAGATATTGTATAGTGGAGTTTGCTTAAGATAAGTAAAACCCAAATTTATTTGGTTGGTAAGTTCAGGGTTTACATCTTTGCTGCCATAATGAAAGAAATAATTCTCATTAAATGTAGGCATTCTGAAGCCACGCTTATACGATACCCTTAAGAATAAGGGAAAATGTGGTAGCAACTTGTATGATACAGATAACATGGGCAAAAGTTGCTTTACGTTGCTGGCACTGCTACCTATCTCTGTATGATTAAAATACATAGAGCCTGATAATCGGGCTACCAATGTTATTCTGTTAGTACTGAACTTTGTTGATAGGCATTGTAACAATGAATGTCGAGAGGGGAGAACATCTGTTTTTAGGCTGCTGTGCAAGGTGTTGTACAAGTAATCTAACGCATAATTAACCGATAAATAAGAATTAACTGCATACATTACGCTGCCAAATGTATACCATTGTTGCTGAATATATTGCGCATCCATCAATAGGTCTACATAGTTGGCGTCTGTATATATGGTTTTCGTTCTATCGTATTTGCCGCCCCATTGACAAGTCAAATGCCCCTTGCCTTGGTATCTATATTGTAGTTGAATAAAGCTATTTTCATCTTGTAGCGTTTCTTTGCTGTCGTTGGTGTAATAGCGCACAATGCCTGGCAGTTGTCTATGGCTATTGTAATAATATGCCTTTGCCATAAAATAGTGATAGGGTAGAGGTTGATAATGAATATTGGCTTCGATATGCGATGAGTTCATCTTACAGTTTTGCCTTATCTGCTGGCTAAAGGTTGATACATTTTTTAAGGAAAAGGGATAATTGTTATCGGCATGAATATATTCGACAAAAGCCGAAAGAGATAACCAAGAGGATAAACGTTGTATATATCTTACCGACGGACTGATATAGCCGAATGAACCTATCTTAAGTCTACTATCAAAGTGTGGATTGCAGGTGCGTGGTATGTCCTGCATAGTGTTGACAGATAGCAGTGTAGGAGCAATAGCTTGTTGGGCAGATATAAAAATGTTATCATTATTACCAATGGTCAGTGTAAGGTTATCTATATTGCTCAATGAATAACGTGCAAGGTCTATACTGCCTGTTTGTACATTGTTTAATAGCATGCCGTCATAGCTTACTGCTGTGTGTTGTGTGCCAAAACCACGTACCGATACGGTTTTCATTCCACCAGCTCCACCATAATCGCACAATATAATACCTGGCAAACGGTGTAGTGCATCGGCAATATCTACAATACCCATGGCTTGCATATTATCTTGACTAATGCTGTAATAGGGCACGACACTCTGTACCGAACGTTTGTTTTTGTTCGATGTTACTACCACAGTGCGTAAAATATGCACCTTGCTTTTAATTGTATCTTGTTGAGCCCATACGTTAGTGTGGCAAAGTATTACTATGGTTATGATGAGCTTTCTTAGCATGTAGTGCCTTTTATTTTTTTGCAATATTACGAATAAATATTAAGAAAACAGCCTAACTGCTGATTTATTATGCTATTACTTGGGCAGATGCGTTTGTATATAAAGGATGAAAACTGAAGAAAAAGGTAGAATTAAAAGCTCAAAAGCTTGTATTTCATGCTAATATGTTGGCATATGGATACTAATAAGAGTGGTTCTATAAATTAGCTTTGACAGATTGTGAGACTATTTTTGAGGTCAATTTTATTTATGAGTGAAGGAGTATAGCGAGCTATATTTCTGAACGAACAAGCAAATTGACCCCAAAAGCGCTCACAAGATGACAAAACGTAAAAAGACTGACATAAAAAACATTACGGTGGTAATTTATAGAACCGCCCATAAACAATAACTATACACTTGGTTAGTTATGTATGTGTATGATGAGGGAATTATGGTTTATGCCAATGAAAAAACAATTGAAAAATGAATTGATTTATGAAGATAAATGGCTTCTTTTTTGTAAATATTTTTATTCATTATTTAACAATTTTCCAATTCTTGTTTTAGAAAAAGATACTATACTCTTTTATATATTTAATCACTTATTTTTGTTATTTCGACAGCTTTGTGGTGCTAACTCAATGGGATAAGGACACTATCTTCATTATATTGCTTGATTAATTCAACTGAATAATCAACATATCTGTACGCTTTTGTGGTTAAAAAGTGGGGATATTTTGTACAAAATCAGATATTGTATTTGTAAGCTTTTGATTTATAAGTAAATAGATAGTTGCTTATAACTTGAATATTTTCGGATATTTATCTTTTGCAGATAAATATTAAAAATATGGAAGAGTATTTGTAAAGATAATTTACGTATAGTTGACGAGTTGTTAGCTTTCTCAGAAAAAAATATAATCATAAAGTTAAAAGCTAAATAAGAGTGAAGAAAAAACAACGTATTGTGATAATTTATTTGTAACTTTACACGCCAATAGAGAATTTTCATAAGGCGAAATTCACATCTGCAATTTCTGTATGCAGACCAAAGAAGAATAAAATAAAAAAAACAATATAAATGCATTTCAAATGGAATTATCAAACACCTACATCAGACGAAACAAAGGCAGCTAAGGAGTTAGGTAATAAACTTAACCTCAATTCCTTACTCGCTCTTTTACTCATACGTCGAGGTATCACTACCGAGTCGGCAGCCAAAAGATTCTTCCGTCCACAATTAGCCGATCTTATTAATCCGTTTTTAATGAAAGATATGGACATTGCAGTAGATAGGCTAAACGATGCCATGGGGCGCAAAGAGCGTATATTAGTGTACGGCGACTACGATGTAGACGGCTGTACTGCCGTAGCTTTGGTGTATAAGTTCTTGCAGCAATTCTATTCTAATATAGATTACTACATTCCCGACAGATACGATGAAGGATATGGAGTAAGCAAAAAGAGTATAGAATATGCACAGAAAACAGGTGTTAAACTTATCATCATACTTGATTGTGGTATCAAGGCTGTTGACGAAATAGCGTATGCCAAAAGCCTTGGCATCGATTTTATTATCTGTGATCATCATGTTCCTGATGAGGTAATGCCCCCAGCAGTAGCTATTCTCAACCCTAAGCGGCCTGATGATAGTTATCCTTTTAAGCATCTTTCTGGATGTGGGGTAGGCTTTAAGCTCATGCAAGCTTTCGCCAAAAACAATTGTATTCCGTTTTCACGTCTTATTCCTTTGCTTGATTTCTGTGCCATTAGCATTTCGGCAGATATAGTTCCTGTGATAGACGAAAACCGTATTTTGGCTTACCACGGACTCAAACAGCTTAACCAGAACCCAAGTGTAGGACTGAAAGCTATTATTGATATATGCAATTTGGGCGACAGGGATATATCTATGAGCGATATAGTATTTAAAATAGGTCCTCGTATCAATGCTTCTGGACGAATAGAAAATGGCAAAGAGAGCGTAGACCTGTTAGTAGAAAAAGATATTGCAAAAGCTACGGAACAGGCTAAGCACATTGACCAATACAACGAACAACGAAAAGATATAGACAAGCAGATGACAGAAGAGGCGAACCAGATTGTGGCTCGTTTGGAATCACAACAACGCCATTCGTCCATTGTTTTGTACGATGCCAACTGGAAGAAAGGTGTTATCGGTATTGTGGCTTCACGTTTAACGGAGATATATTTCCGCCCAACGGTGGTATTGACACGCGATGGCGACCTTGCAACTGGTTCGGCTCGCAGTGTTACTGGCTTTGATGTTTATGCAGCTATTAAGAGTTGTAGAGATTTGCTGATTAACTTTGGCGGACATACTTACGCTGCCGGACTGACATTGCGTTGGGATGACGTAAGTGATTTTCGTAATAGATTTCAAAAGTTTGTTGATGAACACATTCTTCCTCAACAAACCGAACCTATTTTGGATATTGATGCCATGCTCGATTTCAAGGATATTACCAAACGATTACATCAGGACTTAAAGAAGTTTGCACCTTTTGGCCCCTGCAATCCCAAGCCATTGTTTTGTACTATTGGCGTATACGATTATGGTACTAGTAAGGTTGTGGGCAGGGAACAAGAGCACATCAAGCTAGAATTGGTTGATTCTAAATCAAGCCATGTGGTTAATGGTATAGCCTTTGGTCAGAGTGCTTCAGCACGATACATCAAGTCTAAACGCAGTTTTGATATTGCCTATACTCTCGAAGACAACGTTTTTAAGCGCAACGCTGTACAATTACAAATAGAAGATATACGGCCAACAGAGGAAGATAAATTCCCAGTATAATCTTTATATGTCTGACAACGAACAGTATTTACATATCTTACATCAGTATTGGGGGTATAATGATTTCAGAGGTATCCAGCAAGATATTATCAACAGTATTGGTAAGGGTAATGATACTTTAGGACTGATGCCCACAGG
>CAMQBR010000009.1 GCA_946999045.1 uncultured Prevotella sp.
GAATTATGAATTATGAATTATGAATTATGAATTATGAATTATGAATTATGAATTATGAATTAAAAAAAACTCATTGTATATTCTAACAAAAGTATGAATTAAAAATTATGAATTATGAATTAAAGAAAAAGCCCAATATGGGCTTTTGGAAACTTTGGAATTTAAGTTTCGGATTTTTCGGTGTACAAATTGCTTACGCCCTTCAAAGCGCAAACATATCAAGAATATTTGCTACATTAGGAGCCGACCCACATCATCTAAGTTATTTCTGGATATTACCACCCCTCATGGGAATCTTGGTACAACCCATCATCGGAACACTGAGCGATAAGACCTGGACTCGATGGGGACGACGCATACCTTATTTATTTATAGGGGCCACCGTTGCTATTATCGTAATGTGTTTGCTACCTAATGCCGGTTCTTTTGGCATGAGCATATCCACCGCACTTATCTTTGGCCTCATCGCATTGATGTTTCTTGACACCAGTATCAATATGGCAATGCAACCATTCAAGATGTTGGTGGGCGATATGGTGAATGAAGAACAAAAAACCGAAGCCTATTCTATTCAGAGTTTTCTTTGTAATGCTGGCTCAGTAATAGGGTACGTGTTTCCTGCCCTCTTTACATGGCTCGGTATACAAAACGTTGCGCCAAAAGGTGTAATACCCAACTCTGTTATCTGGGCTTTCTACATTGGTTCAGCTATTCTTATCCTCTGCGTTATCTATACTACTATCAAGGTAAAAGAGTGGAATCCAAAAGAATACGCTATATACAATGCGGTACAAGCAACCGATAAGGAAGAAGATAAAGCCAACTGGTTTGCACTACTCAAACGAGCACCTGCTGCTTTTTGGCAAGTAGGATTAGTACAATTTTTCTGCTGGGCTGCCTTTGTATATATGTGGACTTACACCAATGGTACTATTGCCGACACCTGTTGGGGAGTTAATATGCATGCTGCCAATGCAACGGCTACACCCGAATATCAAGAAGCTGGTAACTGGGTAGGTATTCTCTTTGCCGTTCAAGCCATTGGTAGTGTGATATGGGCTGCTGTCTTACCTCATTTTAAGAGTAGCAAAGTAGCATACTCTGTAAGTCTTATCTTAGGCGGAATAGGCTTTGTATTGGTTCCTTTCATATCAGATAAATACATACTCTTCATCGCCTTTATCTTAATAGGATGCGCTTGGGCTGCCATACTTGCCATGCCTTTTGCTTTTGTTACCAATGCGTTACAAGGTTACGGACACATGGGAGCTTACTTAGGATTGTTTAATGGCTCTATCTGTATTCCTCAAATTATTGCAGCCTTGGCTGGCGGACACATCTTATGGCTCGTTGGTTCTACCCAATACAACATGATGTTCGTTTCTGGCCTGTTCTTGGCTGTCGGTGGTATCTGTGTGTTTACTATAAAAGAATAAAGAATCGCCCCCATCCCCTCTTGTAGGAGGGGGTGATAAAACGAAAGGTAACATTACGAAAAATCCTTACTTACCCTCTCATCATTCGCATATTTGCAAGCAAAACAACTAATTACCTGCAAATATGCGAAATACGGCAAATTTTTATAGCACTTTCTATAAAACATCCCTCATATATTTTATACCTTTTACGTTCCACCTTTCACATGTTACATTATTCATAGTTTTTATCTATCTACCCATAGAATTTATCTGTTTGTAATAATTGCAATATTCCCTATCTTTGCATCACAAACAAGAAAGGAAGAACAAGTCTTTACAATAGAAAAAAATGCAAAGATTGTTTAACCAAAAGAGCTGAAGATATGGCTATCAATTGAACAACATTCAACAAGAAAGTAGCATTAAGCAAGCCCTAACAGAAAACAGTTCAATACATTTATACAAAACATTATACATATATATTTAGAATAGTAACAAAAACAAACTAAAAGTAACAAATAATTAAAGTATAACCAATAAATAAAGATTATTATGGAATCAATTATCAATGCACAAGTTCCTGAATTTAAGGTACAGGGCTTTCAAAACGGTCAATTCAGAGAGGTTTCTAACGCAGATATAAAAGGTAAATGGGCTATTTTCTTTTTCTATCCAGCCGACTTTACTTTCGTTTGTCCTACCGAATTAGTAGACCTTGCCGACAAATATAACCAATTACAAAAAATGGGGGTTGAGGTATTCTCTGTAAGCTGCGATACTCACTACGTACACAAAGCATGGCACGACACATCAGATAGAATAAAAAAGATAAACTATACTATGCTTGGCGACCCTTTGGCCGTATTAGCTAAAGGTTTCGGAGTATACAAAGAAGATGAAGGCGTAGCTTATCGTGGCACATTCTTAGTAGACCCTGAAGGAAAGATTAAGATTGCAGAAATTCAAGATAACAGCATAGGACGTAATGCCGAAGAATTAGTACGTAAGGTTGCCGCTGCCCAGTTTGTTGCAGCTCATCCTGGCGAAGTATGTCCTGCTAAGTGGAAAGAAGGTGCTGAAACACTGAAACCAAGTATTGATTTGGTAGGAAAGCTATAAGCTATTAGTTATAAATTCTATAAGCTATTAGCTTACTTAAAGGGTGGGGGTAGTTGGCAGAAGCAGTATAACAATTGCAAGTTGTTACACTTTTCTGCTTACTACCCTATTTTTATAAGGATATTTTTTCATCTTTACTAAAAGATGTCGCAATGTTGAAATAAAAACAACTTGAGCAATGAAGCCCTGAAGAGACGGCATCATATAAAATAGAGCTCGCCCCTATCTAAGAAGATAGTCTTTCCTTACTATGAGCCATGAAGGGGCGACATATATAGAACCCAACCTAAAGTTATCCATTTATCCCACTTATTCAAAATTATCGCTATGTTAGAACAAAATACATTAGAGCAAGTGAAGGCTGTATTTCACAACCTTCAACATCAATATACCTTACGTGTAACTACTAATACTCAGCACGCAAAGGCACAAGAAATAAAAGAGTTTGTTACCGACTTTGCCACTACATCTCATCATTTAGAGGTAGAAATAACCGATACCAACGAGGTAACCATTGAGATTACTTTATTAAAAGATAACAAAGAAACAGGTATTAAGTTTCGTGGTATTCCCAACGGGCACGAGTTTACATCACTTTTGCTGGCCATATTGAATGCCGATGGCAAAGGAAAAAACCTGCCTGATAAAGCTATTACCAAACGTATACAACACCTCAAGGGTAATATCAAACTGCAAACATACGTTTCGCTCACATGTACCAACTGCCCAGATGTGGTACAGGCACTTAACATAATGGCATTGACAAATGAGAAAATTTCGAGCGAAATGATTGACGGAGCCTTATTCCAAGATGAGGTAAGTCGCCTTAACATACAGGCTGTTCCTACGGTTTATGCCAATGGAGAGGTATTGCACATTGGTAGAGGAAACTTAGGAGATTTGCTAAGCAAACTGGAAGATAAGATTGGTAGCGAAGAAGATAAAAACGCTGAGGTTGTAGAACGCAAATATGATGTTGTAGTATTGGGCGGTGGCCCCGCTGGTTCTGCTGCTGCTATCTACTCTGCACGCAAAGGCTTGAACGTAGCCATAGTTGCAGGTAGCATTGGTGGACAAGTAAAAGATACCGTTGGCATAGAGAATTTAATTTCTGTTCCACTTACAACTGGAGCACAATTGGCAGATAATCTTCGCACACACATTAGCAAATATCCTATTGATATTTATGACAACCGTAAGATAACGCACGTTCATTTTAGCGACAAGCAAAAACATGTATATGTAAAAGGTGGCGAAGTGTTTACTGCTCCTGCCGTTATTATCGCTACAGGTGCAAGCTGGCGCAAGCTAAATGTGCCTGATGAAGAGTTGTATATGGGACATGGTGTGCATTTCTGTCCACATTGCGATGGACCATTTTACAAGCAAAAGCGTGTAGCTGTTGTTGGTGGTGGCAACTCTGGTATAGAAGCTGCTATTGATTTAGCTGGTATTTGCAGTCATGTTACCGTATTAGAATTTGCCAATACATTGCGTGCCGATAATGTTTTGCAAGATAAAGCCAAGAGCCTTGACAACATAGAGATATTTACCATGGCACAAACAACAGCCGTTGAGGGCGATGGTAAAAAAGTTACGGCTATCAAGGTAAAAGATCGCAATACAGAAAAAGAGCGCAAAATACCACTTGATGGCATTTTTGTACAAATAGGTTTGGCAGCTAACAGTGAGCCGTTCCGTGATGTGTTGATATTGAATAAACGCCGAGAGATTGAGGTAGATAAATATTGTCGTACATCTGTCCCAGGTGTTTATGCTGCTGGAGATTGCACGAATGTGCCATACAAACAAATAATGATAGCCATGGGCGAAGGTGCCAAAGCTGCATTATCAGCCTTTGATGACAGAATTAGAGGTGTGATTGGATAGGATATTTGACAAGTTAATTACTTGCATATCAAATAAAACAAGTAGGGGGCAAGCCCCCTACGCTATATATTATGTCGGTCATTTTAGAACTTGCTGTTAACCGCCTATTCACCTTTTCTTAGGGGAAAGAATAGGCACGGTTTAGGCTAAAAGGTAAAACTTTTGACTTATCTTGCCACGAACAATATCGGGGTGAATCGCCCAATACTTATTCTGAATTATTTTTACAAAAGCCTTTCTATCATTTAAATATTTAAAATAGAACGAAGAGTAGCTCAAAATACGTAAATTTTGAACGATGCTATAATTACTTATCAATAAGGCATTTATAAATTATACCAGAGATTTTAATCTATAAACACATACATTTATGCCCTTAAAGCCATACATTTATGGCACTACCCCATTGAAATAATATCATTAATTGCATGAGTTAGCCCTTTAAAGTCATTGAAATTGTACTTCAAACACGTGCGCATAACAAATTTAACCGCTTATTATAGTCGAAAAGTATAGCTTTTTTCTCCAGATTAAGAATGAATGCAACGTTAAATATATGTCATTTTTATTAACAAAGAAGAAGAAGAATGAAGAAAAATTAACTTTAGCTTGAATTGAGGCTTTTACAAAAAAAAATAAAGACTGGTTCTACAAAATATAAATTTGCTCAGTAGTGTAGATTACCACACACCTTTCCCTATTTACATTTTGCACTAAAAAAAACAAGTTCAAAATATAAAAAAGCTAAATGATAAAGCCTACCTTAGTTAAAAAGTTGATGTTTTTATATAAATTAAAAGACTTTTATAGATGTAAGATTATACAAAAAATATAACGAAATATAACAAAAAACAGCAATCCGCCTATCAAATTTAAAAATAATTGCATATAAAAATACGATTTTATAATAAAAACACTGCATTTTTTTTGGATTTTACATTATAACCGTTAACTTTGCAAACTGTAACAAGTAAAATTATTGTTAAATTAAGAAGAGAAAAAATTATGAAGAAACTTGTCATGGTTTTTGTTGGGCTATTTCTTGCAATAGGTGCAGGATTTGCTCAAACGAAATTAATGGGTACAGTTCTCTCACAAGAAGATGGTGAACCTATTATAGGTGCATCTGTAGTTGTGCAGGGAAAGAGTTCCGTGGGAGCTGTTACCAATGTAGAAGGTAAATTTGTGTTGAACGTAGCGGAAGGTACAATGTTGGTAGTAAGCTACGTTGGAATGGAAACACAAAAACTGAAAGCAAAGAATGGTATGAAAGTGTTCATGCATCCGAACAAGAAATTAGTTTTAGACGAGGTTGTGGTAACAGGTATGACAACAACCGACAAACGATTGTTTTCGGGAGCAGCCACAAAGATTAAGGCTGAAGATGCAAAGATTAGCGGTATTGCAGACATAAGCCGTTCGCTTGAGGGGCGTGCTGCAGGTGTAAGTGTACAAAATGTATCGGGTACGTTTGGTACTGCACCCAAGATACGTGTACGTGGCGCAACGTCTATTCATGGAAGTAGTAAGCCTTTGTGGGTGGTAGATGGTGTCATCATGGAAGATGTGGTAGACGTGGCAGCAGAAGATCTTTCATCTGGTGACCCTAATACGCTTATTTCTTCTGCCATTGCTGGACTAAACTCTGATGATATAGAGAGCTTTCAAATTTTGAAAGATGGTTCGGCAACCTCTATTTATGGTGCTCGTGCCATGGCAGGTGTCATTGTAATTACAACAAAGAAAGGTAAGGCAGGGCAAGCACACGTTAATTATACAGGAGAATATACTATGCGATTAAAACCATCGTATAGCACCTTTAATATTATGAACTCACAAGACCAAATGTCTATTTATCGTGAGTTAAAAGAAAAAGGTTATTTAAACTATGCAGAGTTAGCTAACGCAATGAGTAGTGGCGTGTATGGTAAGATGTATCAGCTTGTGTCGACATATAACAAAGCTACAGGTAAGTTTGGCTTGCCCAATACAGAAAAGGCGATGAATGAGTATTTGCGTGCTGCTGAATATCGTAACACAGATTGGTTCGATAAGCTATTCTCTAATGCTATTATGCATAACCATTCTGTAAGTATAGCAGGTGGTACCCAAAAGTCGCAATACTATGCGTCTTTGTCGGCTATGTACGATCCGGGTTGGACGATGCAAAATAAGGTACAGCGTTATACGGCTAACCTGAATACTACATATAATATGAACAAGCACTTTAGTGTAAACCTGATTAGTAATGCTTCGTATCGTAAACAAAATGCGCCAGGAACACTTAACTCGGATGTTGATTTGGTGTCAGGAAAAGTGAAACGTGATTTTGATATCAATCCCTATTCGTATGCGCTGAACACATCTCGCACTCTCGACCCTGATGCTTTTTATACACGTAACTATTCTCCATTTAATATTTTTCATGAACTGAATAATAATTATATGGATTTGAATGTGTCTGACTTCCGTATACAAGGTAGCTTGGATTATAAACCTATACAGCAACTAAAGATTACATTCTTGGCTTCGATGAAAAGCTCAACTACAAGCCAGGAGCATAATATATTAGATGGCTCTAATCAGGCAGTAGCCTATCGTGCCATGTCTACAGCGGCAATTAGAGACAAGAACCCTTTCTTGTACAAAAATCCAGATGTACCTTTTTCGTTCCCTATGAGTGTATTGCCTTATGGTGGTATATATGAGAGAACAGATAATAAATTTTATGGATATGATACTCGTTTGTCTGCAAGTTACAACGATGTATTCAATGGCAGTCATATTGTAAATTTATATGCTGGTATGGAGACGAACTTTGTAGATAGAAAATCTACTTGGTTTCGTGGATGGGGCTTGCAGTACGAACAGGGAGAAGTGCCTTTGTATGCTTATCAAGTATTTAAGAGGGGGCAAGAAGAAAACTCTAAGTATTTTTCTGTATCCAACACACATATACGGAGTGCTGCGTTCTTTGGAACTGGAACATACTCTTATCAAGGAAAATATCAGGTAACAGGAACTGTACGTTATGAAGGAACTAACTTCTTGGGTAAGGCACGCAGCGCACGTTGGATGCCTACATGGAACGTTTCTGGTGCTTGGAATGCACATGAAGAAAAGTGGTATGCCGACATATTTAAGAATGTTCTTACTCATAGTACTTTCAGAGCAAGTTATTCGCTAACAGGCGACCGCCCTTCGATAACAAACTCTCTGCCTATCTTTAAGAGCGAAACGCAATGGCGTCCTTTTGCTTCGATACAGGAAACAGGAATAGAACAAACATTAGGTAATCCAGGATTGACGTATGAAAAGAAGCATGAAATAAACCTTGGGTTTGATTTGGGATTTTTGCGTAATCGCATCAATTTAGATGCAGATTTCTATTGGCGTAACAATTACGATTTAATTGGTATTGCGAATACGCAATTATACGGTCCAGAATATGCAAATGTGGCATCAATGAAATCGAATGGTATGGAGTTTACACTCTCTACAACTAATATCAAAACCCAAGATTTCTCATGGATTACCAATCTGATATATTCACATTCATACAATGAAGTAACAGATCTTAAGTCTTTATCACGTATCATTGATATGGTACAAGGCACAGGATTAGCAAAAGAGGGTTACCCCGTAAGGTCTGTATTTTCTATACCTTTCTGTGGACTGAATAACGAAGGTTTGCCAACATTTCTTGACCAAAATGGGGAAGTTACGACAACTGGTATTTATTTCCAAACACGCGATCCAGAAAAAACTAAATTCTTAAAGTATGAAGGGTCTGCAGATCCTACTGATGTAGGTTCTTTTGGAAACATATTCAAGTATAAAAACTTATCCTTGAATGTATTCGTCACTTATTCGTTTGGTAATGTTGTACGTTTAGACCCCGTGTTCTCCAATAAGTATAGCGACTTGTCGGCTCTGCCTAAGGAATTTCGTAACAGATGGGTAGTACCTGGTGATGAAAAAAAGACAAACGTACCAGTTATAGCCAGTTCACGACAAAATAAGACAGATACTAATCTTTCTTATGCGTATAATGCTTATAACTATTCGGATGTACGTATTGCAAAAGGCGATTTCATTAGGTTAAAAGAGGTTTCATTGGGTTATGATTTCCCTGCCAGTGTGCGCCATTTCCTTAATGTAAGTACCCTTTCACTTAAGCTTCAAGCCACTAATTTGTGCTTGTTATATGCTGATAAGAAATTGAATGGTCAAGATCCTGAGTTCTTTAATACGGGAGGTGTAGCGGTACCTATGCCTAAACAATTTACTTTAACACTTAGATTAGGTCTTTAAACAAAAGAAACATGATGAAAAGAAATAATATTTTGTACTCGGTTTTGGTATTGGGATTGACTACGCTTTCTCTGTCTTCATGCGAAGATTATTTGGATACCATGCCCGACAATCGTACAACATTGGATAACGAGAAAAAGGTTGCCAACCTATTAGTTACGGCTTATCCTTCTACAGGTTATCTATTGATGAATGAATTGATGTCAGATAACAGCGATGCTTATGATCCTACTCTCTTTGATGGAGATCGCTTCTCTGATCAAGTATATGCATGGGATGACGTTACTGAAAATGATGATGAGGGACCTCTGTCATTGTGGGAGAAATATTATGACTCTGTAGCAAAGGCAAATCAGGCTCTGAAGGCAATAGACGAATTAGGTGGTGCGACAACACTATCATTAAAGACATCAAAGGCAGAAGCTTTGTTGTGTAGGGCATATGCACACTTCTTGTTGGTTAATGAGTTTTGTATGGCCTATAATAGCAAGACAAGTAAAACCGATTTGGGTGTTTATTATTCCAAAAAGGTTGAACTAATTGATGCAAAACATCGTCGAGGTAATGTAGCTCAGGTGTACGAAGACATTGACAAAGATATACAAGAGGCATTACCTCTCGTAACCGACAACTATAAGGTTGACAAGTATCATTTCAATAAAAAAGCAGCGTATGCTTTTGCTACGCGTTTTTATCTATATTACGAAAAATGGGACTTGGCTCTAAAGTATGCTAACTTATGCTTGGGAGAAAATCCAAAAAGCAGCTTGACAAATTGGAAAGCAATGAATGAGACTCCTGAGAAGTTGCGTACTAAATTTTATTATAACGCTAAGCATGCCTCTAATTTGTTAATAAGCCCATACAATTCGCAAGCAGGAGTATATTATGGTCCATATAAATACTTTAAGAGATATGCTCATGGAAAATATGTGAGTGATAACGAAACGCTTTCGGCAAAAAATATATTCGGCGTACAAACTTCGTTTTTGAGACCTTTTGTTGCTGCAGGTAGTGGATTTGATATTGTATTCTTAGAGAAAATACCTTATGAGTTTGAGATAAAAGATCCTGTAACACAAACGGGGTTCGTTCATTCTGTTAATGTGCTGTTTACCATGGATGAGGTTCTTCTTAACAGGGCAGAAGCACTGATTATGCTTAAACAGTATGGACAGGCGGCAAAAGACCTTGATATGTGGATGCACAATTTTGCAGAAACAGATAAAACGCTTACGCCTGAAAGTATTCAAAAGTTTTATAACTCAGTAGCATATTCGTACGAAGACAAAGACAAAATGCTATCTACAATCAAGAAGCATCTTCATCCAGCATTTACTATCGATGCTGAGGGATCAGTGCAAGAAACGATGCTGCAATGCTTATTGGGCTTTAGACGTATGGAAACCTTACACCAAGGGCTACGTTGGTTTGATATCAAGAGGTATGGTATTGAAATAGTTCGTAGAGAAATGGGGGCAGACGGACAGCCTGAAAAGCGAACAGATAGGTTAGGAGTTAATGATGCTCGCAGAGCTATACAAATACCATTGGATATACGACAGGCAGGGTTAGAGCCTAATCCTCGTCAAAAGAAGTAACTAACTAAATAATAATGAAAATGAAACAATACATTTTATCTATATCTGTCTGTGTTATGGCTCTGTCTTTTGTTGCTTGCACAGAAGACCAACTGTCTAAGGAAAGTGTCATAACTGAAAACCAAGTCAAACCCAATGAGTTTGATAAATGGATAGAGGCAAACCTTACAGTTCCATATAATATCGTGTTTAAATATAGGTATAGTGATAACGAAACGGATATGGCTTATTATAACGTGCCAGCCGATTACACACAGGCGGTTATGTTAGCTCACATCATTAAGCATACCTGTGTAGATGTATATGATAAAGTGGCAGGAGAAGAATTTACCAAAATGTATTTTCCTAAGCTGTTTTATGCTACAGGTGAGTTTGAATACCGTAACAATGGAACAATGATATTGGGTACCGCTGAAGGAGGAAAGAAAATTTTCTTGGCGGGAGTAAATAAATTGAAGAAGAATCTGAAAAACTTGCATGATTTGAATGAGTTCTATTTAAAGACAATTCACCACGAGTTTACTCATATTCTCAATCAAACTAAAAATTATCAAGTTGAGTATGAAAAGATAACAGCAAATACTTATGTGTCTGACTCATGGAACGACGAAAAGTATCGTGAAGGTTTTTTGCAGCGAGGATATATAACCGCATATTCACAAAAAGAGCCGCGTGAAGATTATGCAGAAATGCTATCCACTTATGTAACGAACACCCCAGAGCAATGGAATGCATGGTTAGAAGAGGCTGCTGCTTATGACCCAAAAACAAAGGAGCCAACTGCAGAAGGAGCTGTTTATATACAGAAAAAGTTAGAATTGGTGCGTAAATATCTAAAGGAAGAATTTAATATAGATATTGACCAATTACGCAGCGAGGTTTTAAGAAGTGAGGAAGAGGTAATTAGCGGAAAGGTAAATTTAACTAATTTATCTATTGATAAATAAAAACAGAACATAAAATGAAAATATATAAATTAACATGTTTGACATTTGTATTTGCCGCTTGCGTATTGCAATCGTGTAACACGAATGATGACGAACTTTTTGATAAGCCAGCATCACAACGAATGGATGCTTATCTTAGCCATGCTAAAGAAGTATTATCAAGTTCAGAAAATGGGTGGGTATTTGATTATTATCCACATAAAGAACGTCAAATCGGTGGATGTACATATGTTGTAAAGTTTAAGGATGATAAGGTTGATGCACAAATAGAATTCGTTCCAGGTAAAGTATTGAAAAGTACTTATGCCATGGTTGTAGGTAATGGACCTATATTGTCATTTGATACTTATAACAAGTTCTTGCATCTTTTTGCTACTCCGAATGCAAAACTTTATGAAGGCTATAATGGGGATTTTGAATTTGTTATTGATAGTATTGGACAAGACGTAATAAAGGTACATGGCAATAGGTGTATGAACGTGATGTATTTGAGAAGACTCAAAGAAAATGCTTCAGACTATTTGCAAAAAGTACTTACCCTAAGTTCTAATTTCCTATTATCCTCAACAGAAGGAACTATTGGAAATAAGAGAACAGAGTTAGATTTTGATACAAATTTGCGTCAGGTTTCTTTTACGGTTGATGGTAAGCTCGTTGCATCTTCAGCATATAATTTTACAGATAAGGGCATACGGTTATATATGCCTATTGTAGTAAATGGTGTTACCATAAATGAACTTTCTTATGATGCAAAAAATATGACATTGAAAGCTCCACAGGTAGTTTTAGATAAATACTTACTTGATCCTAATTACATTAGAAATATGATTAGTGAAGATAAAGTGATTTTTGCTCCTACTGAAGGGTTAAAGCGCACCATTCCTAATGTATCTGGATTAGAACAATTTAAAATTACTACAGACTCAGAAGATTGGATTAAAATTACTACAGAGGGTAACAATCTTACACTTGAAATTACGAAATGTACACATTTCCGTATAGGTACTATTACGATTTCAAATGGCAAACAAAAAGTTAGCTTAAAAATAGCTCAAATGTAGAATGCTAAATTGTTTTTTATGGGCGGTTCTATAAATTAGTTTTGACAGATTGTGGGCCTATTTTTGAGGTAAATTTGCTTATGAGTAAAGGAGTATAGCGAGCTATACTCCTAAACGAACAAGCAACTTGAACCAAAAACGGAGCAAGCCGAATACAATCAAACTTGTGTGAATTGTTGAGGCGCAGCCTGTTTTATATAAAAAGAGCCCACAAGATGCCAAAACGTAAAAACACTGACATAAAAACTTTACGTTGGTAATTTATAAAACCGACCTATATAGAAGAAATAAGCCCTAATTGCTACCAAAGAAAAAGATACAATAAATTTTAGTGCTTTCTTGCCAGTATCAAATATTTTCAATACCTTTACATCGGTATAAAGAACTAATAATTTGTATGTATACATCTCGTAGCACAATGACACTATACTGCCATTTTCTAACTCGGGACAATGCGACAAGATGGAAGGAGCATGGAATCAACATCCCTACCTCAATTATTAATCGCTGGGGGCATCATTTTACCAATGCCTTATGCACATTTTATAACCTCAAAGCAAAGCTATTTTTACAGAGTACCAGCGTACAAGGTACAGAGATTAACAATCAGATTACCTATCGCAAGGGAAAAACACACAAGGGATATACGTGGGGCGTATATGACACCATACTCTCCCAAGGTATGGTATTCTATTGGAAAGATAGGGAACTGTTGTATTATGTGCCTTATATGCTGGATGTACACAAACAGTACCCCCCAAGCAAAGCTAAGGAGAAAGCACTGCACTATACCTTTGCTGTATGGATACGCATTGGTAGGTATGCGCAGGACAAACGCTTCAACATAAACAACAAGCTCATGGAACAGATTATCAGTCCCAGCACGCTTAAAAGAAAAAACTATCTGTTCTGCGGCAACGATAAAAGAACAAAGACCAACGCCCTCTTACATACTTTCATAATATGTTGCAGAAAAGTAAGCATAGAACCATACAAATGGATGAAGGAAGTTACTTTAAAGACTCTGCCAAATATGGTCGAAAATGCTACCTTCAAACCTTCAAATAAAAAAAAGCTCTTATGTGCGTACAAGCACATAAGAGCTTTTTTTTATTTGTATAAAATAACAACTAATATTGGATGCTTACCATATAGACAAGAGAATTATGTTAATACAAAAGAAATCGAACAACAGACCGAGAGAAAAATTAAACTATTCTACACTACAGTGCAAATTCTACAAAACGCATTTTGTTATTTTGCACTTGTAGGTTGACCCTATGAAACGATGTCTTCACGTCAAGCCCAAACGAAAGAGCCGTGATTATTCTCATGTGTAATACGATTTTTAATATGTGTGTAAAATACTTGTAATAAAATAAAACTCTGTTATTTTTATCCACAAACTCAATAAGCATTGTGGGTAACTATACTTTCTTTATTCATTATTAAAACCATATCAATGTTAACAATTTATTTGTGTATCGTCATTTTTCTGCTTTCTTTGGCAGTTTTTGACTTATTTGTAGGCGTCTCTAACGATGCTGTTAATTTCTTACAATCGGCAGTAGGCGCCAAGGTAGCCAAATTTCGCACCATCCTAATCATTGCCTCCTTTGGTGTTGTCTTTGGTGCTGTAATGTCATCGGGTATGATGGATGTGGCTCGGCATGGTATTATGAATCCTGCTCGGTTCAGTTTCCATGAAGTCATGATTATTTTTTTGGCAGTCATGGTCACAGACGTTATAGTATTGGATATCTTCAATCGCTTGGGAATGCCTACCTCTACTACGGTTTCCATGGTCTTCGAACTATTGGGCGCCACCTTTATGTTGGCCATTATTAAGATGATAGCCGACTCTTCCTTGGGCTTTAATGATTTACTTAACACAGAGCAGGCCTTAAAAGTGATTATTGCCATCTTTGTGAGTGTCGCCATTGCTTTTGTCTTTGGCGTTATCGTTCAATATGTAACGCGTATCATCTTTACTTTCAATTACAAACTGCATATGCGTTACACCATTGCCATTTTTGGTGGTATCGCATTCACCGCTTTGGCTTACTTCATCTTTATGAAAGGTTTAGGCAAGTCTCCTTATATATCTGATGCCACACGGCAATTCATAAACAACCATATCGGCATGTTGCTTGTTTATACATTTATCGGTTCGGCCATCCTCATGCAATTTATGCATTTCATGGGGGTTAACATCTTTAAGTTTGTGGTGTTGATGGGAACGTTTGCCTTGGCAATGGCATTTGCTGGTAACGACTTGGTTAACTTTATCGGTGTACCGCTTGCTGGACTTGATTCGTATCAAACTTATTTGGCGCAAAGTAATGGTGCTGCACCCACTTCGTTCTTGATGACCAGTTTGGTAGAGAGTGCCAAAACACCCCCGTTTTATTTATTGTTGGCAGGCGTTATCATGATCATAGCCATGGCCACTTCAAAGAAAGCTCATCGCGTAATCAAAACTTCGGTTGATTTGTCGCGCCAAGACGAGGGCGATGAGATGTTTGGAACAAGTGGTGCAGCACGCAGTATCGTGCGTTTCACACAGAACTCCAACTCATATATCATAAAAATCATTCCTAATCGATTCTTAGATTGGGTTAACACACGTTTTGAACAGCGGACAGTATCTTTAGATCAAGGAGCTGCTTACGATGTAGTGCGTGCTGCTGTTAACTTGGTTTTGGCCTCCATGCTTATTACCATTGGTACCAACTACAAACTACCATTGTCTACCACGTATGTTACTTTCATGGTTGCCATGGGTACCAGCTTGGCGGATCGAGCATGGAGTAGAGAAAGTGCTGTGTTCCGCGTAACGGGAGTGTTGTCTGTCATAGGCGGTTGGTTCATTACGGCAGGAGTAGCATTCATTTGTACTGCTGTGGTAGCATTGCTGATGTTCTATGGAGGTATCTTGGCACAAGCAGCCTTCATTGCGTTAGTTGTATATTGCTTGTTTAGGGAGTCGAAGGATAAGTCGGACGGAGGAGCGAGCAAAGATGATACTTATCGCTTGATGATGCGCACGCAAGATCCAGTTATCCTTTGGGATTTGTTAAGCAAACATGTTAGTCGGACGCAAAGTTACATGACACGTTTTACCAATGAACAATACAACGCTATCTTGGACGGATTTATCAACAACAAGCCAAGTGTGCTGAGGCACAGCCTGAATGCGCTGCGCAATGAGAAAACATCTTTAGCAAAATACCGAAAGCAGGAACTGATGGCTCTTCGCAAAGCACCTGTAGATATCGCCATAGAGCGCAATACATGGTTTCATGTGGGCATGAACGCATCACAGCAATACATCTATGGATTACGCCGTATGCTTGAACCTATTAAGGAACATGTTGACAATAATTTTACCCCTATCACGCAAGATCTCATAGAGGAATATCAACCCATACGTCTGAAAATCACCGACTTTTTAGTCCAAGCCGAAAACCTCATTGCAACAGGTAGGTTTGACAACTATTGTGAATTGTTGGATAAGGCCGATGAATTTGAAACTGAGTTGAGTGCTTACCGCAAGAGGCATATTGATCGTATTCAGATGGCACAGGGCAATGAGACATTCCAATTGTCGCTTGTTTATCTCAACCTACTCCAAGAGAGCCAACTACTGCTCAGCAATATGCGTCATCAGCTTAGGGCTGCCAAGAAGTTTACGAATTAAAAACTTATGCAACAACCAATTGTACGGATAACACAATTGATTCTTCCCCATTAAATGGGTTCTTCCGTTAAATGCATAGAGGCTTGCCATATAGAGCGTATAGCTTTAACGTGAAGAACTCATCGTTCCCGAATCCATACCTTTTTCTTTTTAGAACTTTCATCTTATTGTTTATACTTTCTGTAGGCTCATTGGATATGAGATAATTATACCATGCAATGTCCGTAAGCAGAAATCGTTACACAGAAAAGAAGACACGCAACTACAAACGGAGGGGGGGGTGCAAGCCGAAGACGAATGTCTAAGTATGAGTTCTTGATACACACGGACGAAAAGGCAGGCGGACAGACAGAGGAATATCTTTTTAATGAAATTAAGAAGAATGTGTACAGAGCAGCAGAGAGGATGTGAGGGCTTACCCTTTATGGCCAGAAGCCGAAGTATCCGAAAGGCGGAATAACATCGCTGCCGTCATCATTAAGCAATATGATGCAAATGAGGGCTGCCGCACAAACAAGAATAGATAAGGCGGCAATAGAGTACCAGTCAAACAGCACAGCCACAATAAAAGTGTTGAATGAGAACAAGGCTATGTATGGCAAAAAGGCTATTAAATATCTTCCAAAAACGCTATTCCTTTTCATGATGTTTTCTCCTCTCTGTTGCAAATATAGGATAAAAAGATGAGAAGTGCAAGTAAAAAAAAATATGGGGCAGATAAGCAGGGCGCATAGAGTCCATGCCTAAAATTCACCCAAAGGTGAAGTTCTTTATTCAAATGCTCACATTTTATAAACTCAACCTAGGCATAGCATGGGTTTGAAAGGGCTAAATTCTCTGTGAATATCTCTGTACTGTTCATAGGAATATTTTTTAGTTAAGTATTCGACAGCTATCTATACGAAACGTTATAGCTCCACAAAATAAAAACTCAAGAGTATACCCTTTAGTAGTCCGTATGCCTTTAGACTTACGGAATGGAGAAGATATAAGAATTTTTAGTTAACGACTATTTCTCTCATCTTCCAATATTTTAGCCATACACTGTACCTGTTTGGGGTGTTGCTGGGCAACATTAGTCTGCTCGTATGGATTGTTTTGCATATCGTAGAGTTGAGGCTTAGGAAGGTTACCTGTTTCTATCTTAGGTCCCCATGTTATCATAGGCTTACCATTACTGGGTTCTATATATTTCCATTTAGGCGTACGAATTGACAAAACATGCGAACTTGATTCTTCTATAACGTAAGGTCTACCTATTTTATCTTTACCCAATAACGCATTTAGTGCATTTTTACTATCGGGTGCACTTCCTTTTGGTGTATGTGCTTGCAATAGGTTTGCCATAGATGAAAAAATATCTATTTGACTAACCAATGCTTCTGATAGTTGAGCTCCTTGAATATGATTTTGCCACGAAACAATAAACGGAATAGCCGTTCCACCTTCAAAGGCACTATATTTGTATCCTCTAAATGGTCCTGACGGGCGGTGTCCATTTAATTTCTCTTCGGCTTGGTCTTGATAACCATCATCTATAACAGGACCGTTATCGCTGGTCAAGATAATAAGTGTGTTATCTGTTAAGTGTAGCTCATTCAGCGTTTTCATAATTTGTCCTACAGACCAGTCAAACTGCACAATGGCATCTCCACGCAATCCCATAGGAGTTTTTCCTCTGAACCTTTGATGTGGAAAGCGAGGTACGTGTACATCATTCGTTGCGAAGTACATAAAGAAAGGATGGTTGCTGTTGTTGCGAATAAAATTAATAGCATGTGCAGTAATTGAGTCGGCAATATTTTCATCTTTCCATAATGCTTTTCCGCCACCTTTCATATATCCTATTCTGCCAATACCATTGACGATAGCCATATTATGCCCATGACTTGGCTTGAGATTGTACATCAGTTCTGGATTTGTTTTTCCTGTTGGAACATTAGGAAAAGGAGCCTTATAGCTTACTTCTATAGGAGCCGAGGGGTCGTAGTTAGCCACTTGTCCGTTTTCAATAAATACGCAAGGAACTCTGTCGCTAGTTGCAGCCATGATATAATGATAATCAAACCCCAAATCGCCTAATGATTGTGGTAAAGGCGCATTCCAATCTTGTTCGCCAGTTTTGTCGCCTAATCCTAAATGCCATTTTCCTATAGCTCCAGTAACATATCCTTTACTCTTGAACAAATCAGCTAGAGTAAACTGGTTAGGGCGGATAATCATTTTCGCATTGCCTGCAGCCACATCTGTATCTTTACGACGCCAGGCATATTCTCCCGTTAAAAGAGAGTAACGCGATGGTGTACTGGTAGCCGCAATAGCATGTGCATTGGTAAACTTAATGCCTTGTTGTGTCAACTGGTTGACGTGGGGTGTATTTACATGTTTGGCACCATAACATTGTAAGTCTCCATATCCTAAATCATCGGCTAAGATAATAATGACATTCGGCTTGTGGAAATCGCTCTTATCTGCTTGGTTGTCTGTATAAGCATATGTTACTGCAGGCATGAGAGCTGCTGCAACCCAAATATGTTTTCTCATGAAATATTTATTATAAAAAAGGTGAATTCTAAAAAAACAAGCTTGAGCTTGTATATAGAACTCACCTATATTATATTTTTGTTTCTGTATAATTAGAATTCAAATCTTTCTCTCTTCATCTTTCCCAAGGCTTCTATCTCAGGAATAAGATTGAGGTAATGAGCAGTGTTGCGGTGTGCTTTAATAGACTCTAAATCTTTCCATGTTTCGCAGAACATGAATACACCTGAACGTGTTGTGCTCTCAAAGAAATCGTAACTAATGCAACCTTCGTCTTGACGTGATTTGTTTACTAACTGGTTAGCCAAGGTGATAACTTGTTGACGATTCTTCTCGTCTACTTTCATAAATATGTTTTGTCTTAGCATAATGGATTAAATTTTGGTTATTATTAACTGTGTGGAATTGCTTTCACTTTATAATCTACTATTTAGAATAAAGTAAAAAGGAGTCTTATTCACCGTAAGATGAATAAAACTCCTTATTTTTTAATATATTGATATACGAAATATCATATTATTAAAGCTGTGGACCAGCTGCTACGAGAGCCTTACCAGCTTCGTTAGTTGTATACTTGTTAAAGTTCTTGATAAAGCGTTGGGCCAAGTCTTTAGCTTTCTCATTCCATTGAGCAGGATCACTATAAGTATCACGTGGGTCAAGGATATCTGTTGCAACACCTTCCAACTTTGTAGGAACAACGAAGTTGAAGTAAGGAATAGTCTTTGTAGGAGCTGCATCAATAGAGTGATTCAAGATAGCATCAATGATACCACGAGTATCGCGGATAGAGATACGCTTGCCAGTACCATTCCAACCTGTATTTACCAAGTAAGCCTTAGCACCATTCTTCTTCATCTTCTTAACTAATTCTTCAGCATACTTAGTTGGGTGCAACTCAAGGAATGCCTGACCGAAGCAAGCTGAGAATGTAGGAGTAGGTTCTGTAATACCACGCTCTGTACCTGCCAATTTAGCCGTGAAGCCAGAGAGGAAGTAATACTTGGTTTGCTCCTCGCTCAGGATAGATACTGGAGGTAACACACCGAACGCATCAGCACTCAAGAAGATAACTTGCTTTGCAGCAGGACCAGCTGAGACAGGACGTACGATGTTCTTAATGTGATAGATAGGGTATGTTACACGAGTATTCTCTGTACGAGACTTGTCTGCAAAGTCAATCTTACCTTTCTCATCAACAATAACATTCTCTAACAATGCATCACGTGTGATAGCTCCGTAGATATCAGGTTCAGACTCTTTGTCAAGGTTGATAACCTTAGCGTAGCATCCACCTTCAAAGTTGAATACACCGTTGTCATCCCATCCGTGCTCGTCATCACCAATCAATAAACGTTTAGGGTCGGTAGACAATGTTGTTTTACCTGTACCAGACAATCCAAAGAAGATAGCTGTATTCTGACCATTCATATCAGTGTTAGCAGAGCAGTGCATAGAAGCCATACCCTTCAATGGCAAGAAGTAGTTCATCATAGAGAACATACCCTTCTTCATTTCACCACCATACCATGTGTTCAAGATAACCTGCTCTTTAGTAGTTACGTTGAAAGCAACACATGTTTCAGAATTCAAACCCAGCTCTTTGTAGTTTTCAACCTTAGCTTTAGAAGCGTTGTAAACAACGAAGTCAGGTTCTTGCTCGAATTCTGTTTCGTTCTTTGGACGAATAAACATATTTGTAACGAAGTGAGCTTGCCAAGCAACTTCAACGATGAAACGAATCTTCATGCGAGTGTCTTTGTTAGCACCGCAGAAACCATCAACAATGAACAAGCGCTTGTTGGAAAGCTCTTTCTTAGCTAATTCGTTAACAACCTTCCAAGTTTCCTTGGTCATTCTGTGGTTATCGTTCTTATATTCGTCTGAAGTCCACCATACTGTATCGTGAGAATTCTCATCGTCTACAATAAACTTATCCTTAGGTGAACGACCTGTGTAAATACCAGTCTGAACGCAAACTGCGCCAAGCTCTGTTTCCTGACCTTTTTCAAAGCCTTCGAGACCTGCTTTAGTCTCTTCCTCAAACAATACTTCGTAAGAAGGATTGTAAACTACTTCTGTTGTACCTGTAATACCATACTTCTCAAGTATGGCTCTATCAAACTTTGCCATTATATAAATGTATTTAAGTGTGAATAATCTTTTCTTAACACATTATTTTGTTATCGTCCACAAAGTTACTTAAAATATAGTGCGAAACAAATTTTAACCAGTAAAAAATATAAATATAGTTTTTATTTTAGGTTAAAGAAATGAAAAAAGTGTGCCAATGCTTAATATTTGCTATTTTCAGTTGACAAAAATAAATATAAAATGTCTACTTTTGCAAAATGAAAACATAATATACTCAATAAAGATGAAAATCATAGACTTTAGCAAGGAGAACTCCATTATAAGTCAATACTTAGCTGAAATGAGAGATGTAGACTACCAAAAGAACCGATTATTGTTTCGTAACAATATTCAAAGAATAGGTGAATTAGAGGCTTACGAAATTTCTAAAACTCTTCATTACGAAACAAAAGAAATTACTACTCCGTTAGGAATAGCAAAAGTTAATGTTCCTGTAGATAAAATGGTATTGGCTACTATATTCCGTGCTGGTCTACCCTTTCATAATGGTTTCTTAAATATATTTGATCATGCAGGTAATGCGTTTGTATCGGCTTATCGCAAATATACTGATAAGGAACATCATAATATTGGTGTACATGTAGAATATTTGGCTACACCAAGTATAGACCAAAAGACTTTGGTTATTGCTGACCCTATGCTTGCTACTGGTGCCTCTATGGAGTTAGGTTACAAGGCTTTCCTTACGAAGGGTATCCCTAAGCGTATTCATGTAGCTTGCGTTATTGCAAGCCCAGAGGGTATTGAGCATATTAAGAAGAATTTCCCCGAGGAGAAAACTACTATTTGGTGTGCTGCTATCGATCCAGGATTGAATGAGTATAAATACATTGTCCCAGGATTTGGTGATGCAGGCGACCTCTGCTACGGAGAAAAAATATAATTCTACTTAAATATTGAGCGTTGAGTTTTGAACATTGAACAGTAGGATGAGTTCTCTGTTCAAAACTTTTTTGTTTTATTCTTTAGCCATAATCCTCTCTTATATTTTGCAGGAATGCATGCCTTTGAGCATTTTATTTTCTATATAAGGAAGGTTCTATAAATTACAAATTGACCTCAAAAATAGTCTCACAATCTGTCAAAGCTAATTTATAGAACCACCCTATAGGAAACTGGTTGCGTCTCAACATTCCAAACAAGTTTAATCGTATTCGGCTTGCATTGTTTTTGGCTCAAAATATAAGTTCAAAACCTAACAAAGATAATTTATAGAAACAGCCATAAAAAAATCATTAAATGATGGATATCAAAAATATTATGCTTATCTTTGCGTAATAACAAATTAAAGGCGGTTCTATAAATTACCACCATATATAGTGAGCAATTTTTACGAAATACGTTTTGTTATATTTTGGCTTCTTTTTATAAAAACAGGCTGCGCCTCAACAATTCAAACAAGTTTGATAGTATTTGGTTTGCTCTGTTTTTAGCTCAAAATGTAAGTTCACTCAGTTATGAAGTTCGCCACACACTTCCTTTACTCACTTACATTTTTAACTCAAAAAAAAATAAGCTCAAAATCAAACAAAGCTAATTTATTGAACCTGTCTAAAATAAAAAAAATCTTGTTACACTTTTGAAATAAAGGGAAACATCTATCATTATTTACGCAACGAAAGGATATACAATGAAAAAGAATGACATTTACAGAGTTGAAAGCGACCTCTTAGGTGAATTGCAAGTACCCAAAGATGCATATTATGGAGTGCAAACTCAACGTGCGTTGAACAATTATCACATATCTACAACCAAGATCAGCGATTATCCAGATTTCATTATCGCTATAGCATTTGTTAAGAAGGCGGCTGCTATGGCAAATGCAGAATTGGGTATGATAGACAAGAATATTGCTAAAGCTATTTGTCAAGCTGCCGACGAGGTGATTGATGGCAAACTATGGAACGAGTTTCCTATAGACATGATGCAGGGCGGTGCTGGCACATCGGTTAATATGAATGCTAATGAGGTACTGGCTAACAGGGCTTTAGAGATAATGGGGTATGAAAAAGGAGATTATCAGCATTGCTTCCCTAACGACCATGTTAATTATGGACAGTCTACTAACGATGCTTATCCTACATCTTTGCGCTATGCTGTGTATCGTATGTATAAAAAGTTAGCAGAGAGCCTGCAAGTGCTTATTGCTGCATTCCGCAATAAGGCAGAAGAATATAAGGATGCAGTAAAAATGGGACGTACACAGTTGCAAGATGCTGTGCCTATGACATCAGGACAAGAGTTTTTGGCTTTTGCTCACACACTGGAGCAAGAGATTGTTTTATTAGAGGAAAATGCTAAGCTTTTATTAACCATTAATTTGGGCGCAACAGCTATTGGTACAGGGCTAAATGCTGCGCCAGGATATGCAGACCTTGTTACAAAGCATTTGAGTGAAATTACAGGTGATGAGTTTAAGAAGGCTGATGATATGATAGCAGCTACTCCTGATACAGGCGATTATGTAAGTTATTCGGGAGAACTGAAACGCTTAGCTGTAAAGTTGTCTAAAATTTGTAACGACTTGCGTTTGATGGCATCGGGTCCACGATGTGGTTTACACGAGATTAATCTTCCTGCAATGGCTCCAGGTTCGTCTATCATGCCTGGCAAGGTAAACCCCGTTATTCCTGAGGTTACTAATCAGGTTTGTTTTAAAGTGATAGGAAACGATACTACGGTGATGATGGCTGCAGAAGCAGGTCAGCTGCAATTGAATGTAATGGAGCCTGTAATTGTAGAGTGTTTGTTTGAGAGTACTTTATGGTTAACCAATGCCATGCGCACATTAACAGAGAAGTGTATAAAGGGCATTACTATCAATACAAAGCATAACTTGGATGTGGTAGAACATTCTATAGGTATTGTTACTGCATTAAACCCATATATTGGTTACAAAACAAGTACAAAGGTTGCTAAAGAGGCTTTAGAAACAGGTAAGAGCTTACGCGATATTATATTAGAGAAGAATTTATTGACTCCTGAACAGGTGGACAAAATACTTGATCCCAAAGCAATGTTACACTCACATGATAAGTGAAAAATAAAAGTGCATTCACGTTATTAACAGCTCATTAACATATAAGTAACCACGAATTTAAGCGATTAGCAAGAATTTAATTTCTTTGTAATCCTTAGGTCCGTGGTTATTGTTTTTCTTATAGCTCAAATAATTATGCCAAGTTTACGCATAATTGTGAATTACGAATTGCTACTTGTGTAGTTCATAAATATCATCACCTATACAAGCATTGGGCACTTGTATATGCAGTAAGGCACATACCGTAGCAGCAATGTCTACAATCTTAGTGGTACGGAATGTTTCTCCATGTTTAACTTTCCATCCCATAAAGATAAGAGGAATGTGAGCATCGTAAGGATTCCATGCACTGTGCGTTGTTCCAATGTATTTATCATCTACCTTGGCAGCGATAAAGTTAGGATTGCAAACTACCTGAATATCTCCACAACGATTGCGGTTGTAACCATTAGCCAACTGTTCTTTTAGCTTATTAGGCAATGTTATTTCGCTTAGATGTTCCATATCTACAACAAATGTAAACTGAGGATCTCGCTTCAAAAAGTTTACAACTTCGGTCTTTACCTTTTGTAAATCAAGATTTGCCTTAGCTATCTTTGTATGGTTAAGGTGCAGATAATAAGCATAATACCAGTTTACTAAACTATCCACACCAAATGTTTGTTGCAGATGTGCATTCAAATTCTTTACCACAGCATCTGTATCATATCCACCTGCAGGAATACGTTTAGCTTTCATTTCATTGGGATTGTGAGCACCACCATGGTCGGCCGTCAAAAACAAAAGATAATTACCCTTACCTATATGCTCGTCCAAGAAGTTAAAGAATTGAGCCAACTCTTTGTCTAATTGTAAGTAAGCTGCTTTTACCTCTGGGCGACGAGTGCCATATATATGGCTGATAATATCTGTTGGCGATACACTTATGCACAACATATCTGTATTCTTACCCTTACCTAAGTTCTCGTTTGTAAGTGCGGCTTCAGCCATTTTAAAGGTCATAGGTATACCTTGAACATTTGCCATGAGGTCGAAGCCTGGTTCGGTATGATTGTCTTTATTAAACTTATCTACCCATTTAGGCAATTTGTTCATGTAAAACGAACTTGTAACAAAGTGTCCTGCCTTTTTGTCCCACCAGTAAGCAGCGTTAGCAGAATGCCCTGCAGGCAAAATAGCAGCACGATCTTTCAGTGCCACACCTATTACTTTCGATTCATAATTGGTAGCTACTCTTAATTGGTCGCCAATAGTCGTTGCCAACAAGTTGTGAGGCGACATTTGTCCTGCCTTGTTTTTACTGCCCACACTCTTCACGTCTTTGTCGAAGCAGCAATATACTGGTTCTCCATTCAAACGAAAATAGTTGCCAGTAATACCATGTAATGCAGGCACGCTACCTGTATATATACTGGTATGACCTATGGCTGTAACCGTTGGAGTGTAGTTGATAAGCGTATTTTGACAGCAATAGCCATCACTTAACAATCGCTTAAAGCCTCCCTCTCCATATTCATTATAAAAATAGTAGAGATAATCCCAGCGCATTTGGTCTACTGCCAACCCCACTACCAGCTTGGGACGTTCAACCTGTGCTTTGCCTATCAATGCAAACAAACACAACGCAAAACTCAATAATACTTTTTTCATAACCTTCGTTTTTAGAGTTATTTATTTTAATCATTACTGCTACAAAGTTAACTATTATTCAATGAAAAATATCAAATTTATGTCAGAATGATTTTTTCATTATAAATATTTTGTGTACCTTTGGCAAAAACGGAGATAAAACCATGGATAAAATTACACAAGATAATTTTGCAGAAAAATATGTTGATACTGTAGAGATGCAACAGATAGATAAATTTGTATGCGATGAAATGTCACGACAAATACATCGATATATCAAAGGTATGTCGGGCAGTAAAACTATGATGGAGCAGTTTGAAACTCAATTGCAAACACTTACCATCCCATATCGCGAGAAAGCTATTGCCCGATATATTGACCTTAACCGAAAGGTACTAAGCGGATTAGACTTTAAGATAGTACTGGCTCGTGCCATAGCTAACTTTTGTGATACCTTTAGCTATATGCTTATGTTGGTAAACGATAAGCGAAAAATGGCGTTCTATCTTCATCGTATCAAAGACAAATACATACAATATCATGAGGTGATTGAGGTAAATGGCAAATTTGGCATTAAAGACCATGAGGGCAATATCTTGGTTCATCCTGTTTATGATTTTGTCAGAACATGTTACGTATATGTAGATGATCTCATGACAATGCCTATCATTGTACAAAAGAATGGCAAGATGGGATTGATACATGCCGACGGAAAAGACACCATTGTCGCTCCCTTTGAATATGATAATATTTCGCTTCGTGATGAGTATCCTTATTTTGAAGCTACTCGCAAAGGGGTAGAAGGATATATAAGCAGAGGAGGAAAGTTTACACCCAAATAAATATGAAATGTAGAACGTTTTACAGCTTACCCTTTCATACAAAAAAAAATAGAGCGATGAAGCAAATATACCTCATCGCTCTTTCTTTAGATTTTATTCGCTATATACTAAAATATCCTGTTTTGAACATTCAATATTAAGGACGGTTCTATAAATTAAGCTAAGTAAGCGTTAACCATCCAAACAGCTTTCTCCTGACCTGTCAAGAAGTCGTCCATTAAAGCAACTGTTACGTCATCGTTAGCCGCTACTGCTGCTGCTACAACGGTGCGCTCTTCTGCTATTAACACCTTCAATGTTTCAAGGATAAGTTCCATACCCTCTTTACCGCTAACTTTATTGTTCTCTTCTTTCAAAGTAGCAGCCTTTAACAATTCGCTGAAGCGGTTCTCTGGTTTACTGCCTAACTGCAACAAACGCTCTGCAACTTCATCAATCTTTTCTGCTGTATCGTTATATTGTGTTTCGTATTCAGCATGTAATTGGAAAAAGCCTGTGCCTTTAACATTCCAGTGCAAACCACGAAGATTCATATAATATATATGTAAATCAGCTAAAAGTTGGTTTAAACCTTTTACTACTTCACTTACCTTCTTTTCATCAAGACCTGTAGCTTTTAAGTTTGTCATCGTTTTATCCTTTCTTTTAAAGTTTTATAATGTTATATTTTCTTTTTTTTTCTATTGCAAAGATAGTACAAAACAAGCTCTTTCGCAACAATTTTTGTCTATGTTACTATAGATTATATCTATTAAACAAACTTTTAATAATTATAAGATGCATATAATGCGTAATGGCTGGTTCTATAAACTACAAAGATAAATAATGCCAGCTTTATTTTTACCAGAATATATATTTTTTCCTGTCTATGCATTAAGCGAAGCCCCCCAAGAATACATAAAAAAAAATATTTACAACTCCCTGTTCATAATTCGCTTATTTACAACCAACTTGTACCTTCTCACAGATACGCTAAAAATGAGCGAATTTAGTATTTACTTATCTCACAATTCGTTACAACAATATGTTCTTAATTAATGTCCATCTATCAAACTTTCAATGCACAAAAGCATTCTCATTATGCCCTTATCTACACGCTTTAGTCCCCTTACTCCATACGATTAGTAGTACAAACCACTGTTTACAGCAGCCTTATTTCAATATTTTAAATGAAAAAAATCTTTTTTTTACCCCTCCATGAGCATCACACACCCACTTTTTACACATAACATACTTATTTTTCTCTCTATTTTCCACTTTTTCAACACCCTTTTTTTTATCATTTTTTAGGACAAAAACTATTATACTAATCCCAATAAGAAGTGCAAAACTTGCAATGTATAAAAAATATGAAAAACACCGCAGAGGCTTGCCTTTCGGCTGGGAGTGCGAAGTTCCCCTAAGAGCACCAGCGTATTGCTTAAGCAATACAAAAAAAAGAGGAGGACTTTCGTTCCCCTCGATAAGATTAAGGGTGGTAATTTATAGAACCGCCCTTAATTAATTTTGTGTTGTTATGTCGTAGATTAGAAGAGTAACCGCATGGAAGACTATGAACACTTTTTGGGGATGCAGTGCATGAAATAAACAAACTCACTGTCAGCGCCAACGCTAATTGTAGGAAATATCAGAGCACGACAATGGAGAGTATTGCTTTGGAAATAAGAAGCAGTATTATAGCATAGAACTAAAACTAATTTATAGAACCTGCCCTATGAATTATTTTTTTTCATGTATACGGCAATCGTTTTTAAGCGGACATACGATTCGCTAAGATACATATAACCATGGTAAGGGTTGTGCGTACCCCATGAGTTTTTGGCAATAAAATACGTATTGCCTTGCTTGTCATGAGCTAATCCAACCAAAATCATACAATGGTCATCGGTAGTTTTTAAGGTTTCAAAGAGCTTCTGGCGCAATTGTGGGGTAATATTCATGGGGTCGTGAGGAAGCATTGCAATACCTTTCTCAAAAGAGAACCCTGGTTCGCTAATATCTCCTTCCCAACAAACAGGATGACCAGAACGAAGAGCGGCTTTGATATGAGCCATTAGGGTGTTAAGAGGAAGATTAAGGAAGCTGTCGCAAAACTTGTTATCGGGAACTTCTAATACAAACATCTTCCCATAAGGATGATGCGTAAACGATGTGAGCGACAAATATTCGTTAGGCATACAAACGCTGTGGGCAAACTCCTTAAATGTATACTCGGCATGTAAGAACATAACCTTCTTGGGTAGATAGCCTATCTCTCCATCCAATAAATCATCAGTGTGTTGCTGCATTTTGGTATACGATGAAGATATTCTGGCAGCTAAGTTTATTTTATTGGATAATACATTATAATTAATATTATTGCTATGATAAGCATCGTAGTGTGTGATGCCGTATTGTTGCAGCAAATGAATTGCCATAGGTGCCATACCTCTTAATGATACTTTCTTGCGTCCACCTGCAAAAAATGCTTCGGCGGCTTGTTGCTTTAAGTACATTCGTGCTATGTAATCCACCGAAAGATCAACAGAATCGCCCTGCATCAGGTGCTCTAACTCAATGGTGCCCAGCATGGCATATGCCCAGCACAGTTGGCTGTTATCTTGATTTTTTACAGGAGATTGCTTTAACATCACCTCTGTTTTGAAAGGTGATTTACTCTGTTGATGTGATTTTGTTCCTACACATCCCATCAAAATTATGTATGCACACAACAAAAATAATACGTTTTTCTTCTTCATACTACAAAGATAGCAGTTTTTTAGTTTATTAGTTAATGGGGTTGTTAGTTTTTAGTTTTCTGCAAAAGGGCAAAACACTGCCAACATAAGCATTATATTTCATCATTTTATATATCCCTAATTATAAAATAATTACAACGAAACATGAAGGCATGACGGCATTTTTTGAAAAAGAAAATATATAGATAGGTATGTCGCATAAGAAAATTCTGCAAATAGTTTAATCATCCTACTCTCTCTTTTGGTGAGGGATTGGGAGTAAAGCTCCATTTTTTTTGCAAGACTTCATTCTATTTATGCAAACGATTGCATTATTCTTTTATCATATTGTATTAGGTTACACAAACACTGTGCTATATTTTATAATATCTTTGTGAAAGATGTGGAAATGCGAAATTTCTACGACACTACTAATCCTTTAACTATGAACTTAGATTTTAATATTGATTACAAGACGGTCTTTGGAGAAGACCTCATCTTGAATGTTGCTGAAAAAACAGCAACAAACGAAACAGAATACACCCCCTACCGCATGTCAACAGTCGATGGACTGCATTGGCATTTTAGGCTTAGTCTGCCAGCAATGGAGCTTTCTACTCAATTTTCTTATTATTATTCGGTAGAATGCGACGGACGTATTATCCGCCAAGAGTGGACTACCATTGCCCATTTGTTAGACCTAACGGCATCGCGCGCTAAACAATACACACTTTACGACCATTGGATGCAAATACCAGAAGATTCTTATCTATATTCTTCGGCATTCACCAATTGTCTCAATCAAAACAATAGTCAACCCCTGCAAGTATCATCGTTCGACAAAACGGTGCGTATTATTGTACGTGCCCCACAACTGAAGCCCCACCAATATTTGGTTCTTTCTGGTGATAAAGATATCTTAGGAGTATGGCAAACCAGCAAGGCACTGCCCATGACACAACACCAATACAACGAATGGGTGGTAGATGTAGACGCCAGTACACTGACTGGCGAGAGCATAGAAGTAAAGTTTGCTGCCATATCTTATAACGATAAGGACAAACAGCCAATGTGGGAGTCGTGCTTTAACCGTACTATTGATGTTCCAAAGATAAACAATGGCGAGGTAGTAGTGTACCACTTAGACCAAGCCTTTATGCCTATGGGCAATACAAAGGTTGCTGGCACCTTGGTTCCAGTATTCTCGTTGCGTACAAAGGGCAGCTTTGGTGTAGGCGACTTTGGCGACCTTAAGTCAATGATAGACTTTATATATGCAACCAGTCAGCGTGTATTACAGTTGTTACCTATCAACGATACCACTGCGACAGGCACTTCGGCCGATTCGTATCCTTATAGTTGTATCAGCGTATTTGCCTTACATCCACAGTATTGCGACTTTAGACAATTGCCTAAACTAAAGGATGTTAAACAACAACAATACTTTGATAAACTGCAAAAAGAACTCAATGCACAGCCACAGGTAGACTATGTGGCTGTAAACAAGCACAAAACAGAGTTGTTACACCTTATTTTTGAACAAGAGGGCAAGCACACCATGGCAACCGAAGCCTACAAAAAATTCTTCAAAAAGAGTGAGCGATGGTTAGTTCCATACGCACAGTTCTGCTATTTGAGAGATCAATATCAAACAACTGATACTACACAATGGAAGAATAATCATACATGGAACGAAGATAACCGCAAAGCATTAAGTACACCAAGCAGCAAAGCTTACAAGGAAGTAGCTTATTTTTATTATGTACAATACATCTTATATACACAGATGAAATCGGCTCATACCTATGCACAGAGCAAACACATTATATTAAAAGGTGATGTCCCCATCGGTGTAAGTAGGCATGGATGTGATGTATGGGTAGAACCTAAATACTTTAATATGAATGGACAGGCAGGTGCTCCACCTGATGACTTCTCTATCAATGGACAAAACTGGGGCTTCCCAACTTACAATTGGGATGAAATGATAAAAGACGGATGTGCTTGGTGGGAGCGTCGTTTCCGCAATATGGCAGAGTTCTTTGACGCTTACCGCATTGACCACGTATTAGGTTTCTTCCGCATTTGGGAAATTCCTATCAATTGTGTACATGGCTTATGCGGACAATTTTCCCCATCATTGGGTATGTCTCGTAATGAAATAGCATCTTATGGGCTTAACTTCCAAGAAGATTTATTCACCAAACCATTTGTTCGAGATTGGGTTTTGAACCGTGTTTTTGGTGAACATAAAGAAGAAGTAATAGCTAAATATCTTAATCATATTCACGATGATGTATTTGAACTCAATGAAAAATACAACACCGAACGCAAGATAGAGGCTGCCTTTGAAGGTAAAAATAGTGAGAAAGATACGTGGATACGCAACGGATTATACGCTTTAGCCAGCGATGTGTTGTTTGTACGAGACAAGAAGAACCCCAGATTGTTCCACCCACGTATTACAGCTCAATTCAATTTTATATACGAAAGTTTGTGGGATGTAGACAAGGCTGCTTTCAATCGTCTTTACAACGAATATTATTATCGTCGCAACAACCAGTATTGGTATCACGAAGCCATGAAAAAATTGCCTAAGTTGGTACAAGCTACTCGTATGCTGGTATGTGCAGAAGACCTTGGTATGGTGCCAGATTGCGTGGCATGGGTAATGAACGAATTACGTATTTTAAGTTTGGAAATACAGTCTATGCCTAAAGATCCAAAAGTAACCTTTGGCTATTTGCCTAACAATCCATACCGAAGTGTAGCCACTATTTCATCGCACGACATGCCAACTTTGCGCCAATGGTGGGATGAGAACTACGAACGTACACAGTTCTATTACAATTCAGCCTTAAGAAAAGAAGGACCAGCACCACATCCTCTGCCTGGTTGGTTGGCTCGAGATATTATTTGGCAGCACCTTACATCTCCATCAATGCTCTGCATCCTATCTATACAAGACTGGTTGGCTATTGACGAAAGGTTGCGTTTGGCTAATGCCAATGCCGAACGTATCAACATTCCGTCTAATCCTAAGCATTACTGGCGATACCGTATGCACCTCAACATAGAGGATATGATAGCCGACAAGAGTTTGGTATCGAATATATTAGAACTTAATACACAATCAGGAAGAGCTTAATTATTTTAGATGGGAGGTAACAGAGAAGCTTACTGACTAATGTCCACCCAGAATAGGAGTGTAAGAGAGGTAAACAGGAGTTAACTGACTAATATATGCCCATTAACTTCCTCTTTACTTCAATTAATTACTCCTATTAACTCCAAACATCAACAAAATCATGAAGAAAATTAGTCTTATTATCGCTTTGTTTATGTTGCCAATGGCATTGTTGGCACAAATGGTAAAATCACCTAACGGCAAAGTATGTGTGCAGTTTGCCTTAAAAGACAACGGCATACCCACATACAACATGACGTATAAAGGCAAAGCCGTTGTAAAAACCAGTAGATTGGGGTTTGAATTGGCTAAGAGCAAGTATGCTTCAAAGGGCATGAATGAAACCGACTTGATGGACGGATTTAAGATTGCCAACACTCAAACATCTACTTTTGATGAAACATGGAAGCCTGTTTGGGGAGAAACCGCAACTATTCGCAATCATTATAACGAATTGGTTATAACACTAAGCCAGCCTTCAAGTCATCGTCATATTATTATTCGTTTTCGTGTATACGACGATGGCATGGGATTGCGCTATGAGTTTCCACAACAAAAAGATTTGAATTACTTTGTTGTAAAAGAAGAACATACGCAATTTGCTATGACAGGAGACCATACTGCATGGTGGCTACCAGGAGATTATGACACACAAGAGCATAAAACCATTACCTCAAAGCTATCGCAGATTCGTGGCTTGATGAAACAATCGCTTACCGATAATGCGTCTACCACTCCATTTTCTCCCACAGGTGTACAAACAGCTTTGCAGTTGAAAAGCAAAGACGGATTGTATATCAATATACACGAAGCAGCTTGTATTAATTTCCCTACCATGAGTTTAAACCTCGATGACAAGAATATGATATTTGAATCGTGGTTAACACCTGACGCACAAGGCATGAAGGGATATGTACAAACTCCTTTCAACACACCATGGCGTACGGTTATGGTAAGTGACGATGCGCGTGATATATTGGCTTCTAACTTGATATTGAACCTCAACGAACCTTGCAAACTAAAGGATACATCGTGGATTAAACCCATGAAATATTGCGGTGTATGGTGGGAAATGATTGTTGGTAAAAAAACATGGAGCTATACTAACGACTTTTTATCAGTAAAATTGGCTTCTACCGATTACAGCAAATGTAAGCCTAATGGTACACATGGAGCGAACAATTCCGAGGTAAAACGCTATATTGACTTTGCTGCCAAAAACGGATTAAGCGAAGTTCTGGTTGAAGGTTGGAACATAGGTTGGGAAGATTGGATAGGACACTCAAAAGAAGATGTGTTCGACTTTGTTACTCCTTACCCCGACTTTGATATCAAAATGCTCAATGAGTATGCTCATTCTAAGGGTGTTAAGCTAATGATGCACCACGAAACATCTGGTTCTGCATGGAATTATGATCGCCATTTAGAAGAAGCTTACACTTTAATGAACAAATATGGATATGATGCTGTAAAGTCAGGCTATGTTGGAGACATCATTCCTCGTGGCGAACATCACTACGGGCAATTAATGAACAATCACTATTTGCATTGTATAAAAGAAGCTGCCAAGCACCATATCATGGTTAATGCACACGAAGCCGTTCGCCCTACAGGCTTGTGCCGTACCTATCCTAACATGGTAGGCAACGAGAGCGCACGAGGAACAGAGTTTGAAGCCTTTGGCGGAAACAATCCAGACCATACCTGTATTTTGCCATTTACTCGTTTACAAGGAGGCCCAATGGATTATACACCAGGCATTTTCGTAACAAAACTGTCTGAATGGTCAAAGAATACATCATACGTCCACTCTACTTTAGCTGGTCAGTTGTCGTTATATCTCGTTATGTACAGCCCAATTCAAATGGCTGCCGACCTACCCGAAAATTATGAAAAGTATGATGATGCCTTCCAGTTTATTCGTGATGTAGCTGTAGACTGGGATGACAGCAAATATCTAGAGGCAGAACCAGGCGACTATATCACTGTGGCTCGTAAGGCTAAAGGCACTAACAACTGGTTTGTTGGTGGAAAATGCAATGAGAATGGACACAAGAGTGTTGTTAAACTCAACTTCCTTGACAAAGGTAGAAAGTACAAGTGTACTATTTATGCTGATGCAAAGAATGCAGATTACAAAGACAATCCACAGGCTTATACCATTACTCACAAAACCGTAAAGTGCGGAGATGTATTAAAGATACAAGAAGCAAAAGGTGGTGGTTTTGCTATTTCTCTGATTGCAGAATAACATTTAATTGATAAAACAATGAAACATTCCACACGTCATTTTATTTTATTGGTAGCATGGTTGTTATCAATGGGACAGGTAAAGCTATCAGCACAAGTTTTTAATGAGATAACTTATTCACCGCAAAGTACAGAGTTTAAGTTAAATGCACCTTCAAGTGCCAAATGTGTTGTGCTGCGATTGTACAACCAAGGTGAAGGCGGAAAACTGCTCAAAACCCTAAAGATGAAGCCAACAGGCAATGATGTGTGGACTAAAAAGGTGAAAGGAAACCTTAAAGGCTTGTTTTATACATTTGAAGTAATTGGCTATCAACAATATAAAGGTGGAGAAACTCCTGGTGTATTTGCCAAGGCTGTAGGCATCAATGGTAACAGAGGAGCCATTATCGACTTGAAAGAAACCAATCCGAAAGGTTGGAACAATGATGTAAAACCAGTTTTAAAATCGGCTTCCGACTTGGTGTTATACGAGATGCACGTTAGAGATTATACAGATAGTCCAAATTCTGGTATCATCAACAAAGGTAAATTCTTGGGACTAACCGAGCCTAAAGCCATTGCTCATCTCAAGGAATTGGGCATAAATGCTGTTCATCTATTGCCATCATTCGACTTTGCTTCGGTAGATGAGCACCAGACTTCCAATGCTAATTACAACTGGGGATATGATCCAAAGAATTATAATGTACCAGAAGGAACTTACAGTACCAATGCCAAAGACCCAAAGGTGCGCATCAGAGAGTTCAAACAAATGGTACAAGCCTTGCATCAAGCAGGTATCAGAGTGATTTTGGATGTAGTATACAATCATACTTTTGATATTGAGCACAGTAATTTCCAACGTACTTATCCAGATATGTATTACCGCAAAACAGCCAGCGGCAAGTATGCTAATGGCTCGGGTTGTGGCAACGAGACGGCATCCGAAAAGCCATTGATGCACCAGTTTATGTTAGAATCTGTAAAATATTGGGTCAACGAATACCATATTGACGGCTTCCGATTCGATCTCATGGGCATTCATGATATAGCTACCATGAACGCTATCCGAAAGGAAGTTGACAAGATAGACCCTTCTATTTATATCTATGGTGAAGGCTGGAGTGCTGGTAGTTGTGCTTATCCTGCTGAAAAACTCGCCATAAAAGCTAACATCTCACAACTTCCTCGCATTGCAGCTTTTAGTGATGAGCTGCGCGATGCACTGCGCGGACCTTTCAATGATGAGAAGAAAGGCGCATTCTTAGCTGGTATTGCTGGATCAGAAGAAAGTATTAAGTTTGGTATTGTGGGAGCAATTGAACATCCACAAGTAGACACAAATAAGGTGAATTACAGCAAAAAGGCATGGGCTAACAATCCTTCTCAAATGATTAGCTATGTGAGCTGCCATGATGATATGTGTTTGGTTGACCGTTTGAAGGCATCTATGCCAGGAATTTCTACCGAGGAACTTATTCGATTAGACTTGCTTGCACAAACAGCAGTGTTTACTTCACAGGGTGTTCCTTTTATGTTGAGTGGCGAAGAGATGTTGCGCAACAAGCACGGGGTACACAATACGTTTAACTCTCCGATAGAGATTAATCGTTTAGATTGGGACAACATGCAGCGTTATCCACAGGTATTTAATTACTATAAGGGGTTAATTGCTCTACGAAAGAAGTATAACGCATTCCGTTTAGGCAGTGCAGAAGCTGTTCGGCAGAACCTTTCTTTTCTTCCAACCCAACCTTGTTTTGTGGGTTACCGATTAACAGATGCTCCTTCAAAACAATATATTTACGTCTTGCTCAATGCCAATAAAACAGAACAACACATTACCTTACCCCAAGGCTCATACAATGTTTTATGCTACAATGGTGTTATTGATGTCAATGGTATTGAGAAACTTGTAGTAGACGACAAAGCTAATAAGGTTATAGTCCCAGCTCAATCAGCTCTCATCTTGTCTATCCAGCAACAATAAAAGCTAAAGAGTTGCTTTTCTCTGACATAAAGAGAGATAAGGTTAACGACAAAAGAAACAAAGGAAATAAACATAATATGAAGAAATCAATCATTATTGCAGGATTTTTCTTAACTACATTTGTAGCGAACGCACAGGTGAAAGTTAATCGCATTGACCCAACCAACTGGTTCGTAGGAATGAAAGATGCAAGTTTACAACTAATGGTCTATGGCAACCATCTGCATGGCACACAGGTAAGTACCAACTATGAAGGTGTGCGTATAGACAGTGTTGTGAATATGCCTAATGAACACTATCTGCTGGCATACCTCAATGTAAAAGATGCTCAACCAGGTATCATGACCCTAAAGTTTACCAACAGAAAGAAAAGTCAGAAAGTTAAATATCTGCTCAAACAACGTGAAATGAGTGGAGACAAACGTATGGGATTTACCAATGCCGATGTTCTCTATATGCTCATGCCCGACCGATTTGCTAACGGCAATACCCAAAACGACCAAATAAAAGGCATGAACAAGTATGTTTGCGACCGTACACAACCCAGTTTGAGACATGGGGGCGACCTCGAAGGCATTCGCAAACACCTTAACTACTTTACCGATTTAGGTGTTACAGCCTTGTGGTTTACACCTGTATTAGAAAACAATTCGCCCGACACCAACGGCTTTAGTACCTACCATGGTTATGCTACAACCGATTATTATAAGGTAGATCCCCGCTTTGGTACCAATGCCGAATATCGCCAACTCATTGACCAAGCACATCAAAAAGGCCTAAAAGTGGTAATGGACATGATATTTAACCACTGCGGACTGGAACATCCATGGATTAAAGAATTACCTTCTGATGACTGGTTTAACTACCCCGAGTGGTTAAAAGAGGGAATGACTTCAGGACGAGATGGAAAAACGGGAATGCCAAATGGTTCAAAAGTTAACTCAAAATACTTGCAAACCAGCTACAAATTAACACCTGTTCTTGACCCATACGCCTCTAAGATAGATATGAAAGAAACCGTTGATGGTTGGTTTGTACCTTCAATGCCCGACCTTAATCAACGCAATCCTCACGTCATAAAATATCTTATCCAGAATAGTGAATGGTGGATAGAAACTGCAGGTATCAATGGTATCCGAATGGATACCTATCCTTATGCAGACCGCAAAGCCATGGCTCATTGGATGAAGGTGCTTAACGAGGAATATCCTAATTTTAATGTAGTAGGCGAAACATGGAACACAGAACCTGCTTATACCGCTGCTTGGCAAAAAGATTCTAAGTTGTCTACTATCAACAGCAACCTAAAAACCGTTATGGACTTTAGTTTCTTTGAGAAGATAAACAAAGCAAAGAACGAAGAAACCGATGCTTGGTGGAACGGATTAAACAAGGTTTACAATTCATTTGCAGAAGATTACCTCTATGAAGATCCTAAAGCGGTTATGGCATTCATTGAAAATCACGATACCGACCGCTATTTGGGCAATGGCCAAAACGTAGCTTCATTAAAGCAAGCTTTATCTTTATTGCTCACCATTAACCGCATTCCACAACTATACTATGGTACAGAAGTGCTGATGAATGGTACAAAACAAAAAAGCGATGGTAATGTTCGCCAAGACTTCCCTGGCGGATTTCCTGGAGATGCGCATTCTGCATTTACTGTAGAAGGCAGAACAAAAGCACAAAACGAAACTTTTAATTGGCTTAGCAAATTGCTACACTGGCGCCAAGGCAATGAGATTATCAGCAAAGGAAAACAAATACAATTTATTCCTCACAACGGTGTGTATGTTATAGCTCGTCAATATAAAGGAAAAACGGTACTCACCATCCTCAACGGAACATCCAAGAGTGCAAAGATGGAAGTAGCTCGTTATGCTGAAGTGATTGGCAAACAAGCCACAGCCCAAGACGTAATTACTGGCGAAAATATTGATTTAAGCAAAGATATTCAATTATCTCCTCGTCAAAGTTTGATTATTGAATTATAAGATAAGACATCATCGGCTCTCTCTATATTATCTATGTAATATAAGGGGGAGTCGATTTTTTTTATTTTATCTCTATTAAAAATAGTGTTTTGAAAAAATATCATCATTTCGTCAGTTTTTCCTATAATATATTTATATACAATAAGTTGATAACTGATAACATCATAAGCATGCCGTCAGTGTTATCATTTGTTTCATCCAATTCTCCCCTATTTTAACATATCCAATATTGCTTGTGAATAAACTGGCGTGATAAATTATCGCTTTAACACACTTCTTAGCACAAACCAAAGATGTATCATGATTGTTGGAAGATAACCATAATGTGATGCCATCACATGAAAACGCTCTTTAAGAGAGACCCGATGATTCTTATTGGTCATGCCCCCATATAGATAATTTACCACTACCGCATGCACATTACATAAAGGAAGATTTTGTTTTTCAGCTTCCTTCATCATTCTGATACACCAATCCACATCGGCAGAATAACGATACTGAGTATTATAAAGGGTATGCTTAGCAATATCTGTACGTGCATAAAAAGCCTGATGACACACCAACATACCATATAAGAATGAACGCCATGACAATTGACAAGGTGGAGATAAACGGCGATGACGCAAAAACTGTCCTTTAGCATCTACTATATCTGTATCGCCATACAGCACTGCAGGCAATACCTTATAATTATTTACCAATGTAGCTACACGTTCCAAAGTCTCGGCTTGAGGAAATATATCACCCGCATTCAGAAACAAAACATAATCACCAGTGGCACGCTTCAAGCCTTTATTCATTGCATCATACAAGCCATTATCACGTTCTGACGTAACTACAACCTCATGCCCAACCTTATTTTCATCTGATTTTTTAGCATACTTTTGTGCCATTTCTACGGTTGCATCGGTAGAAGCGCCATCAATAATCAAATGTTCTATTCGTTCATACGTTTGTCTAAACACGCTATCAAGAGTTCGCTGTAAAACTAATTCTGCTTGATGCGTGCAAGTTATAATTGTTATTTTTATCATTCTTTTTCTGTTTTTAGGAGTTAATGGAAGTAAAAAAGGAGTTGTTGGAAGGTAACGAACAAAAGTCTATTTGGCGAGAGTTAATAGGATAAAAAAGAAAGATTTCCTATAGCAAACAAGCTAATGACCTTACACTCCCCTTACCTCTCAATTACTTCTTTTTACGCTCCATTACTCTCCGATATACCTCCATATACCGTTGCACCACACTTTGTTGCGAATATTCTCGTTGCACTTTCTCTATACATTGCCTGCTTAATTCTGCATAATTTGTATCTTCACTCAGTACCCATTGTATGCCTTCAGCCAGCGATTGTGCATCGGTGTATTTGGCAACAAAACCAGTAACCTTGTGTTCTATCATCTCAGGAATACCACCCACGTCAAACCCTACACACGGAACGCCACACGACATGGCCTCCATAATGGTGTTAGGCAAATTTTCAGAGAGCGATGGCAATACAAACATATCCACAGCATTGTACACATCTACTATCTTTTGTGTATCGTTAACGTAGCCAAGTGGATAGGTTGGAAAATTAAAAGCATACTGCATTTCATCGGCATGACCGCCCAATACCACCAACGCCACCTTATCTTTATAAGAAAGATGTGCCTCAACCAATAGTCTACAAGCCTCTATAAGATAACTAATACCCTTGTTAACATTGGTAATTCGTTGCGATGCAAACAAAATAAGTTTTTTATCTGTGGGTAAACCTAACCTATGAGCAGCCCCCTCCCTACTTTTTGGAGCAAACACATGGGTATCAATAGGGTTAGGAATAGTAGTAACAAAACTATTTTTTAATAATCCACTTTGCTTTGCCTGATTACCTAACCAATGACTGCACGCTACAAAAGCAATGTTACCTCCACCATAAACCTTGTATTTACGCAGCCATACCTTATAAGATAAATCGTGCTCATACCCACCATTAGGCAGATAATAACAACATCCACATTGCTGCTTAAACCGTTGACAAGTCAAACTAAGATGACAAATAGCCGTGGCAGGCCAAATATCATGCATAGTCCATACAATAGGTTTACCACTATCAATAATCTGCTGAATATTTTTTAACGATAAAGTCCCTTGGTTTATCCACTCCAAATGGATTACATCTGCCTGCTTAAAAACGGGCAATTGTGTGATATCCGTACCAATATTCGCAATATCAATGGCAAACAAGCACTTCTTAGACAAATGCAAATGCCAAAAGATACACCACCGTTCCCACAGAAAATGCAAACACTTACGAGCAGAATGTGGCATACTAACAACGTTTACATTATTAGTTTCTTTATCTTTTACCAGCATCTTTGTCTCAATACCAAAGCGGTTTAGTGCCTCTACCAATCGGTTAGATGCCAAAGCTGCACCACCTGTCTTCTCGCTTGTATTCACTATCAGTATTCGCATATATGCCTTTATTTGTCCATGTAAAGGTACATCAATTCATAGCAATGCACAAAAAAAAACTCCACTTTTTATTTGTACATATTCTGTTTTTCTATTGTTATACAGGCATACATTGCCTTATCATCCATCCCTTAATACATATATATATTACTCTATATAGTTAAAGATGAAAAAAGAATTATCTACTATTTTATAACATAACTATTATAACCAGCAAAAATAAGCAGCAAGAAACAGTTGTGTGCGTACACAAGCTGTTGACATAAGTCAAAAAAGCAGTTCTATTTACATATTTTTTTTGCGGTCATTTGGAGCGAGTGTTATAACTTCATACCTTTGCAACATCAAAAAGGTTAATAGATTGTTTAGGTTAGTAGTAATAGATTTAGGTTTTTAGTTATTAGGTTTAAGGTAAATTAAACAGATTGTTTAACAGGTAACGATGAAGGCCGTGAGGTTTTCATTCATTTTGAAACAAAAATCAAGTTAAACATACAATACACCGCAGCTCGTTGAGAGTTGCGGTGTTTTTATTTATGCTACGTTCTTTAATTCATAAAATTCGTTTAGTGCCTATCCCCATAAAAACATTTTTTCGAAATTAAGCCGCTAAATTAATGACTTTAGTTATATTTTTATGCTAAGACTGGTTATATAGTTTTGTTTTGTTATATTTTTATTTGTTTTTGAAGCCAAAATGTAAAAGAGAGGAGGAGAGTAACGAGCTACGCAACTGCACAAACTTACATTTTGAACCAAAAACAGAACAAACCGAATAACAATCAACCTAGTTTGAATTGTTGAGACACTACCTGTTTTCTATAAAAAGATGCCAAAAGATGCCAAAACGTATTTCTTAAAAACTAATTACTATATACTGTGGTATAATAAAAAATATTGACAAGTAATATAGAATAATCAACTAAAAACTGTCAAGCTATTTTAGGAAAGCGCAAACTCAATGAGATTGCCCCTCAAACTCAATGAAATTGCCCCTCAAACTCAATGAAATTGCAGCACAAACTCAATGGAATTGTCTTTTTCTAAAATCGCTTTGTACTTTCCTAAAAATCACTTGACCGTTTTTATTCACTTTTCCCAATCTACTTGTCAATATTTTTCTTTCATTCTAAAATACTTGCCAATTCCGCTTTTTGAAAAATATATTATTCTCAAACAGAAAAAAAAAGATAGCCTAAAGATAAACGAGCCTTGTTTTCGACAAGTTCATTAGGAGTTCGAAATCCCTAAAAAACTTTAGTAATATAGCCTGTAAAGCATCACTCAACCTGTTAAGTAAACCAAATACTATCTAACTAAAACAATGTTGGAAAAGGTACATTTTCACTGTACAGAAGGAATTGTAAAAGGGCATAGGCATAAAAAAAAGGACTCCGCTGAGTCCCAATCTTTGTTAACCTTAAATCTAATACTATGAAAAACACGTTGCAAAGATATAGTTGTTTTGTAATAATACCAATTGTTTGCGCAAACGAAATCCAAAAGAGCGCATTTTTTTGATATATATCAATTTCATTAGGTATTAAACATTGCACTATCAATACCCAAAGAATAATTCAAAGCACAATAAACACATAAGATAAAACGTTAAAAAACTATGAGCACCGAAAACAATATGAATAAAGTACATGGATTTGCCGCTGCTATTATCTCAGCTGCAGCATTTGGTCTAATTCCCCTTTTTAGTATACCAGTATTGACAACAGGTATATCGCCAGCTGGCGTTTTGGTATATCGATTTGGGTTTGGTAGTCTCATCCTACTCGTCCTACTGATGATGCAACGGCAAAACATACACTTGGGTTTTGGCGAATCGCTTCATCTCACCCTGCTATCCTTATGTTATAGCATGTCGGCTATCTTCCTATTGGAAGGTTACCACTATCTATCCAGCGGTATAGCCACCGTACTCATGTTCTCGTACCCCGTGTGGACTGCTATCCTCATGATGCTGTTTAGAGGCGAAAAGGCAGCACCCACTACTTTTATTGCCATTGGTTGTGCTATAGGCGGTGTGTGTTTCCTCTCTGGCATTGATAAAGGAATAGGTAATATCTCGTTAGTTGGCATTGGCTTAGAACTGCTATCTGGACTTTCGTACTCTGTCTACATGGTAACCTACCCCATCATGAAGATACGCAACATCCCTACGCTGAAAGTAAACTTTTATATTTTTTTCTTCACTACACTGATGTTAATGCTCTATGCTGTGTTTACAACAGGATATATACCTATGATGAAAACAGGTAGTAACTTTATCAATCTCTTCTTATTAGGATTGGTTCCAACAGTGGTAAGCAATATTACACTTATTCAGGCTCTTAGAAACATCGGCAGTACTCTTGTAGCTATTCTTGGAGCATTTGAGCCATTAACTGCTATGTGCATAGGTATTATTGTATTTAAGGAGCCATTTACCAAGAATACTGCTATTGGCTTTATTTTGATATTAACTGCCGTAACATTGCTCATACTTAAAAATGCAAAGCAAGAGAAGGGAAGTTAACACTGAGCTTTGAACTTTATTTACTTTGAGCCTTAAACTTTATGATTAAAGGGCGGTTCTATAAATTACCACCGTAAAGTTTTTATGCCAGTATTTTTACGTTTTGTCATCTTGTGGGCTCTTTTTGGTTCAATTTGTTTATGAGTTTAGGAGTATAGTTCGCTATACTCCTAAACTCATAAACAAATTGACCTTAAAAATAGTCTCTCAATCTGTCAAAGCTAATTTATAAACCCAGCCTATAATTTCCACAGTAAGAGGTGGGGAAGTTTTTTACTTTACCTCCCAGATATCATTCGTTTCCAATAATTCGGCAAAAGTGTGATAAGGCTTTTTTTGCTTTACCTCTTCTATCTGCGCATTAACTAATTCATCATACGTAGGAGCCTCAACATCACGAATAATTCCCAAAGCTACAGGAAATCCGTGTTCATTATCCATCATCGCCAATTTGAGCTGTAAGGTATTATCTTCTTCGTGCGCATCATGTACCAAAATATCTTTTTCTGTAATGCCATTCTCACCTAGTTTTACAACTTTCAAGCCAAAGCCCTCTTGCATTAAGCCATATTCTTTGTTCTCACCAAAGGTCAAAGGCTTACCGTGTTCTACATAGATAACATTTTTCTTTCTACCTTCGCGACTGTAAATAGGGTCGTATGCACCATTATTAAAGATAACACAATTTTGTAATATCTCACACAAGGCAGTACCTTTGTGATGATAAGCAGCCTGCAATATCTCTACCACGTGTGCAGTATCGTTGGCAACGCCACGAGCAAAAAAGCGACCACGAGCACCGAAACAAAGCTCAGCTGGACGAAATGGGTCTTCTACTGTGCCGTAAGGAGATGACTTACTCACAAATCCGAAGGGAGACGTAGGCGAATACTGTCCTTTGGTTAAACCATAAATACGGTTATTAAGCAATACCATATTCAAGTCGATGTTACGACGCATGGCATGAATAAAGTGATTACCACCAATAGCCAATCCATCGCCATCGCCACTAATCTGCCATACTGTAAGGTTAGAATTTACCACCTTTGCTCCAGAAGCAATGGCAACAGCACGACCATGAATGGTTTGCATGGCGTACGTATTCATATAATAAGGTAATCGACTTGAACATCCGATACCCGAAATAACGGCTATCTCATAAGGTGGAACTCCAAGGGCAGCCATAGCTTTGTGCAAGTTAGCCAAAAAGAAGTGATCGCCACAACCAGGGCACCAACGAGGTTGCCCTACTTTATAATCATTTGCTGTATATGCTGTCATGCTTTTTCCTCCAATATTTTATCAAATGCATCCATTAACTCAGCTATTACAAACGGCTGACCTTTTACTTGATTAAACTGATAAGGTACAAATCCATCTACCTTCGAACGCAAATATTGGGCAAACTGCCCCATATTTTGTTCACACACAATCACCTTCTTATAACGTGTCAGCACGTCAATAGCATTGAATGGCAATGGATTGATAAATTCAAAGTGAGCCAAAGCTACTTTTTTGCCTTTCTTTACCATCCTTTCTACTGCTGTATAAAGATGTCCGTATGTACCTCCAAAGCCAACAACCAATAGCTCGGCGTTATCAACATCCCCCAACACTTCAAGGTCTGGAACTTTGATACGAGCTACTTTCTGTGCTCTGTAGCCTACCATCGCATGGTGGTTATCAGGATTATTAGATATTTGTCCTGTATCCGAATCCTTCTCCAAACCACCCAAGATATGTTCATATCCCTCTTCTCCAGGCTTAGCCCAATACCTTACAAACGTTTCAGGATTGCGAAGATAAGGTGCATAGTGTCCTTTCATCTCGGGGGTAACACGATGCGGAGTAATGCTTGGCAGCTTACTCATATCTGGGATAGGCCATGCTGATGAGCCGTTAGCAATATACGCATCGCTCAACACAACCACGGGGGTAATATGCTCCAATGCTATCTTGCATGCCATATAAGCAGCATGGAAGCAGTTTGTAGGACTAATGGGTGCTATAACAGGCATAGGCGACTCACCATTTCTACCATATAACACTTGCAACAAATCGGTTTGTTCGGTCTTCGTAGGCAAACCTGTTGATGGCCCTCCACGTTGCACATCTACGATAACAAGTGGCAACTCATCCATCACAGCCAAGTTGATAGCTTCTGATTTTAAACAGATACCTGGACCAGATGTAGATGTACATCCCAAAGCACCTGCAAACGAAGCACCTACCGATGTGGCACAAGCTGCAATTTCATCTTCACATTGTATGGTAATAACCCCCAACGACTTATGTTTAGCCAGTTCGTGCAACACATCTGATGCAGGTGTAATAGGATAAGAACCCAAAAATAGTTTGACGCCAGCTTTCTCAGCACCAGCCATCAAACCATACGCTGTAGCTTTGTTTCCTGTAATATCCATATATCTACCTGAAACCTTATGGCGTGCTTCTATACGATAAGTATAAGGCACACTTGAGTGAGTGTTGGCTCCATAGTCATAACCTGCCTGAATTATTTTTAGGTTAGCTTCCAAGATAGAAGGTTTCTTCTTAAATTTGTTTTTCAAGAAGTTAGCAACAAAATTTAAGTTGCGATTAAACAACCAACAAACCATACCTAATGCAAACATATTTCTGCACTTCAGTATTGATTTATTGTCCATACCCGAATCTTTCAAACACGCTTTTACCATAGTACCAATGGCACAAGAAACCACCGTATCAGGGTCAATTCCTAATTCACCTAAGTAGTCTTGAGTTTCAAACTTGGCTTTCAGTAAGTCGTTAGCTTTAAAGTTATCCGTATCTATAATATAGATTGTTGTAGGCTTTGCAAACTTGCATTGTGTTTTTAGTGCGGCAGCATTCATGGCAACCAGTACGTCGCATTTATCTCCAGGCGTATGTATGTGCTCTCCAATATTTACTTGGTAACCACTTACCCCTGTTAAAGTACCTTGCGGTGCTCTAATATCAGCAGGATAATCTGGGAATGTAGAAATTTCATTACCCACAATAGCCGAGACTGTAGAGAAGATATTGCCCACTAATTGCATTCCATCACCAGAATCACCAGAGAAGCGAACTACTACATTTTCGAGTTCTTTTACTCGCAAATCTTCTTCCATAATGTTTTTAAGTTTAGATTTAGATTATATGCAAAGATGACAAATAATATTGATACTACAAAGTTATTGTTAGTTTTTTTTTACGCTCGTAAATTATTTCGTTCAATTTTACTTTTGGATGGTTCTATAAATTAACTTTGTTACATTTTGAAGCAAAAACAGAACAAGCCGAATACAATTCAAACAAATTTGATTGTATCCGGCTTGTGTTGTTTTCTATAAAAAGAAGCTAAAAGATAATAAAGCGTATTTTATAAAATTTACTCACTATATACAGTGGCAATTTATAGAACAAGCCTTATCTAATAAACAGCAGTTCGCGATATTTAGGCAACGTCCATAACTCATCACTTACTATCAATTCTAGTTTATCTATCTGATAACGGATGGTTTCTAACTTAGGCGCGACCGTATCATGATAAGCAATTGCCTTTTCACGCTCGGATGTTACCTTGTTAGCAACCTTGCGAGCCTCTATCAATTCTTCAACCCCTGTCTCTATAGCTTGGGTACGTTTGGCTATCTCACGAATAATCTTTTTGTTACGACAAGTAAGCTGTTCAGCTTCAGTCTTGTCAAAGATATCGAACATACGACTCACATTTTGAGCCAGCTGACTTTGATAATGAGTTGCCACTGGGATAATATGGTTCATAGAAAGGTCTCCCATTACACGAGCTTCTATTTGTATTTTTTTAGTATATGTCTCCCATTTTACCTCATTACGAGCCACCAACTCGTTGTGCGACATCACTCCTGTACTCTCAAACATTGCAATGCTTTGCGCATCGAGATAACGATCAAATATCATGGGACAACTATCCTCACAATCCAATCCACGGTGTTGAGCCTCTTCTACCCACTCTTTGCTGTAGCCGTTGCCATCGAAGCGAATAGGTTTGCAGGTTTTAATATCCTCACGTACAATATCAATAATAGCCGAAGTTTTGTCTTCGCCCTGCGCAATAAGCTTATCTACACGTTGTTTAAAATAGTGCAGCACATCTGCCATAGCAGCATTCAATACAATGATAGCACAAGCGCAATTGGCTTCTGAGCCTACAGCTCTAAACTCAAAACGGTTACCTGTAAACGCAAACGGACTGGTTCGGTTACGGTCGGTGTTATCAATAAGCAGTTCTGGAATTTCAGGTATATCCAGTTTCATACCTTGTTTGCCGTCTAAAGTAAACAAATCTTCCTTATCAGCAGCTTCTATATGATGCAATAAATCGGAAAGTTGCTTGCCCAAGAAAGATGAGATAATGGCAGGAGGTGCCTCGTTTGCTCCTAATCGATGAGCATTAGTAGCACTCATAATAGAGGCTTTGAGCAATCCATTATACTTATACACGCTCATTAACGTTTCTACCAAGAATGCCACAAAGCGCAAATTAGCTTCAGGTGTTTTACCTGGTGCATGCAGCAAAACGCCTGTATCGGTACTCAAACTCCAGTTACAATGCTTGCCACTACCATTGATACCAGCAAATGGCTTCTCGTGTAACAGCACATGAAAGCCATGCTTTCGAGCTACACGCTTCATCAGCGACATAAGCAACATATTATGATCATTAGACAAATTGCACTCTTCAAAGATAGGAGCCAACTCAAATTGATTGGGAGCTACCTCGTTATGACGTGTTTTACAAGGAATTCCTAATTCAAGTGCACGTATCTCTAAATCTTTCATAAATGCTTGAACACGCTCTGGAATGGTTCCCAGATAATGATCTTCCATCTGTTGATTCTTAGCAGAATCGTGTCCCATCAGAGTTCTTCCCGTTAACATCAAGTCTGGGCGAGCATGATATAAATCTTCGTCCACTAAAAAATACTCTTGCTCCCAACCCAAATTAGTGTGAACTTTCTTTACATTTTCATCAAAATACTGGCATACTGCCGTTGCTGCCAAGTCAACAGCACGCAACGAACGCAGCAAAGGAGCCTTGTAATCGAGAGCTTCTCCTGTATAAGATATAAAAATAGTGGGAATGCAAAGTGTATCGTCAATGATAAAAACTGGAGAGGTGGGGTCCCAAGCTGAATAGCCACGCGCCTCGAAAGTATTACGAATGCCTCCATTAGGGAACGAAGAAGAATCGGCTTCTTGCTGTACCAGTAATTTTCCGCTAAACTCTTCTATTATGCCCCCTTTATCATCAAACTCTACAAAGGCATCGTGTTTTTCGGCAGTTCCCTCGGTTAAAGGCTGAAACCAGTGCGTATAATGCGTAACACCATTTTCTTGTGCCCAGTGCTTCATTCCTGTAGCTACTGCATCGGCTATAGCTCTGTCAAAATGAGCACCGTTGTCAATAACATCAGATAGTTGCTGATATATATCTTCGGGTAGATATTTTTGCATTTTTGCACGATTGAAAACATATTTACCAAAATACTCTGAAGGGTGCTCTTTAGGTATTTTTACTACTAAAGGCACTTTTTTTGATGCTTCTGCAACAACTTGAAATCTGAAATTATCCATTGCTTTTATATATAGTATTAATATCGCTTTATCATCTATAGCTATATAATAGCTCATGCAAAATTACAATAAAAAATAAAAAATATTACCTTTTTGTTGTATTTTTGAAATAAAAAGTAACGCATATATCATAACATATACGAAAAAGGAAACAGCACAAAAGCTTAGATTTCATTGCCTTTTAGGGTAATTTTACAGCATTCTTGTACTATAAACTCATGCCACATAGAAAAAAACGAGAAGGATAATTTTGTTTTTCATACATAAATCCCTATTTTTGCAAAAAATAAACTGCACATGAGCAAAATAAAACTATTTTGCTTATAGAATGCAGTATTTTACTTTACCTAGAAATAACTAAAAGAACTAAGAAATATGTCATTCAGCGAACAGTGTAATAAGATATTCAATCAAGCTATTGATGACTATCATGTAAAAGACGATATTGATACACCTATTAATAATCCGTACGAAAGAAATTCTATCGAAAATAGGTTGTACCTGAAGTGTTGGATTGATACGGTACAATGGCACTTTGAAGATATTATCCGCAATCCCCACATCGATCCTGTAGATGCATTATCACTGAAAAGGCGTATTGACCGCTCTAATCAAGATCGTACAGACCTTGTTGAGCAAATTGATAGTTACTTCAGACAGTTGTACAGCAATGTAAAAGTGTTACCTAATGCTCGTATCAATACAGAAAGTCCAGCATGGGCTGTTGACCGTTTGTCAATTCTTGCATTGAAAATATACCACATGTGCGAGCAGGTAGAACGCAAAGACACTACACAAGAGCATATAGATAAATGTGCTGCCAAACTAAATATATTGCTTGAACAACAAAAGGATTTGGGAACGGCTATTGACCAATTATTAGAAGACATCGAAGCAGGACGCAAATATATGAAAGTGTACCGACAGATGAAAATGTACAACGACCCTTCTACCAATCCAGTTCTCTACAAAAATAAATGAAGACAGAGCACATACTCATTATACGCTTCTCTGCAATGGGCGATGTTGCCATGACTGTGCCAGTGGTTTACTCATTGGCACGCCAATATCCCCATTTACGTATCAGTGTATTGAGCAAGCCTTTTGCTCATGCTTTTTATGATGAGTTGGCTCCAAATGTAGAGTTTATGGCTGCCGACCTAAAGAATGATTACCAGCATATTAGAGGACTTAACAAACTATTTCGCCGATTGATAGCCAAACAGTTTACCGCTATTGCAGATTTTCATGATGTATTGCGAACCAAATATCTGCGCCTACGCTTCTGTTTAGACGGCGGATTTAAGGTAGCACATATCAACAAACACCACACAGAAAAACGTTTGCTTACAAAAAAAGAGAGCAAACGTCTTACCCCCATACAATCATCCTTTCAAAACTATGCCGATGTATTAGCACAGTTAGGTTATCCTATTCATATCCAATTTACATCCATTTTTGAAGACAAAGATATTTCTCTTAAAGCATTAACCGAGAACATAGGCGAGCGAAAGTGCCATGAATATTGGATAGGTATAGCTCCGTTTGCAGCTCACAAAGGAAAAATCTATCCTCTACCCTTAATGGAAAATACTATACACAACATACAGGAAAGATATAAAAACATACGTATCTTTCTGTTTGGCGGCAGCGATGCTGAAAAGAACATACTAACACAATGGACACAAAAATACAACTGTTGTACCAGTGTTCCTTGCGTACTCAAAGGCTTGCAGCAAGAATTAATATTAATGAGCCAATTGAATGCCATGATTAGCATGGACAGTGCCAATATGCACTTGGCATCACTCGTTAACATACCTGTTATCAGTATTTGGGGAGCCACGCATCCCTACGCAGGTTTTATGGGTTGGAATCAGTCTATCAATAATGCCGTACAAATAGATATGTCGTGCCGTCCCTGCTCTATTTATGGTAACAAGCCCTGCTTCCGAGAAGACTATGCTTGTCTGAATAATATAAAAAGCAAACAAATTATAAAAAAACTGGATAAGATATTGAACACAAAAAACTAAAATTCTGGTTTAAACAAAAAAGAGAAAAATACATCCCAGCTACTTAAAAGAATTTTCATTAGGTGATATAAACACTATAAACATACCAATAAGGAAACACCTTTCTAAAAATATTTCGCTAAATATACTGGTGTGTTGAAAGTTTATATTATATCCAACTTAATTTGATACTTTCGCTAAATATAAAAAAATCCTGCGTTTTTCTACCCTTTCGCTACCCAGCAAAATAATAACGGCTGACAACTCATAGAGTATCAGCCATTATTTGTACCCAGACCCGGGCTCGAACCGGGATGGGTTGCCCCACTGGTGTTTGAGACCAGCGCGTCTACCTATTCCGCCATCTGGGCTTAAATTCGGCTGCAAAGATACATTGTTTTTCTGATCTATGCAAATATTTTATAAAAAAGTTGAGAGAAAAAAAGGGGGACTTATCAATTAATCAGGCGCGATTGATAAATTCAAACTTTTATTTTGTATTATCTTTTATTTCGTGTATCTTTGCTAACAACAAAAAAATTGATTAATCAATAGGCGCAACACAGGCATATTATTGCGATAGATAAGCGTGTATATAGTGTGCTGTGTCATAATTATTTTTACTGTGGATTGGATAAACGGTCTTTTTACCATTCATTCATCTGTGCAGACGGTAGTAATCATATCGTTGATTATTGCTGCGGGTATGGCATTGAATAAGTTCAAGCTCATGGGTATATCCTTGGGCATATCATTTGTATTCTTTGTTGGAATTGTTGCAGGAAACATAGGATTAACTATTGATTCTACAACTCTCTATTACATTGAAACTTTTGGACTGGTTTTGTTTGTGTACACCTTAGGACTACATGTGGGGCCTAACTTCTTTGGAGCATTTAAACACGAAGGTACTATATATAATATTTGGGGCTTAGCTCTTGTAATATTAGGTACTATTCTCGCTATTATACTCTGTCCACTTACGGGCATTTCTCTGCCAGATATGGTAGGATTGCTATGTGGAGCCACCACCAACACACCTGCTTTAGGTGCTGCCCAACAAGCGTTAGGACACTTAGGATTACCTTCAGGAAGTGTAGCTTTGGCTACAGCAGTAACCTATCCTTTAGGAGTTATAGGTGTGATATTGGCTATTTTGTTAATGAGAAAAACGGTTGTCAAACCAAGCGACATAGAACCCAAAGCCATTAACGATGAAAATCATACATTTGTTTCCCAATTCTTGGTTATTAATCCTGCCATAGAAGGGCGCACCATTGGGCAGTTAGCCATGAGCACACCCTTAAAATTTATTGTTTCTCGTATATGGCGTATGGGAGAAGTATTGGTACCCAAGGCAAACACCAAAGTACATACGGGCGATAATCTGTTAGTAGTAACTAATAAAGAATCGGTAGAAGGACTGGAAATCTTATTTGGTAAAAGGGTTGAGCGCGATTGGAACAAAGACAAAATAGACTGGAATTACATTGATTCTAATGTAGAATCTCGTGTAATTGTACTCTCTAAGCCCGTACTCAATGGCAAACTATTGGGCAGAATACACCTAAGAGAAACCTATGGAGTAAACGTTAGCAGAGTAATTCGCGGAGACGTAAAACTTTTGGCTACAAACGATTTACGATTACAATATGGCGACAGGCTCACTATTGTGGGCGAGCCAAAAGCAGTAAATAGTGCAGAACACTTCTTAGGCAACTCGGTTAAAACCCTCAACGAGCCTAATGTAGGCAACATTTTCTTTGGAATGGTTCTAGGTTTGATATTAGGTTCAATACCTATCTCCATACCTGGAATGGACTCTCCTATCCGACTTGGTATTGCTGGTGGACCTATTATCATGGGTATCTTGGTAGGAGCATTAGGTCCACGCATTCACTTTTTATCTTACACCACACGCTCTGCATCGCTTATGTTACGCCGTGTAGGATTGGCTATGTACTTAGCTTGCCTAGGACTAGATGCAGGTAAAGGCTTTCTGGAAACCATTATCCGCCCAGAAGGACTGCTATGGGTGGGCATAGGATTTATATTAACCGTTGTTCCTGTACTCATCATAGGCTTGTTGTCTTTACGAACTAAAAAATTTGATTATGGCACTATCTGCGGAATACTGTGCGGAGCCATGGCAAACCCTATGGCATTAGCATACGCCAACGACAACTTAGAAGGCGATGCTGCAAGCATTAGTTATGCCACAGTATACCCTATAGGTATGTTTATACGTGTTATTATTGCCCAGATATTAATAATGTTTTTTGTATAAGATATGAAAACTCGCTTTAGATATTTCTTTCAAACGCTTTTTACATTCGTACTTTTGTTCATTGTACAAAAGCCACTTTTTATGCTATTCCATATCACTCTCTTTAAACAATATAGTTTTAAAGACTGGTTGCAGGTGCCATACCATGCTTTATGGCAAGATATATCTATAGCAGCATGTCTTACACTTATCCCCTCCATACTTTTACTAATCACAATATGGTCGAGAGCCAAACTATGGAGAAGGTTAGCTAAAATTTATTTTTTCATTGTGTCTCTCGTCATTACCATTGTCTTTATTCTCGATTCCGCTTTATATTCCTCAGTAGGAAGCCACATCAGAGCTACTCAGTGGAGCATTCTACAGCACACACCAAAAGCCTTATTAGGCCATTTAAGCGCATGGGCTTTTGTAGGAAGCGTATTAGGTATCTTTATTATATTTGCATTGGTTTTCCGCTTGTTCTACTTTATGCTGAATAGCAACCAATTAGAAAAAAAACTATTACCTCTAAACAAGCCCTTCTTTACTATTCTTTACCTTATCCTCATTGGCATTATATTTATTCCTACAAAAGGGCTTTTTACCCAACAGCAACAAGAATTATGCAAAGCTTTCAGCACACATACTATTGTAAATGACGCTGCACTCAATCCGCTATTAAGTATGTTTGACAACACTCATACGCAAGTTGTTCGTACAGAAACAGAAGAAGATACACTAACAACAAAAGCTCACTACCATTTCATGTCTACTGCTGAGGTGGCAAAGAAAATGAAAACCATGCTTGATCCAGATGTATTGCTAAAAAAATACAATGCACCCAAGTTTTGGTTATTAAATACTCCACGCCCTAACATCATTTTTATTATGGTAGATGGACTGTCAATACATAATATGCAATCTGCAAAAAATATCACACCTCAACTCAATAAACTTTCTAAAGAAGCATTATACTTCCAACAGTTTTATGCCAACAGCTCTTCAGCTGCCAACGGCATAACAGCTACTCTCTGTGCACTGCCCAACTTATTTACCAGTACACAGCAAGAAAACCTTTCGCAAATTCTTCAGAAACAACCCTCCTTAATTAAAGAGATGTCTGCTTTAGGATACACTACACATTATATATATGGGGGCAACGAAGAAAATGATGAAATTACCACTGCATTAAAAGCCATCGGCATACAAAGCATTACAACAAGTAAGCAGTTTAACAACAACCAGCTTACAAAGCATGGTGAAGTATACAACCACATATTACTCCACTCATTGCTCACTAATTTAAAACAAGAAAAAAACAAAAAGCCATGGCTCAAAATAGTACAATTAGCAAGCAATACAGACGCAGAAAACAATTCACTACATCGCTTTAGTAAAAAACAACTCAACACCTTTGCCTACACCGACAATTGTATAGGACAATTTATTACACAATGTAAAAAACTACCATTATGGAAGAATACATTGTTTATCATTATGTCAACACATTCCAGCTGTACAACTCAAGCCACAAACAAATTTGATACAGAGCGATACCACATTCCTCTGCTCATGTTTGGCGGTGCACTTAAAGGGCCAGGCAACATAGATATCTACGCTTCGCAAACCGATGTTGCTGCAACATTATGCGGACAATTAGGCCATTCACATCAAATGTTCAGATATAGCAAAGATATATTTAATCCTGCATCACCCCACTTTGCTTTCTTTATGTCGAACAAGCTCTTCGGGTTCTTTGACCAAGCTAACCAAGTTACTTATCATTTACAAAAGAAAACTATCATTCTTAGTCATGGTAATGCCATAAAAGCCCACCTCAAAAGAGCACAAGCTTTGGTACAAGACATCGCTACTCAACAATATTTTTTTACAGAGCAATAGCTCTCGCCTAAAAGTAAAACAAAATACGTAATATAATAAGGATGTTTCTATAAATCAGCTTTGTTAGATTTTTCAAAAATAAGTCAAAAAAAATCTAACAAAGCCAACTTATTATAACTGCCCTAAAATATTAATTTTACAGCCTAACCAACTGCCCATATAAAAATTGTACAAGTTATATTTTCAAGATTACATAAATGTAAATAATTTTACAAAAAACACCTTCCGTATGCACATTATTAGTTTTTCTGTGCAGTAAAAAGCACTTTTTTATTAAAAAGGCTTGTAAATGTGAATAAAAATATGTTCCTTTGCAAATGTATTTTTGGTTGAGAATAAATTATAAACATTTTAAAATTTACAATTATGTCAGAAATTGAAAGCAAAGTAAAGGCTATTATCGTTGACAAACTTGGTGTTGATGAAGCAGAAGTTAAACCAGAAGCAAGTTTCACAAACGACCTTGGTGCTGATTCATTGGATACTGTAGAGCTCATTATGGAATTTGAGAAAGAGTTTAACATCTCTATTCCAGATGACAAAGCTGAGAAGATTTCTACAGTAGGAGATGCAATTTCTTATATCGAAGAGAATGCAAAATAATTAAAAGCAACCCATATAATTGAGCTGAGAGAATATACCTTTCAGCTCAATTTTGATTTGCTTTTAAGGGCAGTTCTATAAATTAGCTTTGACTGATTGTAAGACTATTTTTGAGGTCAATTTGTTTGTGAGTAAAGGAGTATAGCGAGCTATACAACTGAACGAACAAACCAAACAAACCAAAAACGGAGCAAGCCGAATGCAATCAAACTTGTTTGAATTGTTGAGGCGCAGCCTGTTTTATATAAAAAGAGTCCACAAAATGACAAAACGTAAAAAAGACTGGCATAAAAAACTTTACAGTGATAATTTATAGAACCGCCCTTAATCAATTTTTATATATCTATGGAATTAAAAAGAGTAGTAGTAACAGGACTTGGCGCCGTTACACCTATTGGTAATACTCATGAAGAAACATGGAAAAGCCTGATAGAAGGTAAGAGTGGTGCTGCTCCTATTACTTTATTTGACGCTTCTAAATTCAAGACACAATTTGCTTGCGAGGTAAAAGAACTTAATGTTAATGAGTATATTGACCGCAAAACCGCTCGCAAGTTAGACCGATACACACTGTTAGCTATGATTTCCGCTATACAGGGCGTAAAAGATGCTGAACTTGATTTAGAGAAAGAAGATAAAAATCGTATTGGTGTTATTTATGGCGTTGGTATTGGTGGTATAAAAACCTTTGAGGAAGAAGTAATGTACTATGGGCAACATCAAGAAGAAGGACCCAAATTTAGTCCGTTCTTTATTCCAAAGATGATTGCCGATATTGCAGCAGGACAAATTTCCATTCACTTTGGGTTCCATGGCCCTAACTATGCTACAACCAGTGCATGCGCTTCATCAAGTACCGCTTTGTCTAATGCATTCAACCAAATACGTTTAGGTAAAGCTAACATCATTGTAGCAGGTGGAGCCGAAGCTGCCATCTGTGCCAGTGGCATTGGTGGATTTAACGCCATGCACGCTTTATCTACTCGCAACGATGACCCTGAGCACGCATCACGACCATTTAGCGCATCACGCGATGGATTTGTTATGGGAGAAGGTGCAGGTTGTTTAATTCTTGAAGAATTAGAACATGCCAAAGCTCGTGGAGCTAAAATCTATGCAGAAATGGTAGGCGAGGGAGCAAGCGCAGATGCATACCATATCACTGCCAGTCATCCTGAAGGGTTAGGTGCAAAACTTGTAATGAGCGAAGCATTAAAAGATGCAGGCTTAAACGTAGAAGATGTCGACTATATCAACGTTCATGGTACATCTACTCCTGTAGGAGATATTTCTGAAGTAAAAGCCATTAAAGAGCTCTTTGGTAACCATGCTTACAAAGTAAACATCAGTTCTACAAAGAGTATGACAGGCCACTTGCTTGGTGCAGCTGGAGCTGTAGAGGCTATGGCATGTGTATTGGCTATAAAAAATGACATTATACCTCCTACCATCAATCATAATAACGATGATAAGGATGAGCAGATAGATTACAATATGAACTTTACATTTAATAAAGCACAAAAGCGCAAAGTATGCGTCGCATTGAGTAACACCTTTGGTTTTGGTGGACACAATGCTTGTGTCGTATTCAAGAAGTATGCTGAATAATATCATTGATAGAATAAAGCTCCCCTTCCGTAAGGAAAGGGAGCTTTATTCATCTCTATACCAAATTATAGGTTTTTATCCACGCAACATCTGTTATTACAAGTTGGCATTAATGCACAAAAGCGTTATGCACCGTAACGCTAAAGGAAAACCTGTAAACAACGAGCGATTAGAGTTCTTGGGCGATGCCGTACTCGATGCTATTGTAGGACATATTGTGTACGAACATTTCCCCGGAAAACGTGAAGGCTTCTTAACAAATACACGTAGCAAACTGGTTCAACGTAGCACTCTTAACAAGTTAGCTCAACAAATGGGCATTTGCAAACTTATTCTTAGTAGTGGGCGTAGCTCCTCTCATAACAGCTACATGGGCGGCAATGCCTTTGAGGCTTTGGTAGGAGCTATGTATCTTGACCGTGGATACGATGCCTGTATGCACTTCATGAAAAATCGTATTTTAAGCGAAATGCTTAATATTGATAAGGTAGCATACAAGGAAGTTAACTTTAAAAGCAAACTCATTGAGTGGAGTCAGAAGAATAGAGTTAAGTTAGAGTTTAAGTTACTCTATCAAAAAAAAGACGAAAATGGAAACCCTGTTTTCCAATATGGTGTTGTATTAGAAGGGGTACAAGGTTGTCAGGGAGAAGGATTTAGCAAAAAAGAGAGCCAACAACTGGCAAGCAAACTTACATTAGAGCTTCTTCGGCGTCAACCTCAGTTCATAGATAAGGTTTTTCAAGCAAAAACTAATCGTACCAAAATGGAAGAAGAACCTGTAGTATTTGTTCCTGATACTCGTACAAACGATGAGTTTATAACAGCTGCTACTCATGACAAAATAGAAGAAAAGCACGAATCTCCTTTTCAAGAAGAGGTTTTTCAGGAAAACTATTCACCACAAAACACAGCTGCAAAAGCTAATTCTTCTATAGAAAAAGAGATAGACAATCTCTTTTTGGATGATGTTAAAACAAAACAGCTTACACGCGAAGAGATTATAGAACGTGCCGAGCAAGCCGCCTTTGCAGAAGAAGAGTAACAAAGAAAAAGGCTGATACAAAAAAATACTTACCACCGTGTGTATCTATATACTATACACGGTGGTATTTTTTTTTCGGAAGTTCTATTAAGAAATGCAACTTTAGGAAATAAATAAAAAAAATACCGCAAAAGATACTTTCCCCAAAAAGAGGGAGTATTCCTCTCTTTCTATCAAATTTATAAATAAAAATATTTGATTAAAATAATTATATTTTTTACCTTTGCAGCTCTTTAATGTTTCAAATAATAACTAAAATGACAGAATATGAAAATTATTTTTACTTTATTAGTCCTGTGTGGACTATGCCTTAACACGAATGCTCAGGAATTAAAAAACAAGATTGTTCTTTCTATTGCTCCCAAAGCTACCAACGTACAATTTACTGTCAAACTTGATGGCGCAAATAAATATACTGTCAATTTCGGTGAGGGCGAAGGTATAAAGACATTCGAAAAAGCTGCTGGCGAATTTATTGATACAAAATATACTTTTAAAACAACAAAAGCCCAACAACGCGAAATTACTATCAATGCTGCTCATGTTGTAACATTGCGTGTTACAAACAGTAACGCCATTAATGGTATTAAAGAAATTGTTTCAGATAAAATAAAAGACTTAGGCTTTACAAGTACAAAACTTGATGCTTACTCATCATTAAACCTTTCTCAATGCCCTAACCTAGTTAATGCTGTTTTCATTGGCTCAAACCTCGAAATAGTAAAGCTACCAGTTGGTAAAACTCTTGAAAGCATTCAAGTTAGTGCTGCATGGAATGGCGAAAAGAAATCTCTTAAAGAAATTAATCTTAGCGATGCCGAAGGTCTAAAATCTATTCTTATTACCGATGCCGTGATAAAAGAAGTTGACCTTACAAAGCAGCCTAACATTGAAACACTCTGCATTTACAATCCTAACAAAATAGGGTTACGTGTGCTAAAGGGGGCTAAGGCTATGACCAAAATTACTCGCCTAAACTTAAATGGTAACAATTTGGGATACGACCAGATACCTGCAAAGGTGGTTGAAGAAATTCCTCTCGAGCAGTTCCTGTATAAGCAAACATTCTATTATCTTGCAAAAGATAAAATAAGCGGTACTACACTCGATTTGAATCATTTATTAACATCAAAAGGTATTGATAATAAACCACACCCTACAGAATTTTTGTTCATTTGGAAAACAGAAGATAAAAATGCAACGTGGACTAATGTGCCTGATAAAAATATTACTATCAAAAACGGAAAGTACACTTTCGACCCAACTCCATTAAATACTAACAAGTTTATTGTGGCTATTAAGATGAGAAATGCTGGATTTCCCGATGTAAGCAAAAAAGAATGGTATCAAAGCTATAATATTCACCTCGTAAAAGGTACTACTAATGGTATTTCAACAATCGCTACAAAGGGTGGTGTCAACTTTAATGTTACTGCTGCTGGTGTACAACTCTATGCTGATACCACAACGCTTATTCGCATTTACAATGTGAATGGGCAAAAAATATGGGAAGGCGTTGCTCCTGCCTATGTACCTTTACAAAAAGGTATGTACATTCTTAGTACTGCAAATGGCAATGTTAAATTTGTAAAGTAAAAACAAGTAAAACATTATCCTCATTTTATAAAACCGCTCATAAACATATAAAAAAAGTTGGAATGTGAATAAAAAAAAGTCCACACTCCAACTTTTTTTATGCTTCTATTTTTTTAGTCTTAAGTTATCCTAACCTGTATAAGTTTACCTCAAAAAAAACAAGCACCATAACCTAACAACAAAACTATTTTACAGAACCTGCCTACCCACTTATTTCTTTTCTAAAAACTTTTTTTCAAGGTAAAATATATGATATTTGAATATCTATAGGTCCTTTCTAAAATAATTTAAATACCCCCCCCTTAATTAAGCAAAAAAGATAACAAATATCTTAAATATACATAATTTACAGGGGGAGGTAAGCAACAATTTTGCTTGTTTACAAAAAAAGCATTACCTTTGAATTTCAAATAGTTATTCAAGTTTTTTACCCACATAAGGCAAAAAAAAAGAAAGGAAAATAATGAAACGAATGTACGAAAAGCCAGTAGCTGAAGTAATAAAAATGTACGACAATATGCAAATGATTTGCGGCTCCCCAGGGTTTCAAATCAAAACAGATAACATAGAAATAGATACGTGGGATAACCCAGACGAAATAGACGCAGAAGGAACGTCAGATGACAATATTAGTGATGACGAGTCAACATGGCCCGACTGGCCACCAACACCACACAAGTAAAAAGTCAGCCTATCTTTTTCTAAACATATATTTTATAACAAAACATAATAACGCAATGAAAAAACTTTTTTATAACTGTAAGGCCATCAGTGCTGCCTTTACATTGTGTTTGGCAGCCATTATTACAACGTCTTGCTCTCAAGACCTTGAAGAGGGCAAAGTTCAGACCGACAACAACCCAGCAGCGCTTAACGTGGTAAAACTAAACTTCACCACCAGTGCCTTAACACGGGGTACCATGTACGATGATATAGCGCAAATGCCCAACGACGCTACCTTTGGCGTATATGGCTATGGGCACAAAGATGGTGAAACTACTCCCAACGACGCCAACTTCATCAACAACGGTAGTGCAAAGAAAAAAGACGGTAAATATATAGTGCATGTAAGCGGCAAGGTGGCAAAATACAAGACAGACATGCCGAAGGTGCAGCTCGCCGCCGTATACCCTCAACTAAACAATGATAATAAGTTTACAAAAACAGGCGCAAACACCTATACCTTTACCTACTCCCTGCAAGGAGACATGGCACAGCAGAAAGACTTGATGATAGGGCAGACGGAGGAGTTTGAGATAAATGACCAGAACTCTACCGAAAAAGAAATAAACAGCGGAAAGACCATAACCATGCACCATGCCCTTACAGCCATCAACTTCGCCATTGGCGACCGCGTACCTACGGGTTACACCATAGAGCGCATTTACCTAAGAGGGCTGTACACAAAAGGCACATGCAAGGTAGACTTGTCTAAAAACAACGATGCCGAACGCTTTACATGGACTCCCCTTGGCGATAAAGATAAAAAAGAAAACTATGTTGGTATTAAGCTCAACAAGGTAAGCACTACACAGATAAACAGAACCCCATTTACTGGACTAAAAAATACAGACGGCAAGTACGATAACCTTACCATCTTCATAATACCACAAAAGCTAACCTCTGACGCTGTCGCTGAGGTGTATTTGAAGAAAGATGCTACAACAATATATAAGGATGAAAACGGCAAATCTCATGAGATTACTAAGGACGCAGAAAAAAGAGCAAATGCAAAAAAGATAATTGTTTACCTCCAACCCAAGAATAAGACTGAAAGAGATGACAAAAACATTGAATTTAAAGCTGGGCAACAGAAAAGATATTATATAAATACTAAAAACAGTGATGGTATTACATATTCTATAAAGAAAATCGGTAATGTAATACAGAAAGACAATTCAATAGTTGTAAATGTAGAATGCTATAGATATTCATTTATTATTAGAGAAGGGAAAATTGATGCGTATATTTTTAAAGCACCTCAGAAATTTAGCATACAAAAAATAACGTATAAGACATATAAAAAGAAAGCAACTGCAAAGGGAGAAGCAATGATAGAACAAGGACCTAACAGTTTCATAAAAGACTGGAATGTTACCTACCCTGAAAGAGGAGATAGTACAAAAGTCTCTTTAACATTAACTTTAGACCCTAAAAAAGCTCCAAAGGTAAAAGAAAGATATAAAAAGAAAGAAGATACCCAAGCAGAACATACTTTAGGTTCATCAAAAGACGATTGCATCCTTATATATTTAGTTGCTGATGGTTCTAAAGAATCAAAATATATAACTTGTTATTTGAAACCAAAAGCCAAAAAATCCAAATAGCTGCCATAAGATAGCTACCAAGCGGTAAAAAGAGCAAGCGCAACGCCACGTAATGATATACGCGGGGCGTTGCGCTTTACTTTTGGTTGCTTTATATTGCTTGTGTGCCTTGTTTACGTCGTTTCGTTGTTATTTTTTCTACGCTACTTTAACCAACACAACATACATTATTTTTTTATTAACACAGGGTTCTATAAATTACCATTGTATATAGTGGTGGGCTAAGGTTGGCTCTACCAATTAGCCTTATAGCATAAAAAAAAGAGCAGCTGCTGCCAAAACATAATAAAGGGGGCGGTTCTACAAGTTTTTTTTACCGTGCTTTTTTATCTCATAGCCCAGTATGTACCACCATTTGCAGCCATACGCACTTTATACAGTCCAGCCTGATTCATAGCAACGTTCATCTGCTTGCCATTTGGCAATGTAACACAAGCAGTACCATTACCATTAATACGAAACAGCTCTATTTGCTTGCCATTAACTACTTGTAACCACGAATTATCTTTTTTGTTATAAATAAATAAGGTTTTTTCGCCAAGCTGATTTGTTATTTCGTAACCATTCTTTAAGGTCTTCACAGCATAATACTTACCGTCTTGCCCCATAACCTGCTTTGTTTTTCCAACATTAGCCAATGGGTTATCGCCTGTCCAAAACTCAATAGCATTAAGCACAAAAAGGTCTGCTCCCGAGCAAATACTATATACAGGAGTACAAATAATAAATATTAGCTCATTTAAGAACTTGCTATCTGTAGCCTCTTTATTCCAGCTTAACACTGTATTAAACAAGCTAAAGCTTCCTACACACGAGGTTGTCATTAAAGTAGCGGCCAGCAACACTGTTGCTACTGTCATTATTTGTTTCTTCATCTTTTTATTTTTAGTTATTAAAACAATACTACTGTTTTTTCTCTCTTTTTATTACAAATACCAAACAGCCTCATTACCCTCGTTCATTAGCAAATCTAATATGCTAAGATTAGGTATAAACTTGTACTTAGCATTGTATACTTGATAATACTTTTTAGGCTTAAAATTAGTATCAAGCTGCCAATGCTTGGGGCTAATTACGTCTCTTAGGTCAATTACTTGTGGCATCTGCTGTATATAATCTTCATGAGTAATATATTGTTTTGTTTCTTTTATGTGGGGCTGAATATCTAACAGCTCACACATCTTCATTGTAATAGCAATATTAAAATCGTATAAAAATACCCACTTCTTGGTAAAAAACGGCTTAATATCATCGGCATAATACTCAAAAAACGCACTCTCACCGTATGCCGAGCACAATGCGTTCCAGTGTATGTGTCGCCAATTGCCATGATCGCTAATACGTACATCGCGCATCAAACACTTCTTACCCTCAAACTTTTCTACAGGAATACTTAACACTTGTACGCCCTGCGTAGTAGCAATATTACATCTGTTGCGATACGTTTGTTTAATGTAATGGTCATTGCATTCTATATAGCACTCTTTATATCGGTTTAATTTTTGATACCACTGAATGGGAGCAAAATATGCAGATGTAAGAAGCGGCAACATTTTTTGTAGTTTTATTAAGTTTACGAGTTAATAAAAAATCATCCTATCATTCTATACTATAAAGTATAGGGTAACTTAAGGTGTGGGGTAAAAAAAAGCCTAAGCACCCTAAAATTATAGGCAAGCCGATATTTTAGAAGCAGCTACCACCTTACCTTTAATATCACCCTGCTGTATCAATACCTGCTGTTTTCCCCTCACTATCAACACATATCGGCACGCTCCACAAGTGCAACTACCATGACAGTAGTTAGGAATAAGATATTGTTTACCCGCCACCTCAATAGTATCGCCTGGCACTGCAGCTATTTTTCCTAACGCTATTTGCTGCTTACCAAACAACACTATATCACCTTTAGAAAAATGAGAGCGTACGAGCCTGTTTACCAATACTCTGTTACCTTTCTTCAATACCGGACTCAGTCCGTTATCAGATACAATAAATATGGTAAATAGATATGTACGAATAGTTAGCATCACTAAGGTACAAATAGCGAGGGATATAATCCACTTAAAGATATTGCGTACGATACCGATAGCTATCTGTTATTTTATATGGTCTACTATGTTAAACAATCTGCTCCAACGTATACCGCTAAAGCCTTTTTTATCAGGATCTGACGACCACCATATAAAAATGGGCTTACCTACAATATGATCTTCTGGCACAAATCCCCAGTATCTGCTATCAGCCGAATTATGACGGTTATCGCCCATCATCCAGTAATAATCCATTTTAAAGGTATAGCTATGTGCCAGTTTACCATTGATATATATATTATTGTTTTTAACTTCAACACTATTGCCTTCGTATGCATGAATAGGGCGTTCGTAAATAGCAATGTTATTCATATTTAGCCCAATAGTCTTTCCCTTTGCAGGAATCCATATTGGTCCATAATTATCTCGAGTCCAGTTAGTAACCATATTTTGCGGATATAAGTCGCCCACCGTAGCATCTGTATTAATACGAATGCTCTTTACAATATCCTTACGAGCAGCCAATATGCGAGCAGCTTTGTACGTAAGTGGCATATAACCATCGCGCTCCAAACTGGCAAGGTCTTCCTTAGATATGCCCAAATTATCAATAAGCCGTTGTGGTATTTCACGCTTTAACTTAACATAATAAGTATACTGCACATTATCTGGCTCTTTGTTAGGCTTTCCGTTCAAATATACAATGCGGTTCTTTATCTGCAAAATTTGCCCAGGCAGCCCCACACATCGCTTAACATAGTTTTCACGTCGGTCGGTAGGCCTGCTGTCTATCTCACCAAACTGAGCTTCGTTATTTGCTATATACTGCCTACCCAACGCATATACTTTTTTAAAATAATCGTGCTGCTGCTGTTTGTTCATGGTGTAGAGATTTACCTCTCCCCCTTTATTCTGCGCATATAGTTGCTGTCCAAAGCTATACACCATGCTGTAATATTCTGTTTGATAAGGCAATTCGGTACAAATGGTATCGCCTGCTGGATAGTTAAACACCACAATATCATTTAACTTAACCTTACCCAATCCTTTAACACGCCGATAATCCCAGTGTGGAAACTCCAAATAGCTCTTGGTATTAATAAGTGGCAATGTATGTTGCGTAAGTGGCATGGTAAGCGGTGTTTCAGGAATACGTGGCCCATAGCTTACCTTACTTACAAACAGGTAATCGCCAGTGAGCAACGATTTCTCTAAAGAAGAAGACGGAATAACGTAGTTTTGAAATACAAACAAGTTAATAAAATACACAGCAACCAATGCAAACACCAGTGCATCTACCCAACTCATTACAAACCTTACAGGCGGTTCGGCATCACGCCACCACTGCCAGTGTATTTTCTTAGTAATATATACATCGTAGATGAAAGGCAACACTATGAGCCCCCACCAACTTTTTACCCAATAAAGAAATAAAAGATATAGTACAATAACAATAACACATTTGGTATATTGCACTTTCATGTTGAGTTTGGCTTTCTCTTTATCTATCATAACGACACTTAAAATATAGTTAGAACGAACAGAATATTAAAACTTAAACAAATCACTGGTAGTAAGCAATCCAGCATGATTGAGCGTATATTCGGCAGCTAATACCGCACCCATGGCAAAGCCTATACGGCTGTGTGCGCTATGTGTAATAGATATTTCGTCAGCCTCACTATTATAGGTTATAGTATGAATACCTGGAACTTCCCCTCTTCTAATGCTATTAATAGCTATCTGTTGGTGTGCTACCTTATCAGTTCCCGTAACAGTACCATCAGCTGCATACTGCACACCCTTTACCCATTCACTTTTTCTGTCAATATTGTTAATAATATCTTCGGCTAAAGTAATAGCGGTTCCAGATGGCGCATCCTGTTTATGAATATGGTGAGTTTCCTCCATTTTTACATCATACTGGTCAAAACCATTCATAATTTTAGCCAAATATTTGTTAACAGCCGAAAAGATTGCCACACCAATGCTAAAGTTAGAAGCCCAGAACAATGTCTGCCCCTCTTGTTGGCACATTCGCTTTACATCAGCTTCGTGGTCTTTTTTCCAACCAGTAGAACCACTTACCACCTTTACATGGTGTTTAAAAGCACGTAAATAGTTGCCATAGGCAGCAGTAGGCGATGTAAACTCTATAGCTACATCTGCCGTTTTAAATGCTTCACTATCAAAATCTTCCTGATTATCTATATCAATAATACTTACTATCTCATGTCCTCTGGCTTTGGCTATTTTTTCTATCATCTTGCCCATTTTGCCATATCCTATTAGTGCTATTTTCATTTTTACTAATGTTTTTTTGTCGTTTTTTATACTGCTTCTATCAATTACCTCTGTATATTGTAAGTAAATTTTTATGAAGCCTATTTTCTACAAAAATAGTGCAAGCCGAATAACAAACAAGTTTACTTGATTTGTTGAGGCGAAGCCTATTTTCTACAAAAATAGTGCAAGCCGAATAACAAACAAGTTTACTTGA
>CAMQBR010000010.1 GCA_946999045.1 uncultured Prevotella sp.
AAATACGTTCCCTAATGGTGTAAAGGAGAGGAGAAATATGGTTATTCTTATTTTATAAAAATGAGCAGGTTGACTCTACGGATGTGTTCATTGATAAATAAAAAACGAATATTTCTTGCAGCTTTTCTTAAATAGTGCTATCTTTGTATAAAGTAAGCATTGTTTCAACAAAATTAAGTAAATAAGGTTGAGAAGCTTGAACAATACAGCCCTGAAAGGGCAATATCATGGTACAAATTATGGGGAATAGTTTTAATTATTCGCCCCTTATAGGGGTAATAGTTTTGCAACAGAGCCATAGCACACTTACATAGGGGTAAGCCCCCTACGCTATAAAATGTCGCCCTTTTAGGGCTTGACCTCAGCTCCATTTTATGTGTTCTATTATAAAAAATATTCAAGCTTGTTTTAAACATTATTAAACTTGTGATGTCTTCGGATCGCACTACTTTTATAATAAGAATATCAACAAAACTATTATGCAAACAAGATGTCATCTTTCGGTATTGATACACCAGTTAGCCAAGAAATATGGTACACGCGAAGCTATTACTTTCAGAAGTTTTGGTAGTCTGAAGTGGAGGACAATCTCGTGGAAACAGTTCTCCACACGTGTTATGCAGGTGTCAAATGCCTTGCTTCAACTGGGTGTGAAATCTCAAGAAAATATGGGCGTGTTTGCCCAAAATTGTATTCAGTATCTATATACTGATTTTGGCTCGTATGGTGTTAGGGCGGTTACTATTCCGTTTTATGCCACAAGCAGTGAACAACAAATACAATATATGGTGAATGATGCGCAAATTCGCTTTCTCTTTGTTGGCGAGCAAGAGCAGTACAACAAGGCGCATCGTATATTCCCGCTTTGTCCTACGCTCGAACGTATTATTGTTTTTGACAGTAGTGTGCACATTAGTGTACATGATCCGAATGCTATGTATTTTGAAGATTTTATTGCTTTAGGAGAAAATTTTCCACATCAAGTCGATTTGGAACAGCGTTGGAAGGATGCTAAAGATGATGACATTTGTAATATATTGTATACCAGTGGAACTACAGGCGACAGCAAGGGCGTAATTCTTACTTACGGTCAGTACTATGCAGCGATGGTAGCTAATGATAAATGCGTGAAGTTGAGTGAGAAAGACCGTATTATGGACTTTCTTCCTATTACGCATATCTTTGAACGTGGCTGGTTGTACTTGTGCTTAACTGAGGGTTGCCACATCATCATCAATACCTATCCAAAAGAAGTACAGCAGTCTATGTGCGAAATGCATCCTACTTGTATGTGTGCGGTTCCGCGCTTTTGGGAGAAAGTTTACGTTGCAGTAAAAGAAAGAATAGAGAAATCGAGCAGCATCCAACAAAAAATCTTTAAAAGGGCTTTGGCTGTAGGTAAAAAGTATAATATTGATTATCTGAGCAAGTGCAAGCGTCCGCCATTGGCATTGGCAATGGAATACAAAATGTACAACAAAACAGTGATGGCTATGGTACGTAAGCAGTTGGGGTTGGAGCATCCTAATTTCTTCCCAACGGCAGGTGCATACGTATCGCCAGAGGTAGAAGAGTTTGTGCATTCAATAGGTATCTTTATGGTGGTGGGTTATGGCTTAACTGAAAGTTTGGCTACTGTATCGTGCGACAGGCAAGATCAGCCTTATTCTATTGGATCAGTAGGCAGACCTATGGATTGCTTGCAAGTGAAGATAGGTGAGGAAAACGAAGTGTTGCTAAAAGGTCCTACCATTACGCCTGGCTATTATAAGCGTGATGACATTAATGCTAAGGCATTTGATAAAGATGGTTTTTTTCATACGGGCGATGCTGGTTATCTGAAAGATGGCGAATTGTTCTTGACCGAACGCATTAAAGATCTTTTCAAAACGAGCAACGGCAAGTATGTTGCTCCGCAGATGATAGAATCGCTCATGTTGGTAGATAAGTATATTGATCAAGCTGTGGTAATAGCCGACCAGCGCAAGTTTGTCTCAGCTTTGATAGTTCCAGAGTTTCGTGTTTTGGAAGAATATGCTACCGAACATGGTATTGCTTATAATGGCAGAGAGGAACTTTGCAACAATGTGCAGATACAAAAAATGATGTTGGAGCGTATAGCAACCTTGCAACAATCACTGGCTCATTACGAGCAGGTAAAGCGTATTACGCTCATTCCGCATCATTTAACTATAGAGAAAGGTGAATTAACCAATACATTGAAGATAAGAAGAACTGCTATTAATAAAAATTATAAGACAGAGATAGATAAGATGTATCAGGCATGATAACAAGCGATCAATTAAAGGATATAACTACACGAACCGATGCTTTGCATCGTTACTTAAATATTGATAAGAAGCAAATAGAGTTAGAAGAGGAACAACTGCGCACCCAAGCTCCCGACTTTTGGAACGACCCTAAGCGAGCACAGGCTCAGATGCAAAAGGTAAGGGGGATAGAAAAGTGGATTGTGGGTTATAAGCATGCACGCCAGTTGACTGATGAATTACAATTGGCTTTTGAATTCTATCGTGATAATATGGTAACCGAAGGGGAGGTAGATGCCAATTATGCCAAGGCTTTGGCTGTTATAGAAGATTTAGAGCTGAAGAATATGCTTCGTCAGAAAGAAGATCCTATGGACTGTGTCTTGAAGATAAACTCTGGAGCTGGTGGAACAGAGAGTCAAGATTGGGCTCAAATGCTGATGCGTATGTATATGCGCTGGGCTGATGCGCATGGATATAAAACGACAATTAGTGATATACAAGAGGGCGATGAGGCAGGTATCAAGAGTGTGACTATCAAGATAGAGGGGGGGGAATATGCATACGGCTATTTGAAGAGTGAGAATGGTGTGCATCGTTTGGTGAGAGTATCTCCCTTTAATGCACAAGGTAAGCGTATGACCAGCTTTGCTAGTGTGTTTGTATCGCCTTTGGTTGATGATACCATTGAGGTATTTGTTGATCCAGCTCGTGTATCATGGGATACTTTCCGTTCGAGCGGAGCTGGTGGACAAAATGTAAACAAGGTAGAATCGGGCGTTCGTTTGCGTTATCAATATCAAGATCCAGATACAGGAGAAGAGGAAGAAATTTTGATTGAGAATACAGAAACACGTGATCAACCCAAAAACCGAGCTAAGGCTATGCAGCTGTTGAAGAGTCAGTTGTACGACCGCGCAATGAAAAAACGACTGGAGGCGCAGGCTAAGATAGAAGCAGGAAAGAAGAAAATAGAGTGGGGTAGTCAGATACGTAGCTATGTATTTGATGACCGTCGCGTAAAAGATCATCGTACTAATTACCAAACTTCCGATGTAGATGCTGTGATGGATGGCAAGATCGATGCTTTTATCAAGGCATATTTAATGGAGTTCCCAGTAACGGAGGAGGAGAGTTAACATTCAAGTCCTGTAAAGGTGATATAAAAAATATTAAATATTTGGGAATGTTAAATTATGCGCCCCTTATAGAGGCAATAGTCTTACAATTGAGCATATAGCACAATGATATAAAGGTAAGCACTTACGCTATGCTATGTTGCCTTTTTAGGACTTACTTTAGGAGTCAAGAAGAGTTACCTACCAATAAATTCTAAAAGAAATAAACCTTTTAAATAAATACAACTATGAGTGAAAAAAGTAAGATGCGCCGTGCAAAGCGCAAGGAAAGAGAAGAACAACATGCAAAGAATGTGATAAAATGGCTTACCATTGCGTTAGTAGTATGTGCCGTAGTAGCCATTGTCATTGCAGTAAACTTTTAGAAACAACATCTATCAATGAGCGGCCTTGAAATAGAAAGAAAGTTCTTGGTAAAGAAGGGTGGTAAGTTTAAGCAGGCTGCTTTCTCTTTCAGCCATATCCTACAAGGATATATACCCTGTGCCAACGCTACAGTTAGAATACGTGTTCGTGATGATAAGGCTTATCTTACCATCAAAGGAAAATCTACGCATGGTGGCATGACTCGCTATGAGTTTGAAAAAGAAATATCCTTAGATGAGGCTTCTCATCTGCTTCAATTATGTCAAGGAGGCTTAATAGATAAGCATCGCTATTTGGTAAAGAGTGGAGAACATACCTTTGAGGTAGATGAGTTTCATGGTGATAACGATGGACTTATTATGGCAGAGGTTGAATTAGGTAGTGAGAATGAACATTACACCACTCCCGATTTTATAGGAATGGAGGTTACGGGAGATGTAAGGTTTTATAATAAGTATATGCTTACGCATCCTTTCTCTTCTTGGAGAAACACTTTGCCAAAAGAATACCTATAATTTGTGCCAACACTATGCCAATAGCATCGGCTAAAAAGTCGTACCAATCACCACTTCTGTTGCCATTGGTACAGGTAGCTTGTACTATCTCTATTAGTCCCCCCATCAGTAGTGGAACAAAAATAGTAATTATATAAGAATGAGTGCAATTGATAGATTTGTGGTATCGATAATATTCAATGATAAGACACAAGGTTAATACTACGTAAAATACAATGTGAGTCCATTTATCTATCATCGTTACCTCGCTTAGTGGCGTTTCTGGTATAGGTATTAAACATAGTATCCATATACCAGTTAATAAAATTAGTGAGATGGGGTAGTGCTTCAGTAAATGTATTATGTACGTCATTGTTGTATTGCTAAATAATCAACTGGCAAAGGTACAATATTTATATAGATGGGCAAAGAAACCTCTTAATAAATACTAATCATAAAGAATTATTATGTCGTTCAAAGAGTTTTTCTATTTTAATAAATCCGATCGCAAAGCCTTGCTATTTCTGTTGATAGTGGCAGTGGTAACTACGGCCTTGTTTTATTTATTGAGCGATAACGCAATAGCAACTATAGTAGATAGTTCTCGTGATACGGTTTATATAAAGGAACCTTTTGGTAAAGATGGTTCTGTGCAACAATCTGTTGCATATTATGCGGTAGAGGGCAAACAATTCAACCTTTTTCCTTTCGATCCTAATACAGCGGACAGTACCCAGTTGCTACGCTTAGGCTTGCAGCCATGGCAGGTTCGTAACATTTATAAGTACCGTGCTGCAGGTGGGGTGTATCGTAAAGCAAGTGATTTTGCTAAACTATATGGACTTACATTAAAGCAATATAGAGCTTTAGAACCTTATATACATATAGCTGTTGATTTTCAATTGGCTGCAAATGTAGTGCATTCAGAACAACATACATCCTTTGCACATACTGATACTGTAAGATATATTCATAAGTTGAAACCAACCGAACATGTGTTGCTTAATTCTTCTGATACCACTTTATTAAAACGAGTTCCAGGTATAGGAAGCTATTTTGCTCGACAAATCGTTAATTATCGTCGCAGACTTGGGGGCTATTCGTCTGTTCATCAGTTATTAGAGATAGATGATTTTCCAGAAGAAGCCTTGCATTACTTTACTTTGTCTTCTCAAGAAATAGAAAAAATAAATCAGTTGCCTATCAATAAGTTAACGCTTAATCAGTTAAAACGACATCCGTATATGGGTTATTATCGTGCAAGAGCAATTGTTGATTATCGCCGTTTGAAGGGTCCTATTCATAGTTTAGATGATTTGCGTATGCTCCGTGATTTTCCTATAGAGGTTATTCAAAGGCTCAAGCCATACGTATCGTATGAGGAGTGAGGAGCTTGGACATTAAACTTTGAGCTTGAACTTTATGATTACTCTTTCTGTTGAGCAATGACGAATTGTAGGGACGAACGGATTGTACACCACAACAGCAAATAATAATAAGCAAATAAACTATCAACAAGAGAACTAGTAAACTAATATCTCTATTCGCTTGTCAACTAAAAAAAAATCTCTATATTTGCAAAGACATATATAAATAACAAAAAGATGAAAGTTATTAAAGAGACCCCCGTTCTACTGCTCACTGGTTATTTAGGAAGCGGTAAAACAACATTGGTTAATCGTATTTTATCAAATAAAAGAGGAATTAAATTTGCTGTTATCGTCAATGATATTGGCGAAGTAAACATTGATGCCAGTTTGATAGAGCAAGGTGGCATTGTAGGACAAAAAGACGATAGCTTAGTAGCCTTACAAAATGGTTGTATCTGTTGTACTCTAAAAGTGGATTTGATAGAACAACTCAACGGCATTGTTAAGAGTAACAAGTTTGATTATATTGTAATTGAGGCAAGTGGTATTTGCGAGCCTGCTCCTATTGCTCAAACCCTTTGCGCTTATCCAGAGGTTTATCCTCACTTGGCAAAAAATGGTATTGCCAAACTTGATTCTATTGTAACAGTTGTGGATGTGTTGCGTATGCGCGATGAGTTTAATGTAGGTGATGCATTGTTAAAGAAAGATTTGGGAGATGATGACCTTGAGCGTTTGGTTATCGAACAAATAGAATTCTGCAACATTATTATATTAAATAAGGTGTCAGAGGTAAGTCCAGAGGAACTTTCTAAGGTCAAGAAGATTATCAGAGCTATCCAACCTAAAGCACAAATCATGGAGTGCGATTATGGAGATGTAGATTTGGATGCTATCTTGAACACTAATATGTTTGATTTTGAGAAAGTGGCAACATCAGCAAAATGGATTGCTGAAGTAGAAGGACATCATGATGATGAAGATGAACTCCATGAACATCATCACGAACATGAGCATCATTGCCATGACCACGAACATCATGAAATTGAGAATGAAGAGAGTGGAGAAGCATTAGAGTATAATATTCAGACATTTACATATTATCGTCGTCAGCCAATGGACCTCGGCTTGTTTGATGATTTCGTTGCTTGCCGTTGGCCAAAGAACCTTGTTCGTAGTAAGGGAATCTGCTATTTCAATGATGAGAAAGACAAGTGCTACATCTTTGAACAGGCAGGCAAACAGGTTTCTATGCGCGATGCTGGTCAATGGTATGCTACCATGCCTAAAGAGCAGTTAGAACGCTTTATAAAACAAAATCCTTCTATCCTTCGTGATTGGGATGAAAAGTATGGCGACAGAATGCAGAAGTTGGTATTCATTGGTCAGAATCTTGACAAAGAGACTATTACCAAAGAACTTGATGCTTGTTTAACAGACTAAGTGCTTTGAGCATTATAATTAGTACCGTTGATGCTAATTAATCATAGCGATTGTAGGGACGGCATAGCCCATTCCTACAATCGTAAAATAAATATGTTAACTAACAACCTAATGTCCGATAACTCATATAAACTCCCTCATAACTTCCGTAAACTCCCTTTATATAAACATATATAAAAACATCATGAACATGAAAACAGACGCACAAATTGCTCACGAAGCACAGTTACTCCCTATCGGAGAGGTTGCCAATCTTATTGATATTCCACAAGAAACATTAGAGCCGTATGGTAAGTATATGGCGAAGGTTTCTTACAAACTAATTGATGAGGAGAAGGTTAAAAAGTCTAAACTAATTCTTGTTACGTCTATCACGCCTACCAAAACGGGAAATGGAAAAACCACAGTTAGCGTTGGTTTAGCTATGGGTATGCACCGCATGGGTAAAAAGGCTATTGTCGCTTTGCGCGAACCTTCTTTGGGGCCATGCTTTGGCATGAAAGGAGGTGCAGCTGGTGGTGGTTATGCTCAGGTGTTACCTATGGATAAAATAAACTTACACTTTACGGGCGATTTTCATGCTATTACATCTGCCAACAACATGATTTCTGCCTTGTTGGATAACTACTGTTATCAACATCGTGATGAGGGATTTGCATTGCGTGAAGTGTTGTGGAGACGTGTGTTGGATGTGAACGATCGCAACTTGCGCAACATTATAACAGGTATTGGAGCTAAGACGGATGGCATTGTTACCGAATCTGGTTTTGATATTACACCTGCTTCTGAAATTATGGCGATACTTTGTCTGGCTTCTGATGAGGCTGATTTGCAACGTCGCATTGAAAATATCCTCTTGGGTATTACCATTGAAGGTAAAAAGTTTACGGTAAAAGATTTAGGTGTGGCTGGAGCCATTACTGCTTTGTTGCATGATGCTATTCATCCTAATTTAGTACAAACGATAGAACACACGCCTGCTTTTATTCATGGAGGTCCGTTTGCCAATATTGCCCATGGTTGCAATAGTTTGATAGCTACTAAGATGGCAATGACCTTTGGAGATTATGCCATTACAGAAGCAGGCTTTGGAGCAGACCTCGGTGCAGAGAAGTTCTTTGATATTAAGTGTCGCAAAGCAAAATTATCACCGAAGTTAACTATTTTAGTGGCTACAGCTCAAGCCTTGAAGATGCATGGTGGAGTAGATTTGGATGATATTAAAAAGCCAAATGTTCAGGGTATAGAGAAAGGATTGGCTAACATGGATAAACACATTGCCAATTTGCAAGCATACGGACAAACGGTTGTTGTTTGCATCAATCGCTTTGCTGCAGATACAGATGAGGAATTGCAGTTAGTCCAAGACCATTGTAAAGAGATAGGTGTAGGCTGTGCTATCAATACCGCCTTTGTAGATGGAGGTAGGGGTGCAGAAGCGTTAGCACATTTAGTGGTGGATACTATAGAGCAGCATCCGTCAAAACCTTTACAGATGTTATACAAGGATGAAGATAGTATAGAAGAAAAGGTTACTAAAGTAGCACAACAGGTTTATGGCGCAAGAAAAGTAATTTTTAAGTTGGCTGCCAAGAAGAAGCTGGCTCGCATACAAGCTATGGGTTATCAACATTTCCCTGTGTGCATTGCTAAGACTCAATATTCATTCTCTGAAGACGCCAAAGCTTATGGAACACCAAAAGACTTTGATATAACTATTCGTGATTTCGTTATCAATGCTGGTGCCGAAATGGTAGTAGCTATTGTTGGAACAATTGTTCGTATGCCAGGGCTACCAAAGATTCCACAAGCCGAAAATATTTATATAGAGAATGGAAAAATCATGGGGCTTTCGTAATTTATAATTCATGTAAGCAGTGTTGATGATAACAAAAAGAAACTCCTCCTTTGTACATTTTTATGTATAAAGGAGGAGTCTTTTGTCGGGATGAGGCGATTCGAACGCCCGACCCCTACGTCCCGAACGTAGTGCGCTACCAACTGCGCTACATCCCGTAAATGCTGGTATAATCCTCTTGTAAGCGTATTCCTGATAAATTCTTTGGCAAAGTTAATGTTATTTTGTGTAATGAGCAAGATAAATTAAAGTAAAATTTAAGCTATCTTATATAATAAAAGGTTACATCTCAACAGAAATGTAACCTTATATATTATAGAGCGTAATATATTAATTATGCAAGACTATTAACGTATTGGGATAAACTTGATTTCAAGTTGGCAGCCTTATTCTTGTGGATAATATTAGTTTTAGCCAATTTATCTAACATCTTCTGTACTTCAGGATACAGCTTGATAGCCTCATCCTTATTGGTTATAGCACGCAACTTACGTACAGCGTTGCGCATAGTCTTTGCGTAGTATTTATTGTGCAAAGTCTTAACTTTGTCCTGACGGATTCTCTTAAGTGATGATTTGTGATTTGCCATCTTCTAATTTTCTTTTTTTTATTCTTTAGTAGTCCCTAGCAGAGTCGAACTGCTCTTTAGAGAATGAAAATCTCTCGTCCTAACCGATAGACGAAGGGACCATGCTATTTGATTAGCGAGTGCAAAGGTAGGACAAAATTCTTGTTCTACAAAATAATATTCCTGAAAATTTTAATAAAGTGGTAAAAAATAGTACTTTTGTATTCGTCATACTCTATTTGGAATTGATAATAGATGATTTAATTATGCTAATAAAAACTCATGCTATTGTTTTGCGAACCATAAAATATGGTGATCAAAAGGTTATTGTTGATATGTTTACGGAGCATATAGGATGTGTTACGTTTATTCAGCGAATACAAAAGACAAAGCGAGGTAGGATAGGAATGCAGTTCTTTCAGCCTCTTACTAATTTGGAGATAGAATACGATGCAAGACAGAATGTTGCTTTACAAAAACTAAAAAATATTCGTATTGCTTATCCTTTTTCTTCTATTCCATTTAGTCCTTATAAAACGTCTATCTCTTTGTTTATCTGTGAGTTCTTATTTTATTGTGTTCGAAGCGAACAACGAGGGCTACCATTATACCATTTTATAGAGAAGAGTGTGAAATGGTTAGATGCTTCGACTCATCATTTTTCCAATTTTCATATAGTGTTTATGCTTCGTCTTACTCGTTTTATTGGCTTTTATCCTAATTTAGAGTATTATCAAGATAATGATTTCTTTGATTTACGCAACGGTGTGTTTACCTCTCTTCCGCCCAATCATGGCGCTTATATAGTGCCAGCAGAGGCTGCTAAGATAAATTTATTAATGAGAATGAATTATAGCACTATGCATATATTTCGTTTTTCGCATGAAGAACGTAATCGATGTGTTGATTTGATATTAACGTATTATCGTTTGCATGTTCCTTCTTTTCCTGAATTAAAATCTCTTTCGGTATTGCAGACGTTGTATAAATAGTATTGTTGCTGTTGTTGTATTTACCTTAGTACCATATTTTATTTTAGACATAATCCTCTTTCTACTTATATATATTTATCGCAGATACCATATTTTGTTATGTTCTACCATTGGCACCACTATCTCTTCTGACGTCTTATCTCCATATACCAATACCAAGAATGCATTGGCAGCATGCTTGCGTGTATCTACTTCAGATTTTGTTATACGTATCTCCTTGATGCCTTGGTGATCGGTTTGTTGCTGTGCCATAAACATTTTGGCATTATCTTTCAGCTGTTCTCTGTAACTATGGGGGATACTATCCTCACGGTAATGCCCATCAACGTAGGCATCGTAATTATTTCTTAACAAATAGGTGTAATATTGCTTCGCAGTTTCTGCTACTATATCTTCTTGTTTAGGAGTAGAGGAGCAGGATAACAATAAAGAAAGAAGGAAAATAACGAATAGAGCTTGCTTCATTGATAGTTGAAAAGTTAGTGAGAAATATATTCTAAAAAAATCCTATGTATAATGGGCGGTTCTATAAATTACCACCGTAAAACTTTTTATGTCTGTGTTTTTACGTTTGGTCATCTTGTGGGCTCTTTTTGATTCAGTTTTCTTGTTCGTTCAGTCGTATAGCTAACTATACTCCTTTATTCACAAACAAATTGGCCTCAAAAATAGTCTCTCAATCTGTCAAAGCTAATTTATAGAACCGCCCTAATATGTATATAGGAAGCGCAGACTTATAGATAATCTACGGCAATATAGTACTTTCAGTAAAATGGCTAATCACTCCCCCCCTTCTGGGGGAGGGGTAATGGAGGGAGAGAGAATTTGCTATTTCTTCCGCACAAATACATTGATAGGCGAACCTGTTAGCTTCCAGCTTTCTCTAATTTTGTTCTCCAGAAAGCGGCGATAATTCTCCTTGATGTATTGTGGCAAGTTAGCATAAAACACAAATGAAGGTATTTGAGTGTTAGGCAATTGCGTGCAATACTTTATCTTGATATACTTACCTTTTATAGAAGGTGGTGGCGTCTCCTCTATGATAGGCAACATTACTTCATTGAGCTTAGACGTACCAATGCGCAACTTACGGCTCAGATAAACATTCTTTGCCGTTTCCAGCACCTTAAAGATACGCTGCTTGGTCATAGCAGAAGCAAAGATAATAGGGAAATCAGTAAACGGAGCCATACGGTTGTAGATAGCATTCTCGAACGTAGTTATCACTTTTTGATTCTTATCTTCTACCAAATCCCATTTGTTAACCACTACTACCAACGACTTGTTGTTGCGCTGTATCAGTTGAAAGATATTCATATCTTGCGTCTCAATGCCTCGTGTCGCATCAATCATCAAAATACACACATCGCTATTTTCAATGGCACGAATACTGCGCATCACCGAATAGAATTCCAAATCTTCCGTAACTTTGTTCTTTCGACGAATACCTGCTGTATCAACTAAATAGAAGTCAAAGCCAAATTTATCATATCTTGTATAGATACTGTCGCGAGTAGTACCAGCAATCTCTGTAACAATATTCCTATCTTCTCCGATAAAAGCGTTGATGATGCTACTTTTACCTGCATTAGGCCTGCCCACAACGGCAAAGCGAGGTATGTTTTCTTCTATTTCTTCTGGCTTATCGGTAGGCAATTTTTCCAATATCAAATCAAGTAACTCACCTGTTCCGCTACCTGTGGCAGCACTGACGCATTGAGGATCGCCTAAACCCAAGCGATAAAACTCGGCAGCGGTATAATACTCTGAGCTATTATCTACTTTATTGGCGACCAAGATAACAGGTAACTTAGTACGGCGCAATATCTGTGCGACATCTGCATCCCAGTCTGTTAGTCCGTTTTGTACATCTACCAAGAATAACACCAAGTCGGCTTCTTCTGTGGCAACAATTACTTGTTTGCGGATAGCATCTTCAAAGACATCATCCGAATTAACTACCCAACCACCAGTGTCTACAACTGAAAATTCTTTTCCGTTCCACGAACACTTGCCATACTGGCGATCGCGTGTAGTGCCAGCGGTATTACTTACTATCGCCTTACGCGACTGTGTTAAACGATTAAACAAAGTAGACTTCCCCACATTAGGACGCCCTACAATTGCTACAAGATTTGCCATATTTTATATTTACTTCTTATTGCTAATGATAAAAGGAGACAATGAAAATAATGTACCTTCCTTATTTTGGATTGTACCCAAAGTTATCAAGCTCACGTTCAGAATTGCGCCAATCTTTGTCTACTTTGACAAAGGTTTCGAGATATATCTTCTTGTTAAAAAACTTTTCTAATGTCTTGCGAGCCTCTGTACTTACTTTCTTTAATGCTACACCCTGATGACCTATGATAATGCCTTTCTGAGAATTACGCTCTACATAGATAATAGCATGAATGTTTATTTGTGTCTCTGTCTCCTTAAAGCTCTCTATCTTTACCTCTACCGAATAAGGTATCTCCTTATCGTAATATAGTAAAATTTTTTCGCGTATAATCTCGCTCACAAAAAACTTAGCAGGCTTATCTGTTAACTTATCTTTTTCAAAATAAGGAGGACTGTCGGGCAAAAGCTCTTTAATACGCTTGAGTAGGAGATCGACACCAAACTTATTAGATGCCGAAACTGGTAGTATCTCTGCATCGGGTAGCAAGTTATGCCACTTTTCTACCAATGTACCCAACGTCTTTTCATTGCTTCGGTCTATCTTGTTGATGAGCAAAATAACAGGAATGGTCATTTTACGAACCTTCTCCAGAAAATCCATATTCTTTTCTGGATCTTCCACTATATCAGTAACATATAGCAAAATATCGGCGTCAGCCAATGCCGACTCAGAGAAAGCAAGCATATACTCCTGCATCTTGTAATTAGGTATCAATACCCCTGGGGTATCAGAAAAAACAATTTGCGTATCATCGGTGTTAACAATACCCATGATACGATGACGAGTAGTTTGTGCCTTAAAGGTAGCAATAGAGATACGCTCGCCCACCAGTTGGTTCATCAATGTAGACTTTCCCACATTAGGGTTGCCCACTATATTTACAAAACCTGCTTTGTGCATACGTTATATGATATTATATATATAATAGGTGAAAATGTTTTCCTCACAATAGAGAAAAAAGCGCATTCTTTACTACGAAAGGATGCGCTTTCTTCAAAAAACGGAATCGTTATGTTCGATTTCTTTATTTCTTGGTAGTTGCTACTGCAGCACCATCATACGCCCACTTAAAGAAAGAAGCTCCATGTACAAAGCCTGCACCAAAGGCAGTAAAGATAACATGGTCGCCCTTCTTCAGTTTACTTTCGTAATCCCAAAGGGCAAGAGGAATAGTGGCTGCACTAGTGTTACCATAATGCTGAATGTTTACAGCAACCTTATCCAAAGATAACTCTGCACGCTTGGCAACAGCCTCAATAATACGTAAGTTAGCCTCGTGAGGTATTACCCAGTCAATATCATTGTTGGTAAGGTTATTACGCTTCATAATCTCTACTACATCATTGCTCATATCGGTTACCGCATAGCGGAATACGTTACGACCTTCTTGATAAAGATAATGCAAACGATGATCAACAGTAAAGTGAGAAGGAGGACAAACACTACCACCAGCCTTCATGTGCAAGAAAGGTAGTCCCTTACCATCGGTACGGAAGAACATATCTTGCATACCATATTCAGAGTCTTCAGCAGCTTCAACCAAAACCGCACCAGCGCCATCTCCAAAAAGCACGCATGTTTGTCGGTCTTGATAGTCAACTAAAGATGACATCTTATCAGCACCAATAACAATTATCTTCTTACAACGTCCACTCTCAATCATGTTAGCAGCCGTACTGAGCGCATACATAAAACCGCAGCACGCAGCTTCCAAGTCATAAGCAAACGCATTGTTAAGTTCTAATTTACCTAATACGATAGAAGCCGTAGAAGGAAACTTATAATCGGGCGTTGTTGTTGCAACGATGAGTGCATCTATTGTATCGAGATCTACACCAGTCTTCTGAATCAACTGCTTAGCCGCTTTGCGAGCCAAGTAACTGGTTCCTAAGCCTTCATCCTTTAATATGCGGCGTTCTTTGATGCCGACACGAGTCATTATCCATTCATCGCTGGTATCAACCATTCTTGATAACTCGTCATTATCAAGAACATAATCTGGAACATATCCGCCAACGCCTGTTATGATTGCGTTGATTTTTCCCATTATTCAGCTACTTCCTTTTCAATCGCAACTTTTCCTCTGTAGTAACCACAAGTTGGGCAAACTGTGTGATATACATAGTATGCACCACAATTAGGGCATAAAGCCAATGTTGGAGCTACAGCCTTATCATGAGTTCTTCTTTTTAGTGTACGAGTCTTTGACTGTCTTCTTTTAGGATGTGCCATTTTCTTTTAATCTTTAATTATTGTTTTTAATTTTTCTAATCCAGCCCAGTGCGGATCTACAGAAGTCCCCTTGTCCTTATTACTACTTCGGTTAGCCGAATGCTCTTGCAGCATTTTCATCATAGCAGGATTGCATTTTCCAGGTGCATGCACATGCTTGAAAGGAATATTGAGCTCTATAAATTCGTAGATAAACCATGATACATCAAGTACGCTTTTGTTTTGGGGTACTATAATCAAGTCATCTTCATCTGAGTATTCTTCGCCAAGTCTTACTATAAGACTTTCGCTTGTATTTATTTCTTGGTCCATCTCGTCCAAGCATAAGTCGCAAGTAACAACAACTGAACCATGAATGTTAAACGTAAGTTTGAAACTATCTGCCATTTTGTAGATATTAAGAGCAATGGTAAGGCTTCCCTTTTGGATATTTTTTGCTTCTACTGCCGTAAAATATTCATTATTCAGCTTAAAATCGAAGTGCGTTACATCTTGATTTATCGCTTTGAAATCAATCTTAAATTGCTCTAAGTCAAACATATTTACGCTTTAGGCTGCAAAGTTACAAATATTTTTTGAGATGATACATATATATTATAGTTTTTTTGGTTTATGAGTTTACAAGTAATTAGTCTTTTAGCAAAAAACTAAAGGCTAAATTTCTTAACAACTTAACATTTTAACCCCTTAAAAACTCAATGACTAACAAACTTAATAACTTAAAAACTAACCATAAAGCTGAATGTTCAAAGTAAAAAAGTTTAAAGTAATCTAAAAAATGAGTATCTTTGCAGCAAAACATTAATGTAATGCAACTTTCACATTGGATCAACATAGCGTTATATAAGGTGAGTCGCCCCATCAGACACAACATCACCTTTTTTATCTTCATGTACTCATTAGGTGTTTTGAGCGCATATATTACCTTACATAGTAATCCTCATGCCATACTATACCAACATTTGTATACAGAGTTATTTGTCGATCTCTATTTGTTATGTATGCTACTTTGTCTCCTACCAAAGAAAGTGTTGTTATGGGTAAGATGGCTTCTTTCGTTTATCTTTTATACCATAGCTCTTATTGATGCCTATTGTTTTCTGAATTTTGGTTCTGTACTCACCCCTACCATGCTGCTTTTGGCAGGAGAAACCAATGGAAGAGAAGCTGGCGAGTTTCTCCATTCATGTTTATCGCTTAACATTCTTGAAAGTAATTTGTTGTGGATGCTATTGTTAGCACTATTGCATATAACAATTTCTTTAAGAAAAAAATGGCTTCCTATCTTGTCAAAACAAAAACGAAAGATTACTAAAACAAGATATTTCTCTCTCTGTACATTTCTCAGCAAGCATTATTACGATATAATAAGGTGTAGCGGCTTGCTCTTTCTCTTTATGTTTATTTATTCTGCAGCTGCATGCTTCCCCAACAAGCGAAGTACCTACCAGCTTATGACCTGCCATACTATTGGCGAGGTAGAGCATACACTGACGCAAGCCGATAGGGCAGAACTTTATCTTCCTGTTTACAGATTGATATTTAGCATTTATGCCAACGTACTAACTTCTAAACAACTAAAAACGCTTATCACCGCTTCCCAACACGTTAAGGTGGATAGCTGCTCGTATACCAGTCCGCAGATAGTACTCATTATAGGAGAGAGTTATGGCAAGTACCATTCTCAACTCTATGGATATGCACAGCCCACTACGCCCCGACAGCTACTACGTGAGCGATCAAAGCAGTTGGTTAAGTTTACTGATGTGGTATCTCCTTGGAATCTTACCAGCTTCGTTTTCAAACATCTATTTTCACTTTATAGCATTGGCGACAGGGGGCAGTGGTGCGATTATCCCCTCTTTCCAGAACTATTTAGAAAGGCAGGCTATCATGTTTGCTTCATTACCAACCAGTTTTTGCCTAAGGCACGTGAAGCTGTATACGATTTTAGTGGCGGCTTTTTCTTGAACAATCCAACATTGAGCAAGGCTCAGTTTGATATGCGTAATAAAAAGTTGCACCGATATGACGATGGATTGTTGCAAGATTACGATCAGCTAAAGCAATACGAACAAAAATATAACCTTACAATTTTCCATTTGATGGGGCAGCATGTATCGTACAGCCAGCGTTATCCGCACAAGCAGGGAAAATTCTGTGCTTCGCAGTATAGCAAGTTGCGCCCTCATCTTAGTGAGCAACAACGAGAAGTACTTGCCTATTACGACAATGCTGTACTATACAACGACTCTATTGTAGACCAAATAATGCAGCGCTTTGAAAAGAAAGATGCCATTGTTATTTACGTGCCCGACCATGGCGAGGAGTGCTACGAAGAGAATAGAGGCTTTATTTGTCGTAACCATTCTGCACGAATTGACTATCCTTTGGCTAAATACGAATTTGAGATACCTTTCTGGATATGGTGCTCACAAACATATATTAAGAAACATCCACAAATCTTTACTAGAGTAAAAGCATCATGCAACCGTAGGTTTATGACTGATGCACTACCACACCTATTATTATATTTAGCAGGAATACACACACCTTTATATCATCCAAAAGATAATCTCCTATCGCCCAATTACAATGAAATGAGGAAAAGAATGCTCAAAGGGGTAAGCGATTACGATATTCTCAGACACAACTACTATATAAAATAGGATGATAATGTATATCGTATGGATAGCTAAAAAAGTTAATTAGGGTAATGTAGGTTAACTCTTCATTACTCCTTTCATAAATCCTATAATCAAACAAAAAATAATAGAACAAAAAACAAAAAATGACAAAAACAGAATGTTCTGCCATGCGAGGCTTAGCAATACAGGGAATAGTATTACATAACTATTGCCATTGGCTTGGCTTTGCAGTAAAAGAAAACGAATATATATTCTCCATTGACAATTGCCAAGGGCTATGGCATGCACTGTGTAATCCTACATGGAATTTGCCTATACACCTAATATCTTTTTTCGGACACTATGGTGTACCCATTTTCTTGTTTCTAAGTGGTTACGGACTGACAAAAAAATACGTGCAGTCGGGCAAGCCTTTAGAAAATACAAAAGATTTTATACTCAGTCATTTTGCCAAACTATTCAAAATGATGATTGTAGGCTTTGTCGCTTTTATTCTTATAGATGCCATAACTCCTGGCAGACATCATTATGATGTGTGGGACATCTTTGGACAATTGTTTATGTTCAATAATTTCTTTAGTCGTCCTGATGTTGCAATTTGTCCAGGCCCTTATTGGTTCTTCGGGCTAATGTTGCAGTTATACATCCTCTACAGACTGTTTGTTTATCAACTTAACAGGGAAAAGCTCTCCGTGTTTATTCTGATTTGTTGTGCCGTACAGATGCTTTGTGCCCCTGAAAGCGATACTCTCAATTACTTACGATACAATTTTATAGGAGGTATGCTTCCCTTTGCATTGGGAATTATGTGGGCAAAATACGAACACAGCTATACACGTTCAGTCTACATAGCAGCGTTATTACTCGCAGTCATTGTCACTTTCGCTTTTAGCTTTTCTTATTATCTGTGGCTCTGGGTGCCCATGTTTATTTGCATTCTTGCAGTTGCAGTTATCAAGCTCAATCCTTTATGGCTCAACAAGGTTATGGCATGGGTGGGCAGTATCTCGGCAGCTCTCTTCGTAGTACATCCCATTACACGTAAAATACTTATCCCAATTTCACGCTCTGGTGATGTATATGTAGGCATCTTACTCTATATAGTGTGCTCTTTAGTCGTGGCATGGATCTTCCGTGAACTCATTCAGCGCATACCCTTCACCTATCATCCTCAACATAATAAAAAATGAGTCGGCATCCTTGTTCCATATCCTTGGCTTTAATTAGTAAGTATAGAGCATCGCTCATGGGCTTTGCCATGCTCTTTATCATACTGTTTCATATACCACTTTTGCGTGCATCCCAGTTCTATGGATTGTACAGAATGGGTAATGTCGGTGTAGATATGTTCCTGTTTCTTAGTGGTATCGGTCTCTGGTATGCTTGGAACAAGAAGCCTTCTTATCTCTATTTTCTTAAAAGAAGATGCATCCGCATTTATCCTGTGTGGTTTGTGTTAGCACTCAACTTCTATCTTCTGAATTATTATACGCAGCAAACACTCACGCATTCCCTGACCGATCTCATAGGCGATGTACTCATTAATTGGGACTTCTGGTTGCAAGGCGAACTTACCTTTTGGTACATACCAGCTACTATGATGCTTTATTTGTTTGCCCCTGCTTACATACAGCTCATAAATAAATACCCTGTTTATCGGTGGTTACCTGTACTCATGATAGTATGGTGTATCATGGTACAATGGATAGCACCCCTTTATCACTACTTTATACACTTAGAAATATTCTGGAGTAGGGTGCCTATCTTCTTTATAGGCATCAATTTTGGACTACCCATACAAAATAGAAAAGTGCTTCAGCCACAAGCCTTTTGGCTGATTTTCATTACCTTTGCACTCACATTGGGTACTTCTGTGTATTTAGAACAGCAGTTGCATGGCAGGTTTCCGTTATTTGTAGAGCGTATGATTTACATTCCTATGACCATATCTGGCATTATTTTGCTTTGTATGGTTCTGCGTAAGTTATCCAACATATCCAATAGTATTGTTGCTGCTTCGGCATGGATAGGAGGATTGAGCTTAGAAGTTTATCTCTTGCATGCACATTTTATCTTAAAATATCTGGTTAAATGGCATTGCGGCTATTGGCTCACGGCTCTTCTCTGTTTAATTATTACCTTACCCATAGCATGGATTTTGCACAAGGGTGTAGCATGGGCAGTAAATAAGATTGTAAAATGAAACATATAATACGTCTCATCCGGCCACAACAGTGGATTAAAAATGGATTTATTTTTGTTCCGATGTTTTTTAGTGGACATCTTGGAAACTATTCATATTTCTTGAGTAGCTTCATTACTTTTATGGCTTTTTGTTTGGTAACTTCGGCTATCTATATCCTTAACGACATAGTAGATGTAAAGGCCGACCGCCGTCATCCTGTGAAATGCCATCGACCTATAGCTTCGGGTAAGGTAAAAGTGCATACGGCATATCAGCTCATGACTTTAATGATAGCACTGAGCATCTTGTTTGTTTGCTTGTTGCCGCAGTATGTATGTGTTACAGGAGCCATTATAGCCTTTTATTTTGTTCTTAATATAGCTTATTGTTTCAAACTAAAGCAATATGCTATTCTGGATGTGTGCATCATTGCCTTTGGCTTTGTGTTGAGAATATTAGCAGGAGGAGAGGCTTTACAAATACAAGTAAGTAACTGGTTGGTACTAATGACCTTTTTGCTTACCTTGTTTCTCTCTTTTGCCAAGCGCAGAGACGATGTGTTGTGCATGAACGAAACAGGAGCGGCACCACGCAAAAACACCAGCAGATATAACCTCACTTTAATCAACGAAGCCATTACCATATCGGCCACTGTAACCATTGTGTGCTACATTATGTATACTGTGTCGCCAGAGGTAACTCTACGCTTCCACTCGCAGCATCTGTATCTTACCAGTATTTTTGTTATCGTGGGCTTGCTTCGATACATTCAGCTCACTGTAGTTGATAAGAAAAGTGGCGATCCTACCAAACTATTACTTCACGATAGAGTCTTGCAGGTAATTGTGGTACTGTGGAGTCTCGCCTTTGCTGCTATTATCTATCTTTTGTAAAGGGATAATATATTTGCCACCAACTATGATTATGAAGAAAATTTATGCGTTCGATTTTGATGGTACGCTTACCACGCAAGATACCCTGCTTGCTTTCATCAAATTTGTGCATGGAAAGCGTAAATTATATGCAGGTTTGTTGCTCTTTGCACCGCTCTTGTTGCTTATGAAACTCAAGCTTTATTCTAACGCAAAAGCTAAGGAGAGGGTGTTATGCTATTTCTTTTCGGGTATGCCACTGAAACTATTTCGTGAGGCGTGCCACAATTTTGCCATAACACACCAGTATCTGTTACGGCCGCAGGGCATGCAACTTATTAAGGAGTGTTTGCTGTATGGCGATGAGGTGGTTATCGTGAGTGCGAGTGTAGAAGACTGGATGAAACCTTTCTTTGAAAAGTTGCCAAAAGTGCATGTGGTGGGAACGAAGATAGGGGTGAGCAATGGGTATGTTACAGGTAAGTTGGTATCGCCCAACTGTTATGGAAAGGAGAAGGTACGACGCATACAGGAACTTTATCCCAATCGCAAAACTTACTTTCTTTCTGCCTATGGAGATAGTAGAGGCGATAAAGAACTGTTGGCTTATGCAGATGAGAAACATTATCGTCCCTTTAGTAAAGCAGATAGCAAGTGGGGGGAGGTATTACGCTTTGGTATAGTAGGTTCGCTTGCCGTACTCATTCAGTATGCTGCCTATCTGTTATTGCTGTCTCCTCTGCAAAAGCAACTTGCCATGACCATAGCCTACTTCGTAAGCTTTTGTTTTAATTATCTTGCCAGTTCTTATTTCACGTTTAGGGTAAGTGTAAATATACGGCGTAGCATAGGGTTCGCTATTTCACACGTTGTTAATTACTGCTTGCAAATGTTGTTTCTTAATTTGTTTGTGGCTGTAGGTATCCACCAGCGTTATGCGCCTGTACCCATGTTCTGTGTCTGTGTACCAATTAATTTTCTATTGGTTAGACATTTTCTCAAACATAAAGTTAGCGAATAAAACATTGTCTTATTCGGTATATATAGCGTAACTTATACATCAATATGATAAAAAATATATTTTCAGTATTTCGACTTAAGTTAGAAGAGCGCAAACCTGCCATAGTAGCATTGCTGATGGCTATCTTACTCAATGCGCTTACTGTTTATAAATATGGTAGCCTCTTCTCTACAATGGGCGATAATTATTATAAAGCTATCATCAAATATTTTCATATCTCAGGCTTCGATCCGCTCACTTACATCGTTGTATCTGAGTGGTTTCCACATTATACTGTTTTAAGGCATCCTCTGCTGGCTTTCTTCATGTATATACCCAGTCTTATTAACAAGGGGCTCATTGCCCTTACGGGATATAACTTTTCTGTATATGTCGTGGCTATATTGTTGGTGGTATCAGCCTTTTACAGTTTTATTTTTCTGTACCGTATCTTCAGAGAAGTTCTTCGTTTAGACAGACGAGATACACTGTTGCTTTCTTCTTTCTATTTTTCTTTTGCCTATGTTATGGTGGCTGTAATTACTCCCGACCATTTCTTGTACTCTATGATGTTGCTCTTGCTCACCCTCTATGTTAGTGGAAAGTGTATGCAAAGTGGAAGAAAACTAACTATTCTACAAACGGTTCTGCTTTTTTTCTTTACGGCTGGTGTATCTCTTAATAACGGACTAAAAACTTTTACGGCTGCTCTCTTTATCAATAGGCGTAGCTTCTTTCGTACTAAATACTTGTTTATTGCCGTTATTGTGCCTTGCATCCTGATATGGTGCTTTGCGCATTTTGAGTATCGTATGTGGGTATGGCCCAAGGAACAGGAACGTAAGGAAATGAAAAAACAAAAGCAAGCCAAACAGCATGCTATGCTTATGGCTCGGTTTAAAGATACCACCTCGCTGAAAGATACAGCAAAGATTATGGCTGCAGTTAATAAAACTATTAAACAATCGGATGCTGAAAAGGCAAAGAGAGATAACAAGCGTGCAGTTGTTAAGCATATGGGTAAGCCTCTTTCTAAGGTAGGATATTTAAGTTGGACAGATATTTCTACCAATAGATGGGAGTCGGTTGTAGAAAATCTCTGGGGCGAATCTATACAATTACACCAAGATTATCTCTTGGGCGACACTCTCATCAATCGTCCTGTCATTGTTAAATATCGGTGGTTTATCAGCTATGCTCTCGAGGTAGTGTTGCTACTCCTCTTTATATTGGGTATCATCTGTGGTAGAAAATCACGTTTCTTGTGGCTTACCTTATCATTTTTTTTCTTCGATCTTTTGTTGCATATAGGTTTAGGTTTTGGCATTAACGAAGTATATATCATGGCACCTCACTGGCTCTACGTCTTACCTATCGCTATGGGCTATTTATTCACCGTCAGAAATCTTTATGTTAAACAGGCTTCTCGTTTCATCATCTTGCTTCTCACTCTCTATCTATGGGGGTACAATGGCGCATTGCTTTTGCAATATATGTTATAGCTTTTTGCAATCCTACACGGCTCTTTCATTTAAAATATCTTGGTTCTTTTCTAAATATCATTATTTTAGGCTCTATAATGAATCGTGTGGGTAATCAAGTTTAAGCCCTCCTGTTACAAAATAAGGCCATATACTTAAAGTTTTCTGTATTTACGAATCCCCTTGCTCTCCTTTTAGCAAGTTGTATCTTTGAGTTCAATCCTTCCAGAACTCCGTTATTGACATTCCTCACGGCAAAGAGCTTCTTGATACCATACATGTGCGATTTTATCATTGCAACGAAATTTACCAAAGGCTTGATTGCCGATTGTTCTACCATTTTACACCACGAAACAAGTTCCTTTACAGAATTTTAGTACATTCATTGAATATATCTGTAAAAGATTCTTTAAAGGAATAAGTCTTTCTTATGGTTGGGTAGGTTATCAGAATGGTTTCCAGTTTTTTTTTTTCTTGGACGAGAGAAACTTCTTGTTGTATAGCAACGTAAAACGATGTTCTTTAAGTAGTTTTGTCTCTTTGTGTTCTTCCTTGCGTACTGTATCAATAGCCTCATTTAGAGCCTTAAATATACAAAACTTATCGAAAATAATACCAGCCTTGGGGAAGTGGGTTAAAGCACCTGATATGAAAGATTTAGACATATCCATACTGATAGCTTCTATGTTTTCAACCTTTCCATGACTTTCAATCAAGGTCTTACTGAATGCCTTAAAAGTACTTGCATCCTTGCCGTCAGTAACAAAGATTGTCTTACGAGTATCCAAATCTACAAATGGGGTTATATAGTTGTGGCACTTCCGCTTAGAGGTCTCATCCACTCTAAAGTTATTTGTGAACAACGGTTTTGACACGGGGAACGCTGGCATGAAGAAAACAAAAATGTTCAAAGAATTTCAAATAACGCCAAACCTTATCCATTGTATCATAGGCAGTGTACCCGTTCTCGCCAATTCTAAAACGAGCTATTTTTATATGAGTTTTCCTTGATTACTCACATGATTCGTTATAGAGCCATAAAAAAAATAGTACACAACGAACACTATCAAAACTTGTTTGAATTGTTGATTTGCAGCCTGTTTCCTATAAAAAGAAGCCAACAGATAAGAAAACTTATTTCGTAAAATGTGATTACTATATACGGTGAATTTATAGAATCAGCCTTACGATAAATTAAAAACATTGTTAATGAAAGTAGCTCTCCATGTATTTTTTTACATCCTCGCAGATATGTAAAAAGGGTTCAGACTTTTTGTATGTAGTGTTTTTTTTCAGCATTGCTGTAATGTCGGCAATGCTGTTATGATAGCTTGTAAGCTCGTTGCGCTGTTGGGTAGCATGTATGCTTTGGCGTGCTATTTCGCATTCACGTTCTTGTATTAGTTGCACACATACCTTATTTAATACAGGTACTACCACTTTATCAAATAGATGATGCCCTTGAATATATAAATAGGCGGTTTCTGGTGTTACTCCTAATTGGCGCAAATTTGCTTTCAATTTAAGGTATTCTTCTTTGGCAGTGGGGTATTCGCAGTGAAACTGGGCAATACGCTTGTTTACCTTTGTTTGTACTTTGGCTATAATATCGCTTGCACGATTCATTGAGAAATGGCCAGGGTCAATGATTTTTAAGAAATCGTTCATGGTAAAAAGTTTGTAATTAGACGACCGATAGAACCAAATATTCCAAATAAAAAGTGGATAGATAGCTCGAGAATAATCTTCGATATATTGTTGCATATCGAAGATGTGGTGGTCGTTAAGGGTAACCATTACACAGGTTTCAAACAATGCTGGTGCATAGCATTGCAAATTTTCTATGGCATATGCGTAAGTATGGAATACGTATGGATTGGAAATAATTTCTTTTGATGTAGCCGTAGCTCCTTGTATTAGATAATCGTAATCGGCATCTACGCATGCTATCATGTTGCTGCCTACTTTGTTGGTTAGCAAATTCATGAGTACAGCTTTCTTTCCTCGTTCTAAGTGTTGGCAGTGGGAGGGTAACATTATTTGGAAATATAGTTTGTCTGTTTCAAAATTACTTAAAACGGTTCGCCAGAAATAGATATCATCATAACTCTCAACGTATGCTACAATACGTTGTTTGGTATGCGTAGACTTGAGTTGATTACCTGCTTTAATATAGGCAGAGGTTATGTTTTCTTTTAATCGCTTACTCATTTTTTTTGAGTTTGGGGGGAGAGAAGTTTTTAAGTTTTTGAAGTTGTTAAAGCTATTAAGGACTGGTTATATAAATAAACGTTGTTAGGTTTTGTGCTTATTTTGAGTTAAACATGTAAGTGAGTGAGGTGGAGGCTTTAGAAACTATCTCTGTTTTTACTCCTCCGTAATATCGCTCACCTCGGTAACGTGGTCTATCCATCCATTCATAATTACTGCAGGTGAGTGTGTGGTAAGGATAATTTGAACGTTTGGATTTAATTTAAGAATTAAATTGATAAGTTGTTCTTGCCAATCAATATGCAAACTTACTTCTGGTTCGTCCATAAATAAGACGTAGGGTTGTTGATCTTCTATTAACACTGTGAGTAAGATAGCCACTATTTGTTTTTCGCCACTCGATAGTTGATACGGAACTAAAGTTTCTCCTATTTGTGAGAAACGTATCTCGTTTTCGGTGCGAATAATTGTTTTGCCCGTATCAGCAAATAATTCATCAATAGTATCTTGAAATAGTGTTTTGGCAGAAGATATGTTTTGTGCTGTTTTTGCAGCATTTTTTCCGCCCTTTTGTAGTACGTTGATAATGCGGTTACCAATATTTACTTGGTAATCAAGATATTTACGCTGTAATTGGTATAACTGCCAATCGAGTTCGGTAACTAATTGGTTGCTTATCTTTGCAATGGTACCTTGATTGATAAGTGGGCGGTCGAACGAGCGAATAATGTCATATCTTATACTATCTGCATTAGCTGGTTCAACTGATAGCTTTATATCTTGTGGTAAATAGGATAATAGATTGTTGCCCGATGATAAGCCTTTTACTACTTTATTAAGTATAGTGCTTTTGCCAACACCATTAATGCCACTTAGGATATTTACCTTTCTATTAAGGTTCCATACTATATGTCGTTTTCCACTCCATAGCGAATCTATCTCTATGCGTGTAATATAATCTGCGTATTTCATTGTTTGTATATATATTAAAGGATTGTTATTGTTTGTGACAAATATACAGATTTATTACATAACGAACAAAAAGAGAAGGATAAAAACGAAAAATTTATTGATAATATATAATGGGGGAGGTGATTTATAGAATATTATTATAAGGTAGGTTCTATAAATTAGTTTTGTTCTTAATTTTGAACTAAAAACTGTGCAAGCAGAATACAATCAAAACTTGTTGGAATGGTTGAGGAGCAAGCTTGTTTTCTATAAAGGACAATTCTATAAATTACCACCGTAAAGTTTTTTATGTTAGTCTTTTTTACGTTTTTTATCTTGTGGACTCTTTTTGGTTCAATTTGCTTGTTCGTTCAGGAGTATTGCGAGCAATACTCCTGAACTTATAAACAAATTGACCTCAAAAAAAAAGTCTCACAATCTGTCAATGCTAATTTATAGAACCTCCCTAAAAAGAGCTAAAAGATAGCAAAACGTATTTCATAAAAAATATTCACAAAATATGATGATAATTTATAGAATCAGCCATAAGTAATTATCTTATTTATTGATAGTGGTTAAATATCTTTCAGCCTCTAATGCTGCTTTGCATCCTGAGCCAGCGGCAACAATGGCTTGACGATAGGTTGGGTCGGCAACATCGCCAGCAGCATATACACCTGGAATGTTGGTTTTGGGTGAGTTACCTTCGGTGTTGATGTAGCCCACTGCATTGGTTTCTATGTAATTTTTGAATATATCAGAGTTAGGCTTGTGCCCTATTGCCAAGAAGAAACCGTCGATGGGTAAATCGTAATGCTCTTCGTTAGTTTGTCCTAAATGTTTTACCAAGTGTGCGCCCTCAACTCCCTCTTTACCATATAGCCCAACAGTGTTGTGTTCGTACAATATTTCTATTTTAGGATTTTTCTCAACACGATTCTTCATGATGTCCGATGCCCGCAAATAGTTTTTGCGAACTATCATGTAAACCTTACTGCATAAGCCAGCCAAATAAGTAGCTTCTTCACAAGCTGTATCGCCTCCACCCACAACAGCTACAACCTTTTTGCGATAAAAAAATCCATCGCATGTTGCGCAAGCACTTACACCTTTACCTTTGTATTTGTCTTCATCGGGTAATCCAAGATATTTAGCTGAAGCACCAGTAGCAATAATTACTGTTTCAGCTTCAATATCTTGACCGTTATCGGTTGTAAGTTTGTAGGGAGCTTTGCTAAAATCAACTTTTACTATCTCACCATCATAACACTTTGTACCAAACCTTTCAGCTTGCTGTCTCAAATCAATCATTAGTTGATTGCCGTCAACTCCCTGCGGATAACCAGGAAAGTTTTCTACTTCAGTAGTTTGTGTAAGTTGGCCGCCTGTCTGTAATCCGCAATATAAAATAGGATTGAGATTAGCACGTGCTGCATAGATGGCTGCGGTATAACCAGCTGGTCCGCTACCAATAATGAGACAGCGTGTATATTGTTTTTGTTCCATAGTAAAAATTTTTTAATGTGAAATATGAAATATGAAATGTAAAATGTAAAATGTAAAAATATATCTTATAAGTATTACTTCTTTAGCTTTATCTTTGATCGTCTCTGTTCTTACATTTATTTTTTACATTTCACGTTTTCACATTTCACGTTTATAAAATTTCTTCTATTTGTTTAGCAACGTGCTCAAGGTTCTCGGTAGGCTCAAAGCGAGCAACTACTTGTCCTTGCTTATTGACTAAGAATTTAGTAAAATTCCATTTAATATCTGGCTTTTTGTCATAGTCTGGATCTTTTTTAGAAAGTATATCAGCCAAGATAGGAGCTATTTTATGACTCATATCAAATCCTGCAAAGCCTTTTTGTTCTTTCAAGAATTTGTAAAGCGGTTCAGCTTCCTCACCATTTACCTTAATTTTCTTAAAACGAGGAAACTCTGTGCCATAATTTAACTTGCAAAACTCGTGTATGCTTTCGTCTGTTCCAGGGGCTTGCTGGTTAAACTGATTGCAAGGGAAATCGAGAATTTCAAAACCTTTTGCATGATACTTTTTATACATATTCTCCAATTCCTCGTATTGAGGTGTAAACCCGCATTTAGTGGCAGTATTTACAATGAGTAGTACCTCTCCAGCGTATTCTCTTAATGAAACTTCTTCACCTTTTCTTCCTTTTACGGTAAAATCATAAACTGTTTTCATTTTTCTTAAATGTCTAATTTTCAGGTTTGTAAAAATATAATGAATTGTTTGTTTTTACAAAGATACAGATTTTTATCTATACTGTAAAATATACAAGTGCCAATAATTATTAAAAGGAGATAGCTATATGAAGAGGATTAGTTACTGCATTAAGAATATTTGTGGGTGGTTCTATCAATTATCACTATAAAGTTTTTTTATGTTAGTTTTTTTTACGTATTGTTATTTTGTGGGCTCTTTTTGGGGGGTAATTTGCTTGTTTGTTCAGTGGTATAGCTCGCTATACTCTTTTACTCACAAACAAATTGACCTCAAAAATAGTTTTACAATCTGTCAAAGCTAATTTATAGAACCGCCCTTGTGAGAACTTTTGTTGTGAGTTTTATAAAAGGTTTTTAAAAAAATAACCACAGATTAAAGGATTATATGTAATCCTGCAATCTGTGGTTGATGTGGTTAATGCAAACTTATTTTTTTTGTTGTCTATATCTTCAAAAGGCATTAGGAAAGAAGGCTTTTTATATGATTACTCTATACCCCATACTGCTTTTACTTTGTCTACAGGTAGCGACTCTACACGACGTTCTATATAGTCGGGTAAATTACAAAAGAAATCAATACCTGTTAGTTTCTCTAATTCTTTGATATTAACAACATATTTAGCAAGGTCGTTGTCGTTATTATTCTCATGCTTAACCCAAAAGCCCAAGGCTTTGTAGCCTTCTTTGTTCTTACAAAGTACTGCCATGAAAAAGTATTTAGGTATGATAAGCTCTCCATGTATTCTCCCTATAATTTTATCTTCGCTGTCAATGGTTCCTCCCTTACATATATATAAGGTATCGCAGTATGAAGGGTTATTCCAGTTGCGCAGTTGTTCTTCCATATTTTCCCATACACCCGCATTAAAGTCGTGGAGCTGTGGTTGCATATTTGTAAGAAAGAATGTTTGCTTTTCAGCTTTTCTGCTTGCACGTCTGTCAGCCGATGGGCAGATATGTCCATGATCGTAGCCTGATCTCCAATAAGGATCATCATTAAACTGAAATCTTGAAGGCATATCCTCGTCAAAGGGATATTGTGGTTTTCCTTTGTACCTTTTTTTGTTATAAAATTGTCCGATGCTCTCATATAACTCGTAACAGCTCCAGCGTTGTGCCTTTTTCTCTGTATCCCATTCTATGGCATAGTTCATCCCTTTCTCATTCGTTCGTTGGTTTAATTCTGTACGATGTACAACTATTATACTATTGCCTCCTTTTATTTTTGGAAATTCCAATCGAGTAATTTCCTCTGGCATTATATTGTTACCTATTGTTGATATGCCTTCAATGTGGTTGGCATTGTTATTTTGTTTGGGATCGATGTAATCATCGCCAGACAAAGTGTCTCGTTGACAAGATATTCCTGTAAAGAGAAGTAAAGTAAAGAGTATGGTATGGGCAATTTGTTTCATCGTAGGAATGGGATATGTATCTTACCATAAAAAGTGCGAGCGGCCGTATATGCAACTACGTCCGAACGCACTTTTTTATTAAAAATAGGTTTGTATTTTATTTCTTAATCTTACCGTACCGGTTCATGAAGCGATCTACGCGACCAGCTGTATCAACAAGTTTGCTCTTACCTGTATAGAAAGGGTGTGAGCTACTTGAAATTTCTACTTTTACCACTGGGTAAGTTTCGCCTTCAAATTCTACTGTTTCTGTAGTCTTGCATGTAGACTTTGTAAGGAACATATCACCGTTAGACATATCTTTAAATACGACGGGGCGATAGTTTTCTGGATGAATACCTTTTTTCATTTTCTTTATTATTGAATGTTATTTATATTCCCATATATATAAGGACTGCAAAGTTATTAACTTTTTTGCAGTTAGCCAAACTATTTGGTTGAATTTTGCTGTTTTACTACAATATTATTTATTTCCCATGTTCCAGCTGATTTTGTAGAACTTTTGTATTGGAATGCGATTCTTGCATTCTTTTTGCCTGCATATTTGCTTAAATCAATAGTAGAGGATACTGTATTCCAATCTTTTCCAGTAGGCATTACATCAGCTTTTAGTGTTTCCCATTTAGCTGTTGCTGGGTTACCGCTGTCGTAGTTGAACGATATTTTGATAAGTATTTGTTCGTCAATACTACTATTAAATTTATTAGCTTTTTGATCGAATGTAAGTGTAATTTTGTTTCCTGTTAAATTGATTGCAGGAGAGATAAGCCAGCTATCAGCTTCATATGCTTTCTCTGACTTAAAGGCACTGGCTTTCATATATTGATATTTGCTATCATGAACCCAGATATACTTAAAATTTTTTGGCAACTTCGTATCAAAGATAGTAAAATTACCTTTTCCTTTTGCAAACGATTCTTCTAATATTGCTTTAGAGGTGTCGTCTGATAGCGTTGGTGCTTTACCAATAGTTTTTGTTCCAACTTTAGCAAACCTTACCTCTTTTAATCCGATGACGCCATAATATTTTTCAATGTTACCATATAGGATGACTTCTAACTTATAAAGATTTTTGTTGGTTTTAAGGTTTAATGCACTTCTTAGTTCACCTTTTGGTAATTGAATGGGCATACATTTATTGAGATTGGTTTCGTTAGCATTATCAGCAATAAGGATATTTGTTTCGCTTTCGCAATTATCTGCCGTAAACTTAGCTTCTTTTAGTGATTTACCTGGAACGTATCCTACAATGTAACCTTTTACAAATGCATTGCTTTGTTTGGTTTTAGCTTGAGCAGCGGCTACATTGTATGGGGCGGCTTCTGTTCCCATACCTGTGGTTGTTCCTGGCTTAACATCTGGAGTGTCAGGGGTTACACCCATCTCATTCTTGCCATTAAGTGAATATAGGTAACTTTTGTTGGAAGCTGACTCAAGTTTGCCATCGTATTTTGTAAATTCACCATAGATAATTACTTCATCACCTTTCTTTAATTTTTCATCTTTGAACTTCTTATTTCCCAATCCTCGACTTCTATAAATGCAGAGCATTTCGTTTTGTAATCCATCATCAGATATATAATAAGTAGCATTGCCGTATTGAGAATTTATTTCTTTTACAGAAACAACTTTACCTTTTACATATACTTTTGGTGTATTGCTGCCAGTTTTAAGTGTTTTGATTACTTCTATGATTTTAGCTACATTATATGGGTCTTGTAGTGTTCCAGAACCTTGTGGCTTAGTAGTTGTTGACTGAACCGAACTGTTTTCTTTCTTATCAACAGGATAATCGTAGGGGGCTGGTACGTCTTCGCAACTTGTAAAACTCCATATAGCGAGTGTTACAATGATAAAAGAATAAATTAGTTTTTTCATTTTGAATTGTTTTGTAGTTAGTTCTTTATTTTGCGGTAATGGGTTGTATGTCGTCTGCTGTGCGAAGTGTTATCTGCCAAGTATCGTTATATCTTGTAAAGATACCTGTAAGATTAAGTTTCCCTTTAGGCATTATCATTTTAGAGAAATGCGCAAATATGCTTGTCCGTACAACAAGAACTTTTTCGTTAAACTCCTTCACTTCTTGGTTAACACCATTTCCAAAAACTTTTTTGCTTCTGTCATTAGGCGCAAATACAGCCTTGCCATTAGCACTTTTTAGTTCAATGTCTTTAATAACCATTAGTTTTCCACAATTCTTTTTTAGATATGTTTTATCCTTTATTTTGCTTTTATCAAACTCTTCAGGAACTATCTTATGAGCTTCTTGCTTTCCTAATGTTTTATAATGTGTAGCCCATGTTTTGCTATTTAGTCTGCCTATTTGATAGTTGCTATATTTAGTATTATAGTACTTGCTACCTATCTGAGGTTGGTTATGGTATCCACCGATGTAAAAACCTTTTAGAGAGATAAGTACCTCTTGTCCTATAGGTAAATAGCCATATAGTCCTTCTTGTCCAATAGAGATAAGTATGCCTCCTGTTGGGTCTTGTAGAACAAGTGTTTGATATAAGTTTCCACCCATATCGTTGCCCGATACATAAGCCTTTATCTGTATATCTTCGGTTATCTCTGTAGGTGAATTAGACGCAATGGCATTGCTATACATCTCTTTTATTTGTTCGATTGTTTTTATATTTTTTTCTATTAATGCTTTGTTTCCATATGGATTTTCTTTCAAATCGGGAACTTCATAATTGTCGCCCATACACGATACCAAGAGGGCGCAAATAATAGCGGTTGCAATATATTTTATTTGTTTCATATCATTAATGGGTTTAGAATTTATAAGAAACTTGGAGTATACCATTAATGCCGTAAGCATAATATTTCTTTGGATTCATAGGAAACTTATATGTTTTTGACTTTTGGGTTCTGTTTTGCTCGTATCCTCCGATTACCATGCGTTGATTGTTCAGAATATTGGTTACCATAAGGTTGATGTTAAGTTGGTTACCTTTCTTCAGCCAAATACTCTTACCAATGCTTCCGTCTAACATAAATCCTCCGTTGCCTTTGGCTTGTTCTTGAACATAATCGTTATTCTCTTTATCTTCATAGCGAGCAGAAGGAGAGTATGATAGGTAGATACGATCATAATAGTTAGTATTGAGGTCTACAAACCAACCGCTTTGATGGTAACTCAAGCCAATACTAGCTGCAGTAAGTGGGGTACCTCCTTCACGCATATTCTTGTTAAATACAGTGGTGTTTTCAAGAACTCCGTTGTTAGCATTCAGATAACTTGCATGAGCATTGTTTATATTTTTAGCCTCGCTCCACGTTGCAATGGTGTTAAGGTCTAAGAATGATGTAAGTTTAATGCGTGTACCAAGTTCTACACCATAATATTCTTTCTCAATACCTGTCATAGATACGTATGTAAACGAGTGGACATTGTCAAAGAAATAGCTCTGCCATTCGGTTACGTGATCCAGTCTGTTATAATAAGCATTGATGTTAGCGTGTAGCCATGCGTTTTGGTATTGATATCCTAACTCACTGCTCAATACATGCTCATCTTTTAAGTCGTGAACAAAGTCGTTGTTCTTTTCTGGGGCAACAAATGCTGTTATTGCCAATGGAGCTCGCCATTCATATCCCAATCCTAAAGAGAAAGTATGTCCACACCCAGCGTTAAACGTAATATTGCCTTTTCCTCCAGCTTCGCCAAAGGTGGCTAAACCGCTTTTACCATAAGAGTTGTTTACAAACATACCATTGCGCATATAGCCTTGTCGCTGCATGGTAGTTATGCCCATCTTGCCAGCTATCATTAAATGCCAACGACCTGTATTTGCTATGTAGTTCGACCATATCAAACCTTTGTTTACATATATATTATAGTCGTAACCAAATTTGTCGCCTTTTCCTAAAACCTTTCCTGCACCTGAGCCCATACTGTTTACATCGTATTGCAAAGCCATGCTGCCAGTAGGGTAGCTACTTAATGCATATGTGTTGATGTTGTGCAAAGAGTTAGCACCTAATAAGTCTTCCAATGTTTGGTAATGTCTACCTTTATTATTTCCCAAAACCAAACCTATGTTCCATGTTTTGTTCTTACCTATTTGAGTAGTCAGGGTAGAGGACAGGTTTAACATCAAGTTGGTGTTATTTTTTGCCTGAATATAATACATGGCATCGACTCCAGCATTGGATGCTTGCTTGTTAGACCAATATAGTTGATCCCAGTTAATTTGTCGGTTTTCTTTAGATGTATGCCAATAGTTATATGTGTTCAACCAATCCATATATGCGCTATGACTTCTTGTTGTGGCTGTTGAAGCATCTATTCCCCATACATCATAATAATTGCTTGGCAACTTTTTATAATAATCGGGTTGAGGATTTTCCGAATTATTATAGTTGAGTCTTGTATTCTTGTACATACTATATTTGCCAAAGAGAGATGTGGTAAGTTTTATGTCATCCTTTATGTCCCAATCCCATGTGAGGATAGCCGATGGGGCAAAGTCGTTGACAAGACGAGAGTTTCTAACCTTCCCGTTTTGATACCCCCAGTAAGGATTGTAAAGCCTATTGTTAGCCAGCCAGTATGCTTCATCGGTAGATGCACCTTGCGATGCTCTTTCTGTAGGATTACCCCATGTAGAGAACGATAGCGAATGACCATTACTCCAACGTTTTTGCACACCAAAGAAATAGGATAGGGCATTATAGAAAGTTCCTTCTATATATCCTTTATTAGCCCAACGGTAAGTAAGATTAGCTGCTACCGCCCAACCATTCTCGCTAAATCCAGATGCATAAGTGTACATACCTCGTACAGAATAGTTTCTATTAGCAGCTCCTAATGACAATCTGTGTCCAGCAGCCATGCTACCAGCACGAAAGTCATAATTATTGCTTCCTGCCATACCGTTAAGACAGAAGTTGTTGCTTTCAAATGGTAAGGCAAAGTCTACATTACGAGTTTGCTGATTGAGTCCGCCTACCATAGAGTATCTAAATACTCCTGCCTCCATATCGTTAACAGGTACACCATTGATGTACATCTCATTGTACTTTTGGTTGAGTGCACGATAACGAAATCTTACAGGTGAAAAGCGATAACCTACCCCCGATGCATAAGCATCGGTGTTAGAATTAAGGATTGTAACTGTTTGTGATACATTTTCATCCTCGTCCAACTGAGCTTCGGTAAAAGAAAACGCAGACTCATCAACGATAGGATTCTTTTGTGTGTCGGTCTTATTGCTTTGTGCAAATGCCAAAGATGCATAGCACAAAAGTAGTGTTGCTAATTTTAGCTTGTGTTGCATAACTAATAGATTCTTGTGTAATATTACTTATGCAAAGTAACAAAAAAATATTTAAATGTATCGCATAAACAATGTATTATTTTTTTTCATTTTCACGTTGTATTATCACGTATAAGTTTCTTACTTTGCTGCAAACAGAATAATGTATATATAGGTGTGCAATCAAAAGTAAATCGCCTTAATTTTATATTCATATTGAAACTTTTTAGTTCTCTTTTATTTCAAATTCAAATTTTATTTGTAATATTGCATTTTGAAAGAGTGTTTCCGATATAACCTATCATTTTATTGGATAATTTTTATACATTTAACGTTTTAATGAGTTGATTAGATATAAACATTATACGTATTTATGATAAGTTGAGAAAACTTATATCTTGTAATATAACAGAAATTTATATAATTACGATACGCAAATTCTCTCTTATATGAACCAACCTTTTGTTTCAAATGAAAGAATATACAACGAAATAGTATGCATATATAGTATATAGAGAGAGTAAGTGTTAAAACAATACGAATGATAAATATTATAAAATTATAAGAAGATGCAAATAAAAACGTACCTTTGTCGTATATGTATGTTGTTAATTATCAATATGCTATATTGCGCTCCTCTTTGTTTACAAGCTTCAGCACAAGAAATGAGCAACGTTATGGTAACGCTGAGTATGAAAAATAACTCGCTTATCAACTTTTTAAATGAAGTAAGTAAGCAAACAGGTATTGTTTTTCAGTACGATGAAAAACAAATTGCTCAAGCTGGAAATATTAGTATTACGGCTAATAACCAGCCCGTCCGAACCGTTTTAGGACAGGTGCTTACACAAGCGTCGTGCACCTATCATATACAAGGTAATACGGTAAGTGTAACTTACAAAAAGCGAGCAGAGCGCAAAGGTATTATTCACGGACAGATAACCGATAAAGACGGATTACCTTTACCAGGTGTTACTATCCGAATGGAAGGATTTAATGGCGGATACATCACCGATCTTGACGGAAACTATCAAATAGAAACAGATAAGAAAGAAGCAAAACTTTCATTTACATACGTTGGTTACAAAACACTGCACCGCACTGTAAAAAATGGTACAACAGGCAATTTCGTATTGGAAGAAGATGCCGATGTGTTGGGCGAAGTGGTGGTAACTGGTTATGTAACTAAGAACAAAAATAGCTTTACTGGTTCACAAGTATCTGTAACCCACGACCAATTAATGGGGGTAGGAACCAAAAACTTAATAGAAAGTTTGTCAACCTTTGTGCCAGGACTTATGGTTATGGAAAATAATGTAGAAGGTTCTAATCCAAACAAGTTGGCAGATATTAACATCCGTGGGCGTGCTACATTCAACGGAACTGCTAATATGCCCGTATTTGTTGTTGACGGAACGCAAGTAAATGCCCAATACATTTACGACATGGATATGAACGATATTGAGAGTGTTACCGTATTAAAAGATGCTTCAGCATCGGCTTTGTATGGTGCAAAGGCATCAGCTGGTGTTATTGTTATCAAGACAAAAACTCTTGAAGGAGGAAAAATAAAAGTACACTACAATGGTACCGTCCGGCTTTCCACGCCTGATTTGAGCGATTACCAGTTGCTCAATGCCGAAGAAAAGCTGGAATACGAGCGGTTAGCAGGCGTATATAGAGCAGGACGACCACAAGATACGTACAATTTAGAAAACGATTATGCTGATATCTATCGCAAAGTAAAAGCTGGTGTTAACACTAACTGGATAGCCAAACCTTTGCGCAATGCTCTTACTAACCAACATAGTTTGAGCATTGACGGTGGCGACAAAAAAGCCCGATACAGCTTGGGTATGCGTTTTAGTGATGATAAAGGAGTGATGAAAGGTTCTGGTCGTCAGCGTTTGTCTACCAACTTTCGCCTGTCGTACGATGTGTCCAATAAGGTTTTTGTGTCTAATGCATCTACTTTAAGTTATATCAAATCGGAGCAATCTCCTTACGGTGAATTTTCTAATTGGGTTAAACAAAATCCATACGAATCGCCATATGATGAGCATGGCGACCTTCGTCGTAAGTTCAACAACAATATTGTCAACCCATTGTACGAAGCAACACTGGGTAGTTATGACAAATCTAACACACTCGACTTTCTCTCTACCACCACTTTGCGTTGGTGGGTAACACAGCATATTCGTTTAGATGGCGATTTTTCTTTACAAACATCTAAGTTCAATTCACGTCGGTTTATATCGCCATTCTCTATAAACGAAATAAGAGAAAAAAAAGATTTGCTTCGCCGAGGAGTGTTGCGCGATGGCAATAGCAGTACACTTCGCTACCAAGGCAAACTCATGTTGTCGTATAACGATTATGTGCTACCTAAGCTATTTTTATCTGCCATGGCAGGTAGTAATATCGAATCTAACACCTCAGATGGTGGTAATTATACTTCAATAGGATTTTATACCGACAAATTAGGTCATCCATCGTTTGCCTCTCGCTATGCCGATGGCAAGCCATCGGGTATAGACAACACTTATAATGGTGTAGGCTTCTTTGTCAATGCCAATACCATTTACGACAACCGTTATTTCCTCGATCTTATTTACCGCTACGAAGGCTCGTCAAAGTTTGGTCGTAATACACGCTTTGCCCCATTTTGGAGTAGTGGTTTAGGCTGGAATATCCACAACGAAAAGTTTATGAAAGGTCTGCCCGTACAGTTGCTTAAGTTAAGAGCCAGTATAGGTTACTTGGGTAATATCTCATTTGAACCATACCAAGCCCTTACTACTTACACCTATACTAATGGTTACAACTACCTTAAAGGCAATGGGGCAGTACCTATGACCATTGGAAACAAAGATCTCAAGTGGGAACGTACACTGAGTCAAGACATAGGTTTGGATGTAACATTGTTTAAAGGAAGAGTAGATTTCTCAGCCGACTATTATATCAAAAATACCGATAATCTGCTGTTGGATATAACCAAAGCTCCTTCTATTGGTATACAAACCTCACGCGAAAACGTAGGCGAAGTAGAAAACAGAGGCTTTGAATGCCAACTTCGTCTCATCCCTATCCAGAACAAAAACTGGCAGTGGTCGTTAAGCATGAATTATTCTTATAATAAAAATAAGATAAAGAAGATTAGTAATGCCCTACGTGCACAAAACGAAAAAAATCAAGCCAAGGGTGGTGTAGCACCCCTTCCCGTATACGAAGACGGTCAGTCGCTTACAGCACTTAAAGTAGTTCCTTCGGCAGGTATCGACCCTATTACTGGTAATGAGGTATTTATCAAGCGCAATGGCAGTTATACCCTGGTATACGATGCCCACGATAAGGTTGTTTTTGGCGATACCACACCGTTTGGTATTGGTAGCATTAGCTCTTATCTTACCTACAAGCAGTTTTCTTTAGGTGCATCGTTCCACTACTCATTCGGCGGAGCTGTCTACAACCAAACATTGGCTACCAAGGTTGAGGGCTCCGATCCTATTTACAATGCTGATAAACGAGTTTTCCGCAATCGTTGGAAAAGCGAAGGAAGCATTGCCAAATATAAGCGTATTGACGACAAGACTGTCCCCCAACAAACATCACGTTTTGTAGAAATCAACAACTTTATCACCCTCAATAGCTTATCGTTAACTTACGAGGTTCCAGTAAAAAAGGTACAATGGTTGTCATTTTTCAATCGTCTTCAGCTTGATATAATGGCCAACGATTTATTTTATTTATCTACCATTAAGCGCGAGCGTGGTTTGTCTTATCCCTATTCACGCAGCGTAGAGTTATCAGTAAGGTTCTCTTTATAAACTATTTTTATTATGAACAAACAATATATCCACAACATATTTTTATTTTTTGTATTAGGTATATTTTTTACTTCGTGCAACGATTTTCTTAATGTAAAGCCCAAAGGACAATTAGATGAAGATGAACAATTTAGAGATATTCAGGGCTTTCGTGATGCTATGTACGGTATATATGGCGATATGGCATCGGCTAACCTGTATGGAGGTGAAATGACTTATGGATTGGTAGACCAACTGGGACAAATGTTTGGTTACGATAACTCCATGGAAGCGTCTAACTATATTACCAAATACGATTACAAACACCAAAAGGTTGAACCTAAAATTGATGCACTTTGGAACAATCAATATCAAGCTATATCTTATATAAACAATGTATTGGCACACATTGATATCGCCCCATTTAGCAACAGCGAACTACAGCTAATGCGTGGAGAGTGTCATGGCTTGCGTGCTTTTCTGCACTTTGATATGGCTCGCTTGTATGCAGAAGATTACACACGCAGCAATGATAAGACACGTGGCTTGCCTTATTCGCTTGATTTTAATTTAAAAAACAGGAAACTATATTCGTTACACGATACCTATAAGCTCATCCTTAGCGACTTAAATGAGGCGGAGAAATTGTTGCAAGATGATAATATTGTAACAGTAAGTCTTACTCCTTCTCTGAATTATCGTGAAGATCGTGCCGTTATGTTCAATAAGTTTGCTGTCTATGCAACCAAGGCTCGTGTATATTATGCCATGGGCAAATACGATGAAGCTGCGATGTATGCTAAAAAGGTGATAGAGAGTAAGAGTAATTTTACGCTGAAAAAGTTAACCTCTATGGACAATACAAAGCGTTTCCCTGCCACAGGTGAGCTTATTTTTGGCTTGTATAACACTAAGCTATCCGATAATATAGCAAAACTCTTTTTGTCGCAAACAAGTTCTGGTAACTTTACTGAAGGGCGAAGAGATATTGATAAATTGTATGAAACGCACGATTTTACAGCCACCCATTCCGATATACGTTACTCTGCTTATTACAGAATAAACAAAAGTGGAGGTGCTTCTACCTCTTCTTTTATCAGATTCTTAGAAGACGATAGTCAGATAAAAAATAATCCTTTATATGGCGTTACACTCATCAGATTACCCGAAATGTACTATATCTTAAGCGAGAGTCTGTACTCAAAAGATAAGAATCAAGCCATTGCTTACCTTAATGAGGTGCGCCATAGTAGAGGCTTAGCTGATGTAAAAGCTGAAAAGGTAGATACCAAAGAGCATTTTAATCAAGAAATGTTGCGTGAGCGTATGCGCGAAATGCCAGGCGAAGGACAAGTATTTTATGCGCTTAAGCATTATAACACTGCCTTTACCGATTTTCGTGGCACTACCACTTATCAACCATCCAATGATATTTTTGTGTTGCCATGGCCTAAGAAAGAACTTGAATATGGTAATAAATAACACTAAAAGATAACACAAAATGAAAAAAAATATAACAAATGTGCTCCTTATCCTTGCCTCAACGTTTACAGCAACTGCTTGCAGCAATATCGATTATGACGGTGAATATTCCAAGAACGGCTATTATACAGGGAGTAACCAAATATCACTTAACATAAAAAGTGAAGCCGATACGCTTCGTTATTATACTTTTAGCGATAAACCTTCCGACACACTTGAGCATGTTATGCGCATACCCGTTATTCTTACGGGTAAGATATTAGACAAGACACAAGCCTACAAAGTAAAAGTAGACCCCTGCAGTACTGCCAAAGAGGGCATACATTATAAAAAGTTGAATGATGTTTATTTCTTGCCAGCTAACCAGTCAAAGGCATCGTTTGGGGTTACATTGCTTCGTAAAAATTTGTCAGAAGTATCAAACGACTCCATCAGATTGGTGTTACAATTAGAACCAACATCCGATTTAGGTTTACGTTTTTCTAAACGTACAAAGATAACTATTGAGTTTAATAATGTATTTTTGAAACCAGATTATTGGAATATTTTAGAGATGTGGGGCATTGGTGAATATCATGTTGCCAAGCATAAAAAGCTGTTAGAGTACTGCAATTATGATACAAATATGATAGATGACTTCTTTATTAAGGGCAATATGGACCTTTTTATGCCTATATATAATAATGTGCTGAAAGTAATTACTTACTTTAATGCACATCCTGATGAACTCAAAAAATAACGAAATATGAAATTAAGACACCTATTTATATCATCAGTCATAGCCTTGTCTTTGACTTCTTGTATTACAGACAATTCCACAGAGGCGTCGTCTGACACCTCCTTGTTAAGCTTAGAGCACCCCATAGAAAATATCATAACGCTCAATAGGTGGGACACACTTACCCTGGCTCCTAAAGTTTTACAAACCAATCAACAAAAAAAAGTATTTTATCAATGGGAGGTAAATTACAAAGTTGTATCTACTGCGCCCATATTAAAGTACGAATGCAAAGAAGCAAAGACGCTGCCTTGCCGACTAAAAATTACAAATGGTGATGACATTCGCTTTTACACGTTCTCAGTGCACGTGCAGCCTGCTTACGTAAAAGGTCTCTATATATTGGCAGAAAACGGCGGTAAGACTATTGTTTCGTATTTACCAGATGCAGAAAGCCATAAGAAGTTTACGTTTGACGCATTGAGCAAGAACAATCCGAAACTTGATTTTAGCGGCGAACCTGTTGCTATTGCACAAGCTAAATATGCTAAAATAACATCGCCTTTGCTGTATGTGGCTATTGGTAATCAAAGCAAAATCTACGAAATATACCAAGACTCCATGACTGTTGGCTTTACTTATCAGCCACAAGGCAAAGTATCGTTTATGCAATATAATTCTGCAGTGAGTACACCCAACATGATAGTATGGTTGAATAACAAGCTGAAAACTATGTCAATGGTAGACGTTAATCATAAATTTTATGATTATTCTGACAAGTGGAAAACAGGGTTAAAGCATCCAATGCAATTTGCTAATGAACGAGTAGGTTGGTACACACCCAACCATCGTTATGTTCATGGCTACGCTTATTTTGACAATGCCAATGGTGCTATCATCACCCAGTCGGTATCTAATTCTAAAATACCATTAACTTTGTTACCAAATACATTTCTTGGCGATTCACTTATTGGCATGGGTAGCTTAGATAAAGAGCTCAAATTAGCACTTATCACGTTGAACAAAGGTAGCAGGCAAATTTATTTTTACTATGTTTATCCAGGCTATTATACCAGTAAAACAGAAACCACATCGCCTGCAAAGGTGATAGAGAAGCATGCCATGCCTATGTCATCTCATGTTGGCAGCCTGTCGGTTGTACGTACTACCAGTAATAAAAGTCTTGTTTTTTATTCTAACAAGAATGCGGTTTATGCCTACAATGTGTTGTCTAATGGCAATTTCCCCACCACCCCCTGGTGTTCTGTAGGGTCTGCTTCCGACCAAATAGTAGATATGTATGTCAACGATGAGGGGTCTTTAATCTATATTGCAGCTAACAGTAAAGATGCAAAAATGCCTGGCAGCATTTATTGCTGGGATATTAACAACCACAAATTGTTATGGCAAAAGCAGCATATCACAGGCAAAATCAAGGCAATGGTTTATAGAAAATAAGCGAGAATGCTTAGCATAGTATACGAGTTAGGGGAGGGGATGAGTTTATACGTAGATGAGTTTGCTGGTTCCTACAAGGTTATGAGTTTATAGCTTGTGAGTATATTATCAACAAAAGTCTAACGGCTTAACTCCTATAACTCCTATAACTCCTTAACTCCTATCATAGCTTTAAAATACAAAGTGTATTGAGGTGTTAATACAAACTCCATGAGTTAGTGGCATAAACTCCATGAGTTAGTGGCATAAACTCCATGAGTTTGTAGTGTTAACTTAATTGATTAGTAATATAATGAAAATTAATAAGTTACGAGGTTGCTTTGCTATACTTATACTATACATCATTTCAAAACAAACAAACAATAGCAAAAAATGAATAATTCATTAATGACTAACTACATAAAAGCCTGCTTGTTATTGCTTTTGTGTATGTGCGTTACTGCAGGTTATGCAGAAAAAGACAAGACTAAAAGTATTAAAAAGCCAAAGAAAGAAACCAAGTACGACCGATTGTTTAAAGACAAAAAGACCGAAACCGCTAAGAGTAAGTTTATTACACTGCACAAGGTTGATGGCAAATTGTATTTTGAATTGCCCAAGAAGTACCTTAACCAACAAATGATTTTGGGAGGTACAATCTCATCGGTTACCGATCCTACCTATATTACGGTGGGTGCACGTAACTTCAACCCCTTTGCTTTTTATTTTGCCATACAAGATAGTAGTGTGGTAATGTGCACACCTAACACCATTGTTTATAATAATGAGAATGCATCATACCAATTAAAAAGAGTTTTACAACTCAATTACCGTAACCCTGTTCTCAAAGGATTTAAAATAGCAGCGTATAACAATGATAGTTCGGCAGTGGTATTTGATGTTACATCATTATTGTGTAAGCCTAACTCTTTGTTGCCAGTTATTCCTAAAAAGTCGGGCGATTTTTCTATCAAAGCAACTCCAAAGTCTGAAATGTCGTTTATAAAGAGCATCAAGAGCTTTGATGATAATGTTTGTATTCGTAACGAGTTCAATTACGATATTACAGCTATGATTATGATAGCTGCCGTAGCTAGCAACATTCCTACCACTGTAGGTGTAACTTACAATATAGCTTTATTGCCACCAAGCACCATGCGTCCACGTATTGTTGACTCAAGAGTGGGGATTGATTATACCCAGAAAATGGTATTTAGCAATGAAATAGCCAAGAGCAGTATGACTTATCTGGCGCATCGTTGGAATCTTGTACCTACGAACAAAAAAGCATATACAAAAGGAAAATTGACCAATGTTGAGCATAATATCGTGTTTTACATAGACAATACGTTCCCTGATAAATGGATAGAACCTATAAAAAAAGGTGTGGCTCTATGGAACAAAGCTTTTGAAAAGATAGGTTTTAAGAACGTTCTTACCACACGTATGTTCCCCGATGATAAGACGTTCGACCCCGATAATCTGTCTTATTCGTGCATCAGATTCATCCCTAATAAGGGAGAAACCATTACAAGCTCATCTATTGTAAGTCCTGAAACAGGAGAAATACGCAATGCTACCATTTTTATTAGCAGTAATATTGCCACCTTATTACATAAAAAACAGTTTGTAGCTACAGCGGCAGTAGATGTCAATGCACGTTCGGAGAAGATGAACGATGCCGACTTTGCTGCTGCCTTGACCCATGTTGTAGCCCGCGAGGTAGGTAAATCTCTTGGCTTGTTAAATAACCTTGGAGCCTCATTTACCTATCCAACTAATAGTTTGCGCAATGCTCTGTTCGTTGCCAAAAATGGGTTAGCCCCCTCTATCATGGACGATTGCTTGTACAACTATGTAGCACAACCACAGGATAAGGGTGTAAAAACCATTTGCAACCAATTAGGTGTTTATGATAATCACGCCATAGAGTGGAACTATCGCTACTTTGATCCTGAAAAAGTGAGCATGGAGCAAGAAGTAAAGACCTTAGAAAAAATGGTTGATGAACGTGTAAAGAATCCGCACTTGCGTTACTATCGCAGCCAAACTGCCTTGTATGATCCTCGTGTCAATGCTGGTGCATTGGGCAATGATGCTATAAAGACTGCCACATACGGCATGAAAAACTTAGCCATTGTTAATAAAAATATAGCTCGATGGATAAAGAACGATGACGATAGTAGGATAAAAGAAAAAATGATATTGGCTGTCTCACAGCAATATTATGCTTACTTTAAGCAGGTAATGGCAAATGTGGGCGGCATTTATCTCAACGATATGAAACCTCAAACGGGTATACCTCGTTACCAAGTAGTGCCTAAAGCTATACAGCGTGCTTCTATGTTATGGGCATTGCAACAAGCTAAAAAGTTTACAAGTTATGCCAATCGTGCTTTGGAAAGAAAGGGGGCTATTGCCATAAGTTATTACGATCAGCTATTAGAATTTATTGGTTACGACATTATGGGTGCTCGCAAAAATGTGGCTTTGGCATCGTACATTGACCCCACATCTTATACCCAAAAAGATTATTACGATGACCTCATGACAGAATTGTTTAAGAGTGCCGTACAGTGCAAAGCTCCTTCGCACGAAGAACGTATATTACAAAACACCTTTTTAACTTATATGCGTGCAACATTGCAAAGCAGCAGCAAGCATGGCTCGCACAATGGTATGGGATTACAGAATACTCCTAAGCATGCAAGTGATGCTGTTGCTTTGGGGTACGGCAATCCTACTTCATCGTTATATCCATTAATAGATGTACGAGCAGTAGATAAATCAGAAGTTTACTTCTTTAATTGCTTGCTTCGCTTAAAGCCTATTTTAGAGAAAGCTGCAAAAGCTAACTTGCCAGTAGAAGCTAAATCGCACTACCAAATGCTGTTGTTTAAGATAAACAAAGAACTGGAGGACAAGTAATGAACTACTATATAACGAATAAGGTAAAGATACACCGTTACTTAACTATTCTGCTTTTGTGTTGCTTTTCATTGGCAATATGGGCAGGGCCATTCTCCTTCTTTAAGAAAAAAAAGAAAGAGGATAAAAAGGAAATAAAGAAAACTCCATACGAACGAGCTTTGACCGATAACCGTACCATGTCGAGTAGGGGAACGTTTATCTCGTTGCATAAAACGCAAGATAAATTATTGTTGGAGTTACCAAAATCATCTTTGGGGCGCGATATGTTATTGGGCTCTACTATTACGTCTATCTCTAACCCACAGTTAGGTGAGGTGGGGTTTAAGAATAGTAGCTTGGTACATATACGCTTTGTTGAGAAAGATAGCTTTGTAGTAATGCAGGCTGTAAACTCAGACTTTTATTATAACCCCAAAAATAATAAAGCCAAACGGGAGGCAGCACTCAACTATAACAATCTTGACTTTTATAGCTTTCCTATTTTAGGGCACAGCAAAGAGGGGGCGGTGCTGTTTGATGCGTCTTCTTTCTTTACAAAAGAAACACGTTTCTTCCCTGTAATTGGTTCATCGGTTAGCGGACTGAGGGTAGTATCTTCTTTGCAAGAATCTACTTCGCGCATTACAGCATTGAAAACGTTTGACACCAATGCATGCATCAAGTTAGACAGAAATTATCTAATCAGCATTAACACTGAGTCGGGTAAGTCGTTACTTAAAAACTATCCTGTAACCATTGGAGTAAACTTTGTAATAGCCTTGCTGCCTAAAGAGAAAATGGTTCCTCGACTGAGTGATACTCGTTTGGGAAACTTCTTAATTGAAAAGGATGTTGAAAGAGACAATGGAATAATAGAACGTGCATCGTTTGTAAAACGCTGGCGCATTGAGCCGAAAGATACTGCGGCTTATTTTGCAGGACAATTGTGCGAACCTAAAAAGCCTATTGTTTTTTACGTGGACAATACTTTCCCTAAATTGTGGCGCAAAGCTATATATAAAGCGGTATTAAGGTGGAACGATGCCTTTGAAAAGATAGGTTTTAAGAACGTTATGCAGGTGAGAGATTTTCCTACAGACGACCCAGAGTTTGATCCGGACAACTTTAAATATTCATGTATTCGTTATCTTCCTACAAAGGTAGAAAACGCTATGGGACCTTCTTGGGTAGACCCTCGTACGGGCGAAATTATCAATGCAACGGTGTTGGTGTATAATGATGTGGTAAATACCATTGATAACTGGCGATTTGTACAAACCGCACAAGTTGACCCAGCAGCACGTTGTGCACATATGCCTGATAGTATTAAAGCTGAAACCATAGAGTATATCTTAGCTCATGAGGTGGGACATACCTTGGGCTTTATGCATAATATGGCAGCATCGGCAGCTATTCCTACAGATTCATTGCGATCGGTATCGTTTACAACCAAATATGGTACAACGGCATCTATCATGGACTATGCTCGTTTTAACTATGTGGCTCAGCCTGGAGATAAGGGCGTTAAACTTACACCTCCGCATTTAGGAGTATACGATTATTATATTGTAGACTGGACATACAGACTGTTCCCAAATTCGAAGGGATTTGAAGATGACAACAAGCGTTTACGCAAAATGGTAGAGAGCCATGAGGGCGACCCTTTTTATCGTTATGGATTGCAGCAGACAAGTAGTCGATATGACCCCTCAGCTATTGAGGAAGATTTGTCTAACGACCCTATTAAAGCCAGTAACTACGGACTGAAAAATATTAAGTATATTCTTGATAACATGGATAAGTGGATGCCCAACGATAGCGATAATGAGCGCAAAGATGAATTGTACCAAGAGGCTCTTAACCAAGCTATGGGGTATTTAACCAATGTGTATGCTAACATTTGGGGTATATATCTGTATAATACAAGCGAAAAGTCGGGGTTGCCTCGTTATAAGGTCGTACCTAAGGAGCAGCAACGAGCATCGGCTTTGTGGCTGTTAAAGCACGCTCGCAACTTTGCATCGTTGGCAAATGCTAACTTGGAACGCAAATTGCCTAAAGCCAGCAATCATCCTTTTGCACTTATGGCTAAACAATTGCAGGCTTTGTCTATGCGTGCAACAGCTAAATTGAGCACTTCTTATTATCTTGACTCAACTTCTTATTCTCCGTTGGAGTATTGTGAAGATGTTTTTCAAGATGTATTTGGCAAGACTATTGCCAATAAGGAGAATTTGAGTAATACGGATTTGGATATGCAGGATATGTATGTAAACTACCTAAAGAGCGGTGTACAAGATGTGAAGCAGGTTACGAATGTGCATAATTTGCAAGATAAAAATAATGATGTAGCCTTCTTAAACTTTGGTAAAGATTATGGTGAACCCGAACATCTATGGGGACTTACCATTTCTCGTACGCAAGAGTTTATGCTTTATTACGCACAGAAACTCTACCAGTTGTTAAAGCAGCGCATCAAGACAACGCATAACAGTGAACTGAAAGTGCATTATATGTTGTTAGAGAGAAAACTCCAATCTTATTTAGATTAAACTTTACTGTAAGCATCCAACATTAGCCGCCTTTCACACTAACAAATAGCCCTTATATGCTGCCAGACATATAAGGGCTATTTGTTAGTGTGAAAGGCGGCTAATATTGGATGACTACTTTATATTCGATATGTTATGAGTTGATAGAAAAAAGATATGTTGTTATTGCAATAAAGAAAAATGTAAGTAGTTAAACGTCATTGCGTAATACTATATCTGTAAGATGTTTTTGCGAGCAATAAGGCATGCGCCTATTACGCCAGCACGTTCTTTTAACTTAGAGATAACGAATGTGGTATCACGGTTAACTAAATTGAGCGAATATTTAAGAACCGATGACTTGATGGCGTGCATAAAATACTCGCTTGTAGCGGACAGACTGCCACCTATTACAACTAATTCTGGATTAAAAATGTTGATGAGTCCAGCAAGAGCTCTACCTAACTTATGCCCCATGTCTTCTACCACTTCTATGCATAGCGTGTCATCATTACAGGTAGCATTAATCAGCGATTCAAGGGTAAGCGTATCTTTATCATTTAATTGTACTATAGAAGATTCTCCTTTTACTAGTTTTTCTTTTACCACACGAACAAAGGCACTGCCCGATACCTCTGTTTCTAGGCATCCTTTCTTACCACAATGACATATAATCTCGTTATTGGTATAATAGGTATGTCCGAATTCTCCAGCAAACCCCGACTTTCCTTTATATAACTTTCCGTCTATAATCATTCCCAAGGCCAAGCCCCAGCTAACATTAACAAATAAAACATTCTGCTCGCCTGCCACACATCCTTTCAAGTATTCGCCATAGGTCATGGCACGTGTATCGTTTTCTATAGTAACTTCAACCCCTAGACGTTCGCCTAAAAGGGTGGTTAAAGGCACTTCTGAAAAATTAAATATAGAATAGCTATAGCCCGTATCAGGATTGATACGACCTGGAATATTGATATTGATACACAGAATTTTTTCTTTTGGAATGGTAACCTTATTTATATAGTTGATAATAATTTGGCACAACTCGTCTAATGATTCTTGCGTGTTGCATTGCACATAATTGTTATCAGTCAAGAGATCAATCAAGTCGCCCCTAAAGTTCGTTAACCCTATGCGTACACAAGTAGAATCAATATCTACCCCCACGAAATAGCCCGACTCAGGATTGATACCATAAAGACTGGGGTGTCTTCCCTCTTCTGTCTCCAGTTTTCCATATTCAATGACAAATCCCTCATCGCACATATCGTTTATAATCTTCACTATTGTAGGTATACTAAGATTAAACTCCTTAGACAAATCGGTATTAGTTGCATTGCCGTTAGCAATGAAATACTCAATAATTTTACTCTTAACGTTGCCTGTTTTATTGTTTTTGTTATAGCCGAAGAGCGATTTCATCGTTGTTTGTTTATTGTGTTTGATATTGAAAATAATTTAATAAGGTAAGGAAAATATATAATCTCCCTTTAGTGTAAAGGTGTGTATTCTCCAAAGAAAATACATCTTTTTGTTAATTAACGATACAAATTTAGATAAAAAAGTACATTCTTGCAAGCGTTTGATGAATAATTGTACAAAAGATTTACTCAAATAATTGTTCAAATCAAAGGCAATATTTTCAAAAAATCAATAAAGAACAGGCTTTTTTCATTTTTTATTAGTAATATTGCATTCGTTGATTGATAGTCTTATTAACGTGAATACGTAAAGTTGAAAAAAGACTTGAACAATGAAGCCCTGAAAGGGCTATACAATATAAGCCCCTCCCCATTTCCTCCAAGAGGGAGAGGTATATTACAAAAACCTAACAAAACAATGAATTTTAAAACTTTATTTCTTTGTCTGCTCTCAACAGCAAGCATATCAGCAATGGCTGATAGTGGACATCTTGAGGGATTTGCGTATGGCAAGGCAACTGCGCCAACAGGAAAAGAGTGGCAAGCCCCCGAACAACTAAGTTACAACAAGTTGCAACCACGTGCTACATTTGCTTCGTTTGCATCTGTAAATGAGGCTCGTAAGTTTCTTCCCGAAAACTCATCGTACAGTATGAGCTTAAATGGACAATGGAAATTTCATTTTTCTAAGAACCCTGATGAGCGTCCTGTTAATTTTTATCAAACCACTTTTGACGTTAGCTCATGGGATAACATCACTGTTCCTGGCTCATGGAATATTCAAGGTGTACAGAAAGATGGAAGCTTAAAATATGGTGTGCCTATCTATGTTAACCAGTGGATGATATTTAAATACAACATCGCTGTTGACGATTGGCGCAAAGGTGTGATGCGTGAACCTCCTAAAAACTATACCACATATACGTATCGCAACGAGATTGGCTCGTACAAACGTACCTTTAACATACCTAATAACTGGGACGGACGAGAGATATTTGTATCGTTTGGTGGCGTAGACAATTTCTTTTATGTATGGGTAAATGGGCAGTATGTTGGCTTTTCAAAGAACTCTCGCAATGCAGCTCGCTTTGACATTTCACGCTTTGCGCACAAAGGAGAAAACCAAATAGCCGTAGAAGTTTATCGTTCTAGTGACGGTTCTTTCCTCGAAGCGCAAGATATGTTTCGTTTGCCTGGTATTTTTCGCAGTGTAATAGTCTACTCTACACCGAAAGTTCACTTCAAGGATTTAGTAGTAAAACCTTCTTATATAAATGGAAAAGGAGGACTAGATATTACGGCGAACATTGAAAACTTAAGCGAAAAAGCAGCTAAGGATTATCAAGTGGAATATCAATTATATGCGAATAAGTTGTATAGTGATGATAACCAATTGGTTTCTATCCTATCTACCAATGCAAAAGTTAATTTAAAACGCAGCATCCAACAAGCTGTTCATAACCAATATAGCTTTAATAACATTAAACCATGGACGCCCGAAGAACCAAATGTGTATGTTTTGGTAGCTCTTTTGAAAGATAAAAAAGGCAAGTTGGTAGAAGCTACAAGTGTTGAAACAGGCTTCCGAACTGTAGAAATAAAAGATACACCAGCCAGTGAAGATGAATTTAACTTGCCAGGTCGATACTTCTATATTAACGGAAAACCGCTCAAACTAAAGGGGGTTAACAGGCACGAAACTAATCCTGGTAGAGGTCATGCTATTACAAGAGAGCAGATGTTGGAAGAAATTATGATGATGAAACGTGCTAACATCAACCATATACGTACTTCTCATTATCCTAACGACCCATATTTTTATTATCTATGTAATAAATATGGCATGGTATTGGAGAGCGAAGCCAACATAGAGAGCCACGAATATTTTTATGGCAAAGAGTCTCTTTCACATCCTAAAGAATGGCGTAAAGCTCATGTTGCTCGTGTGATGGAAATGGTACACTCTCTTGTTAACGAACCATGTATTGCTATATGGAGTTTAGGAAACGAAGCAGGACCAGGTAAAAACTTCGTTGCAGCATATGATACGTTGAAAACATTCGACCTTACTCGTCCTGTACAGTACGAACGTAACAACGATATTGTAGATATGGGCTCTAATCAATATCCTTCTGTTAACTGGGTACGCGCTGCCGTTAAGGGCAAAATGAATATCAAATATCCATTCCACATCTCTGAATATGCCCACTCTATGGGCAATGCCGAAGGCAATTTGCAAGATTATTGGGACGCCATTGAGTCAACTAACTATTTTATGGGTGGTGCTATTTGGGATTGGATAGACCAGAGTATGTACAATTATACTAAAGACGGCATACGTTATTTGGCATATGGTGGCGACTTTGGCGATACGCCAAACGATGGTCAGTTTGTGATGAATGGTATTATCTTTGGTGATATGAAACCTAAGCCTCAATATTTTGAGGTGAAGAAGGTATACCAGAATGTAGGCATTAGTTGGGCAAACCAACAAACAGGTGTATTGGATATATTTAATAAGAATTATTATTCAGATGATTTGAGTGGTTATGATGTGCAATGGATTCTATCTGCCGATGGCTTACCTATAAAAAATGGTACTCTCAATCTCGGATCAGTAGAGCCTCGCCATCATAAAATAATGAGCATTAACGGTTTGTGTGACAACTTATTGCCCCATAAGAACTATTATCTTACCATTAGCTTTAAGTTAAAGAATAATGAGCCTTGGGCAAAAGCTGGGTATGTACAAGCCTACCAACAATTACAACTGCGCAAGGCAACTGCATTACCTGTACTCACTTCTACTATGCCAGCAACCAAACAAAAGTTAACAGTAGTTGAAAATGATAATAAGATAACTCTTTCTGGCAATGGTAACAAGGTGGTATTTGATAAAGCTACAGGTTCTATTTATAGTTTATCTTATGGTGGAAAAACTATTATTGAGAATGGCAACGGACCTAAGTTGGATGCTTTTAGAGCATGGGTTAACAACGATAACTGGGCTTACGAAGCATGGTACGACAACGGCTTACACCACTTGTTACACAAGGCTTTAAGCTATAAACTCGCTAAGAATCATAATGGAAGTGTATCGTTGTTGTTTACAATTGAAAGCCAAGGTGCTTCTACTGCTCAATTACAGGGTGCTGATAAAAATTGGAAAAAGCTGATAGAAACGGGAAAACGTCCAGACTTTAAGTTTACTACTAACGTTATATACACTGTTTATCCTGACGGAAGTATTGAGAGCGAGAGCAGTATTAGCTCTAACAAACCTCAGCTTGTCTTGCCGCGTTTGGGTTATGTTATGAAATTACCTACCGATATGCGTACAATGGTATATAATGGTAGAGGCCCTATAGGCAACTATCCTGACCGAAAGACATCTCAAAACATTGGTATCTATCATCAAAAAGATGTGAAGAACGAGTTTGTAAACTTCCCCAAGCCACAAGATATGGCTAACCATATAGACTCTCGTTGGGTGGCATTACAGGGCAAAGGCGGACAAGCAGTTCTCTTTGCAGCAACTCATGAGGGAGGTATGAGCTTCTCTGCTCTGCCTTATTCGGCTCAACAATTGGCTATGGCTAACCATCCATATGAGTTGCCACAATCTGATGGCACCTATTTGCATCTCGACCTTGCCATTACAGGTTTGGGCGGAAACAGTTGTGGGCAAGGTGCACCGCTCGATGAAGACAAGGTAAAGGCTGGTGAGCATACTTTTGGTTATGTTATCCGTCCTGTTAATAACATGAGTGATGAGGCTCTCAATGCTTTAGGAACGGTTAGTGCATCATCAGAAAGCCCGCTTACCATTACCAGAGATAATACAGGAAAAGTATCTATCTCTGGCAAAGATGGTCCTACAGTTTATTATCAGATAAACGGAAAAGGAAAGATTCTTGTTTATAAAGATGCCTTTAATCTTCGTAATGGTGGTAAGGTTACGGCTTGGCAAAAGGGAATGGATTTTAGATATACACAGCACTTCAATAAGATAAGTGCTATCCCTGTTACCGTTAAGTTCGCATCAAGTGTAGAAAGTGGTGAAGGAGATGCTGAACATATGTTAGACGGTGACCCTAATACGTTTTGGCATACCATGTACAGTGTTACTGTAGCTAACTATCCGCACTGGTTCGACTTAGATTGTGGAAAACTAATGACTATTAGGGGCTTTACTTATCTGCCTCGTCAAGACTCATGGAACGGTAATATTAAAGATTATCGTGTACAGGTAAGTAACGATGGAAAGAACTGGAGTGAGCCCGTAATAGAGGGAACGTTTAAGAAGAATAAAGAGCTTAAGCGCATATTGTTTAACAAAACAGTGAGGGCTCGCTATCTTCGTTTTACAGCCCTTAGCTCACAAGACGGTCAAGACTTTGCTACTTGCGCTGAGTTTACTGTGCTTCAATAATTTATATATATATATCATAAAAAATAGGAGATAAGCATTTTTATATAAAGTGCCTGTCTCCTATTTTTTTCTCTTAAGTCGGGTTCTGTAAATTAGTGTTGTTAGATTTTGTATGCTTATTTTTGAGCTAAAAATGTAAGAGCGTGAAGAAGTGTAGTAGGCTATACGACTGTATAAAACTTACATTCTGCAAAAAAAAAACAGTGCCAGCAGAATACTATCAAACTTATTTAATTCGTTGAGATGCAGCCCATCTTCTATAAAAAGAAGCCAAAAGATACCAAAACGTATTTGATGAAATGTACTTACAATATGTGGTGGTATTTTATAGAACTAATCTTAATTTTGTTTTATTCAATCTTGACAGCAATCTTGTTTACAGTATAATTTCTGGTTACTTGATTGGAAATTGTAGATATTACTTAATGCAAATTTTACGTTTTGTATATTAAAAAGATATTTAATATCAATTTGTTTACACAATCTCTAACTTTCTAACTTCTGTATTTTCCATTCTTTTAATCTCAGACATGGGTTTATGATAGAGCACACTCTGAATGGCTTTGTTAATGATACCATGTCCAACGGCAAGTATGGAGCCATGAGGACATACTTGTTTTACATACGTAAGAAAAGATGTAGCTCTGTTAAGCAAATCATCTATGCTTTCCACATTCTCGGGGAAAGGCAATCCCTTTAAGTCAGGAATAAATCTTCCTGTAAAGTCTCCCCAATCTCGTTCTCGCAACAAAGGTGTTGTTACAATTGTAGCATGATGAGGTTTAGCAATGAGCTCACAGGTTTGTATAGCTCTGTAAAGATCGCTTGACATAAACACATCTATCTTCGTGTCCTTATAAATCAAACTTGTTTGTTGTGCCTGCTTTACTCCCTTTTTATTGAGCTGGCCTTGTGTTTGTCCCTGCATTAGTTGCAAAGCATTGTCAACAGTTTCTCCGTGCCTTACTAAATATAATGTTGTCATAAAATTCGAAAATATAATAAAAGGTTGCATAGATATAAGAATGTTCGTATTTTTGCATAAAATAGGTTTCGTCTCAACAATTCAAATAAGTTTGATTGTATTCTGGTTGAACCATTTTTGTAGAAATATGATATATTTATGATGAAATTAATTCAAACTTCTATTATTCGTGCTGTTGTTTCTATTATTATAGGAGCTTTACTCATTAAGTACAAAGAAGAAATGGTAACATGGCTTACCATTTTGGTAGGTGTATTATTTCTTATTTCAGGACTTATTTCGTGTATCACCTATGCAGTTAACAAGAAACATATTAACGATACCATTGTTTACGATGCTAACGGAAATCAATTAACTGGTATGAAACCAGCTCCGCCTATTGTTGGTATTGGTAGTATTATTTTGGGAGGTATATTGATGTTTATTCCTCATACCTTCTTAACGGGTATTGTTTATATATTTGCTCTTATATTGATAATTGGAGCTATTAATCAATTTGCAGTTTTGGCATCTATCAACCGAAACATAGGAGTAAATATGATATACTGGTTATTGCCAACAACGGTGCTTCTTATCGGACTCATTGCTATTGTAAAACCAACGTGGATAGCTTCAGCCCCATTCTTGATGATAGGCTGGACTATGGTGTTGTATGGGATAATAGAATGTATTAATTGCATTAAATTGGTTAAGGTAAACAAAAAGTTTACAGAAAACAAGGTGCAACCACATATGTCTAATGAGATAGGAGAAGAAACAGAAGGCAGCGAAACAAAGTAGAAAATATGTTTCTACAAATATCATGTATGTAGATTGATTGGTATACACCTATTGTATCAATCGCTCTACATATTTGCATAGTATGTCAATGCCCTTGAGATTTTCGCCTCCTTGAGGAATAATGATGTCAGCATAACGCTTGGTAGGTTCAATAAATTGTTCGTGCATAGGCTTTAATACCTCTAAGTATCTATGCAGTATCGTTGTAACATCTCTACCTCGTTCTACTGTATCTCGACGGATATTACGGATTAACCTTTCGTCTGAATCGCAATCAACAAAAACACGTAAATCCATCATCTCACGCAATTTCTTGTTGAGCAGTGTCATAATACCCTCTATAATGATAACAGGTTTAGGATCTAAATGCACCGTCTCTTGTAATCGGTTGCATTTAAGATAAGAATACGTAGGTTGTTCAATAGCATTGCCTTGACGTAATTCGTTTACCTGTTTTATCAAAAGTTTCCAGTCGAACGCATCTGGATGATCAAAGTTAATGGCATGTCGCTCCTCTTCTGTCATGTGCGATGTATCGTTATAATACGAATCAAGCGGAACTACCGCCACGTAATGAGGCGGCAAGGCTTTAGCCAATTTACGTACAACAGTGGTTTTACCTGAACCTGTACCACCAGCAATACCTATGATGGTTACTTTTTTATTATTTTCTATCATATGTCAAAAGTTATATGCTACATCAAAATATCTTGAAACATCTTATTATAATATTTTGCTTTCTCTTCTACTTTTATCGGATAAGCTCTCGAACTACTTGGCATGCGATATAATCTGAGCGTTCTACCTTCAAACATAAACTCGCTGTACCCTCCCATCTTTGGTGCATCTACACCATAATGTTGGGTAAATATATGAGTAGCCAACTGTCCTGCCGTTAGTACTCCTTTGCAAAGAGGTAGCGTATGCAATAATTGGTCGAGGTTAACTTTTTCTACTATCTTCAAGTCTTTGTCCGATGCTGTATTTTTTATTCGAATAATACGTTTTGCTGTATCATACAAAGCTACTCCTTTTTTGTTTAAGAAAGATTTCAACTCATCCATCTTAAATGTTTTCTCTTCTTGATTAACAAAATGATTTTTGTCTTGAAAGAACAAATATCCAAATATGCGCCACATATCATTTTGAAAGTTTGGATAGAAGAATGGCATACTCCACCTTTTAGATGCAGGTGGAAATGTTCCCAACATTAACAACCTCGCTTGTTTGGGAAGAAAGGGGGCAAAAGGATGAACTTCTATGTTAGGCATATCTTTTAAGTTATTGAGCTTATTAGTTGTTGTTTAAAAGTTTTGTAAAGATATAAAAAGAATTTAAGTCAATGACGCTTTCTCCTCAACGCTATTCACTGTTTGCAAAATTATGAATTAAAAATCATGAATAAAATTTACTTATTTCTTCTTTACCAAATACACTACTACAGGCAAGTGGTCACTGTATCCATTAAGCCATACACCACCAGCCGTAGTACGTTTAGGTGAACCCTTATATTTGCCTGTAGTCTGGAAGAGATACTCAAAGCGTTGTATTTGATTTTTCCAGAACTTTAAAGTAGAATAATCCTTCACACCTTTTTTATTCAACATATTAGGTGATAGCACTATTTGGTCGAACAAGTTCCACGCCCCTTGATACATCAGTGTACCTGTGCCTTGTTTAGCTAGCAGGTTGTACCATGGATTGTACATATCATCAGCTCCAACCTCATCTATTTCGGGCTTAGCCGATAATACCTTGTGCATACTTTTACTCGTAGGATCATCATTCATATCGCCCATCACCATTACCTTCATGGTAGGTTCTAAGTGCAATAATGAGTCTTTGATAGCTTTTACCTGTTGGGCCGCTACCTCACGATAAAAAGAACCGCTAAATCTACTGGGCCAGTGACATACCACAATAGCAACCTTCTCATGGGCCAACTGTCCTGTTATGGTTAAGAACCCACGTGTCTTAAAAGCACTGTCCTTAGCAAGCGGTTGAACATATTGTACTAACTTGGTGGTTTGAGGCTTAAACAATTGTGGATTATAGAGCAAGGCACAATCAATACCACGCTTATCTGGTCCCTCAATATGAATATACTTATAGCCACGTTTTGCCAAAGCTGGTTGAGCTACTAAATCATTCAGCACATTTGCATTCTCTACTTCACTCAGTCCAATGAGTGCACACCCTACTTTAGGCAATATATCGGTACCCATATCAGATAATGCACGTGCCATATTGTGCAATTTATTAGTATATTTTAATTTATTCCATTTATACGAACCATTTGGTAAAAAGGCATAATCGTTTTTACCAACATCATGACAAGTGTCGAAAAGGTTTTCTTGATTATAAAAGCCAATGGCATACACCGAATATTTGTTTTGAGCAAATACATCTATAAGACTGCATACTAAAACAATTAGAAGCAAAAAATGACGTTTCATCATATTTAATAATTAATGATTTGTTTATCACATGGAGGTGATACTCCAATGTTCTTGCCAACAAACAAAAATCTATTGACACTTGCAAAGATAAACTAATTATTTGATATATGTAAGCTATAAAGGTTGTAAAATTATGATTGCTGCACTACATTGCATAAAGCAGGAATTTATGAATTGTAGTAAAGGCGGCTCTCTAAATTACCATCGCATATAGTGAGTAATTTTTATAAAATACGTTTTGTTATCTTTTGGCTTCTTTTTGGTTCAAAATGTAAGTTCGTTCAGTCGTGTAGCTCGCTACACTCCTTTACTCTCTTGCATTTTGACCTCAAAAATAAGCTCAAAAGATAACAAAGCTAATTTATAGACCCGCCCTTTATCCTATCTTTGTCATGTGGTAGCCCAAGCGTTTAAGTTCGATGGCTATTCCAAATAAGTATAACTGGTGTAGAGCAGCTATCACGGCTTTGTAAGCATCTTTTGAACCTGGAGTAATTGATAAATGGCACAGTATATTGTTGGTACGTGCACCGCATTCGGCAACAAGTGCTTGTAATTCTTCAGACTGTTGCGCATTTAACAATAAAACCTTTTTACGGATATAATCGTCCATGTGGTCGAAATCTATTCTATTGCGCAAGTAGGTATAGAGGTTGTCCACCTTACTATATAGTTGCCAGTCGTCATCCCAATATTTAGCCATTGCCATACCTACATACATCATCCAACCCAATACAACTGTTGGATATTGATTAAACTCTCGAACGGCATCGGGCATATAGGTATTAGCTATATCGTACCATTTGCCTTCTATATCGGGAGCTTCAGGCAAGCGTTCGTCTATTTGGTGTCGGCCTAAAAGATATTGGTACAAATCTGATTTGAAAATAGATTCCATATGTGGATAGTTGACAAGTTCGCAAGTTGGCGAGCTTAAAAGTTTTTAGTTTATAAGTAGATTATTATTAGATAAGGAAGTATGAGGAGGATAGAAGCTATATCTATCCTCCTTAAAACATTTTATAAAATTATTTTCCAGCTGACATCTTCTCAGCAATAGCTGCTTTTATTTTTGCTTCGAGTTCCTCGCATAACTCTATATTATCTTTCAGTAAAGTTTTGGTGGCATCACGACCTTGAGCCAATTTAGAATCTTGATAAGAATACCATGAACCACTCTTCTTGATAATATCGTACTCAACACCAAGGTCTACTATCTCACCAATCTTTGAGATACCTTGACCAAAGGTTATTTCAAATTCCGCTTTACGGAAGGGGGGTGCAACTTTGTTCTTCACTACTCTTACGCGAACCTGATTACCAATTACCTGGTCGCCGTCTTTTAAACTGGTAACCTTGCGAATGTCAAGCCGAACTGAAGCATAGAACTTCAATGCGTTACCACCAGTTGTAGTTTCTGGGTTGCCAAACGTTATTCCTATCTTTTCACGTAACTGATTGATAAAAATACAGGTTGTATTGGTTTTGCTGATAGTAGATGTAAGTTTGCGCAGAGCCTGACTCATCAATCGTGCTTGCAAACCAACATTACTATCTCCCATATCGCCTTCTATTTCTTTCTTAGGAGTAAGTGCAGCAACAGAGTCAATAACTAATATGTCGATAGCAGAAGAACGAATTAACTGGTCGGCAATCTCTAAAGCCTGTTCTCCGTTATCTGGTTGTGAAATCCACAGGTTATCAACGTCCACACCTAAATTAGCTGCATAAAAGCGGTCGAAAGCATGCTCGGCATCAATAAAGGCAGCAATGCCTCCAGTTTTTTGTGCTTCAGCGATAGCATGGATAGCTAACGTTGTTTTACCAGACGATTCTGGCCCATATATTTCTATAATACGTCCACGAGGATAACCTCCCACGCCCAAGGCAACATCTAATGCAATGCTACCAGTAGGTATAACGTCTACATCTTCTATCTGTTCTTCGCCCATACGCATGATAGAACCTTTACCAAAGTCCTTTTCTATCTTTGCCATGGCAGCTTGCAAGGCTTTTAGTTTTCCCTCGTTAGCTGATGTATTTCCTTGTTCTTTTGCCATAAGTAAATAATAAGCTTCACTCACAACCCCTCCCCGAAAGGCGGAATTAGTAGTTAGCTTCTTTATAGTTATTATTTATTACTATTGATTAAATAAACTATACTTTAACATTTCCTCCCCCCCTATTAGTGAGAAATTATATTTTATGGGCGGTTCTATAAATGAGTTTAAACGTAAAAAAACTGACATAAAAAACTTTACGGTGGTAATTTATAGAACCGCCCTTATATAGAAAGTCTAAATACTCCCTTCTCTTTTGGTGAAGAAGGGGGGGAGAGGATACTTTTTTTTTATAATTCCAGTTCTCCTCCAAACACTTCGTGCCAAGGTAGTCCCTGCTTGTTCAGTTGTTCCATGAAAGGATCAGGATTGAAATCCTCAACATTCCACACACCTGGCTTCCTCCAAATACCTTTGAAGAACATCATGGCACCAATCATAGCTGGTACCCCTGTTGTGTAACTTACACCCTGCATACCTGTTTCCTTGTAAGCCTCTTGGTGCTTGCAGTTGTTGTAAACATAGTAAGTTAACTCCTTACCGTCTTTTATACCACGAATACGGCAACCTATACTTGTTTCACCGTCATAGTTCTCACCTAACTCCTGTGGATTAGGCAAAACCGCTTTCAAAAACTGCAAAGGAACAATGTTTACTTTTACTTTCTTTCCAGAACCATCAGCTAATTCTGCTTCGTATGGAATCTTATCAATACGAGACATACCCAAATTCTGAATAACATTCAAGTAATTAAGATACTGCGCACCAAAAGTCATCCAGAAGCGAGCCTGTTTGATAGTAGGATAATTCTTAACCAAGCTTTCCAGTTCTTCATGGTGCATCAAGTAACTCTCACGCAGACCTATGTTTGGATACGTAATAGGTTGATGAATTTCCAAAGGCTCAGTCTCTATCCATTTGCCATCCTTATAATAAAGTCCTTTTTGTGTAATTTCTCTAATGTTAATCTCAGGATTAAAGTTTGTTGCAAAAGCTTTGTGGTGATTACCAGCATTACAATCAACAATATCAAGATTGTGTATCTCATCAAAATAATGCTTGGCAGCGTATGCCGTAAACACACCGCTCACACCTGGATCAAAGCCACAACCCAAGATAGCTGTTAAGCCAGCTTTCTCAAATTTATCCTTATAAGCCCATTGCCATGAATATTCAAAGTGGGCTTTGTCCTTAGGCTCGTAGTTAGCCGTATCAAGATAATGGCATCCGCAAGCCAAACAAGCATCCATAATGGTAAGGTCTTGATAAGGTAAAGCCAAATTGATAACCAATTCTGGTTTATAATCATTAAACACAGCTTTTAGCTGTTCTACATCGTCAGCATCAACCTGTGCCGTTTTGATGTTAGAATTGCCAATAGCCTTGACAATAGCGTCGCACTTTTCTTTTCTGCGACTGGCAATCATAAACTCTGTAAATACATCTGCATTCTGTGCTATCTTGAATGCAGCAACAGTAGCGACGCCACCAGCGCCAATCATTAAAACTCTTGACATAGTAAATGATACTCCTGACATCTTATATATAATATAAGAGAGTGCCTCGCAGGATACGCTTTTAGGTGGCACTTTCTATAGATTATTATTGCTAATTGTTATTTTATCTCTTCACTCTTAATGCCCAATGCCTTAAGTACTGAGTAGCCTAGTATCTCTTGTCTAAAGTTTCCACCGAGCATAGGTTGCATGGTGAATACGGTAATACGTTTACTATCATCTTCTACAAAATGCAAGGTGTTACGAATGCTTTCGTATATCTCTTCGCTTTCAGCATTGGGTATTACCATTACTCGTTTAACCTTAGGTTGTTTGCAAACGTTTTGTAAAATGTCAACAAAGAAGTCGGCACCGTCTACAATATCTTCTATAGGAAACGAACTCAGCATAAATTCTCCCAAATGATCTTTAAACGCCATACCGTTCAGTTCTTTCTCGTAGTTGGAGGGATTAAAGTTTTCCATGTTATTTTTATCCTTTTCATGAATAAAAATAACTTGATTTTTTTCGTTGCCTTCTCTGATACCACCGTCTAAAGCCACACAATCCAGCCACCTTGCCAAGTTAGCTTTTGGCAGGCGTCTACCTATTTCGTTTTCAAAGTAAACGGTTAGGTTAAACACAACCTTGTCTATATAGTCGGCATCAACGAGAATAATATTCTTGCTCCACTCTACGTTTATGTTATTAATTTGAGCATCCATACTTTGCAAATTTACATAAAAATAATGATACTCTCTTCGCATTCTTCGCTTTTTTTATCCAAGAGTATTTAGGGCGTGTATATGTATGTGTTGAAGAAATGAAACAAGGGCATATTTACGACTGTTAAGATGTGTGTATGCAAATAATAAGCTTTTATGTCTTTGCTCTATATACCCCAAAAACTTTTATAGAGCCAGCCTTAATAAAAAAGTAGCAAAACCAAATGAGAGTTGCCAACCTTTAGTTTCTTATTAGCTCTTTAACACTTTTTCTACTTGTTTAATGAGCCACTGTCGCTGTTCATCAATAGTCATCTTACTGTTTTCAAGTACTATGGCATCTTCAGCTTTTCTTAAGGGAGATACTTTTCTATGCGAGTCAATGTAATCGCGCTCTTGTACATTCTTTAATATATCTTGATAATCGGCATACATACCTTTTTGCTGCAATTCATCATAACGACGCTGTGCACGAACTTCTGCTGATGCGGTAACAAATATCTTTAGTTCGGCATAAGGAAATACAGTTGTACCTATATCGCGACCATCCATTACAATGCCCTTGTCTTGTCCCATACGTTGTTGTTGTTTTACCAATGCATCTCGTACAAAGGGTAGAGCAGCTATGGTGCTTACTTTATTGCTTACTTGCATTGAGCGTATCTCTTTTTCAACCAATTGACCGTTAAGGTAAGTATCTGGTTTACCTGTCTCACCATTTAGCTTAAATGATATATGTATCTGTGGTATGGCTTGTTGTAAACTCGCTTCATCCACTTTACTATTATCTTCTATAAATAAATTATTACGCAGAGCATAAAGTGTTACGGCACGATACATAGCACCTGTATCTACATAGATATATCCTAAATGATGAGCTAAGTCTTTCGCCATGGTGCTTTTCCCACAGGATGAAAAGCCGTCAATAGCTATCACTATTTTCTTCATTATTTAATGTTTAAGTTTTTTTTAGAAATTAAGAAGTTAAGACTGATTCTATAAATTAGCCTTGTTAGATTTTAAAGGGCGGTTCTATCAATCACCACCGTAAAGTTTTTATGTTAGTTGTTTTACGTTTTGTCATCTCGTGGGCTCTTTTTATATAAAACAGGCTGCGCCTCAACAATTCAAACAAGTTTGATTGTATTCGGCTTGCTCAGTTTTTGGTCAATTTGCTTGCTCGTTCAGGAAGTATAGATCGCTATACTCCTTCTCTCATAAACAAATTGACCTCAAAAATAGTCTCACAATCTGTCAAAGCTAATTTAT
>CAMQBR010000011.1 GCA_946999045.1 uncultured Prevotella sp.
CCCCCAACGTATATGCACAAGTTGGAGATTTGGCTCAAAGCATTGTTGTGGCCGAAAGTTCTATTGGCATATCTCTTGATAAATATTTAGGTAAAAATTATCCTATCTATAAAAAATACTATACAGAAACTCAACGACAATCAATGACACGTAATTACATTGTACCCGATTGCATGATGTATTACATATTGAGTCTTTACCCTATGAATAAAAGCACTTTTCGTTCTAAGACAGAACAGAAAATACACATCGGTAAAATTATGTGGATAACCAATAAGGTATTAGGCAAGCATTATTATAACAGTGAAGGTATTGATATAGTCAATTGTTATATGAAGAAACATAAACAAGTATCGATTACTACCTTGCTTACTCTTGCTGATAATGAGATTGCAAAAGAACAATACTAAGCTATATAAATGCAGACACTGCCTTTCGAAATATTTTTATTTGCGCCAATAAGGAAATAGAAGATAGTCATAAAAAAAAGCCTATCTTCTATTTTTATATAAAGAATATTTAGCCTAATCTTACACTTATAACTTGTTTTTAATTAGCAAATTTCCAATGCTAAACCGCCCTCGCTTGTCTCTTTGTAAAGCGAAGGTAAGTCATGACCTGTTTTCTTCATTACTCTTACAACTTTGTCAAATGATACACGATGCTTGCCATCAGAGAATGATGCATACAGGTTAGCATCCAAAGCACGTGTGGCTGCAAAGGCATTACGCTCAATACAAGGTATCTGAACCAATCCGCAAACAGGGTCGCAAGTCATACCTAAATGGTGCTCTAAGCCCATTTCAGCCGCATATTCTATTTGTTCAAGACTGCCACCAAATAGCTGACAAGCTGCTGCTGACACCATAGAGCAAGCTACACCTACCTCTCCTTGACAACCAACATCTGCGCCTGATATAGATGCTGAGTGCTTACAAACATTTCCAAACAAACCTGCTGTTGCCATAGCATGTAAAATACGAATATCACTAAAGCCGTGCCCTTTAGATAGATGGTATAAAACAGCAGGCATTACACCACACGATCCACATGTTGGTGCCGTAACAATGGTGCCACCAGAAGCATTTTCTTCACTCACAGCCAGTGCATAAGCATAAACCAAAGCACGTGATTGCAGTGATTTTTTGTACCCATTAGCTTTTACATAATATATAGGTGCCTTACGTCTAAGATGTAACGGACCAGGTAATACGCCTTCATGAATAATACCACGCTCAACGGCGGCCTTCATTGCTTGCCAAGCTTTCATGAGATAATCCCAAATATCTTTGTCTTCACATTCTTCAACATATTCCCAATAGCTTCTACCATTTTTCTGACACCAATCCATTATATCCGCCAAAGAGTTAAGTGTATATACGTCATTGGTGTTAAACATATCGTCCTCTCCCTTACCTTCAGAGAGAGTACCGCCCCCAACACTATAAACAGTCCATTCGCCCATCACTTTCTTTTGCGCATCAAAAGCTTTGTAATGCATACCATTGGGATGGTAAGGTAATTTAATTTCGGGCTTCCATAAAATATCCAAATGTTTCTCTTTTCCCAGTACACCTTCTATAGCTACATCTGTTAAGTGCCCTTTTCCAGTGGCAGCCAAACTGCCGTACAATGTTACTTCGTAACTATCGGCATAGGGATATTTCTCTAAAAAGAGCTTTGCTGCTAATTGAGGTCCCATAGTATGACTACTGGATGGACCTTTTCCTATTTTGTATAATTCCTTTAAAGACTTCATCTACTTTTGCCTTATTATCTTAGTTCCTGTATTTATTTTTAATAATGTATCCAACTTATCTAAAATAACTGAGAAACAAACAAATTTGTGCACTGCTGGCACATATTTTTGCAAAGATAACAGAAATTTTCGATACTGCTTTTGTATCCATATTAAATTTACTTATCTTCGCATAGATAAATTTTATTTTAGTCAGGTCCTATAAATTATCACTATATATAGTGAGTTTAATCTATAAAAATATGTTTTGCTTTCTCTTGACTTCTTTGTATAGAAAACAGGATTATTCCTCAACTATTCAAAAAAAAATTGATTATAGGGTGTTCTATAAATTAAGTCCCTGATAATCGGTAACATACTTTGATATTTCGGCAAAAAGTCGCACCTTTATAGTAAATTCAGAAGATTATATGCAGAAAGCGACTATATATCGCAAGCCCATGGGCGAAAGCCTGTTCGAGGAAGATTTTACAATTAAAACCTGTCTCAAATGGGTAACCCTCTTGAACAGCTTTCCAAGCTGGTCTACTTTGAAGATATTCCGTCCTTCTCTTGAGGATGAGTTGATAAAGAAGAACTGCAAGACTCCAGCAGGACGTCCGCAGACAAACGTGGTACTTATATTCAAAGTGATATTACTTCAACGTTATTATGGTTTGGTCGATCATCAAACACAATATCAAATCAAAGCTGGTCAGGGCAAAGACTTGTGAAATCCAGAAGATGCTAACTCAAAGAAAGATAAGGAGTACAAGAAACCCAAAAATCTACAAGGATATTGATGCCCACTGGGTAAAGAAACATGGTGAACGTCACTATGGTTACAAAAATCACGTCAAAGCAGACAAAAAGACGAAACAGATAGAGACATATCATACAACAGATGACAGTGTTCACGATTTCAATATCATCAAACCTCTCAGTAAGTATCCAATATTAGCCGCCTTTGCTGGATGCTTACGTTTTATGGACTTGAGCTTAGTTATCCGCATTTAGAAAGCAAGTAATATTGGGTAAGTTGATATTTTTCTTTCATGAGAATAATGTAATATATATAAGCATAATAATACCCCATTTTCCGCAAATCAGTAAAATGGGGTTTATTATGTCTATTCAGTTTTAAAGAAACAGACTAATCATTATAGAATTAGTTAACTATATGAATCTTTATTTTTTTTGCACATTCGCTACAAATACCTTTATAATAAAGCTGCATTTCGTCAACGATATGTCCACCTATAATGCGCTTTTCTACTAATTGTGGTGCAGCTTCTTGAGGTAAATCGTAAATTTTACCACATTTATTGCAGTAAAAATGAACATGGGGCTCAGTGTTTCCATCATAACAAACACGATGATCGTCAATAGTAATCATTTGTGCAGCATGATGTTCTGCAAATAATCTCAACGTATTGTAAACAGTAGTCTTGCTAAGAGTAGGTATTTTAGGACAAAGATTTTGATAAACTTCGTCTACTGTAGGATGTGTAAAATTAGTTAACAGGTATTCCATAATGGCTATACGCTGAGCTGATGGATGAATACCTGTTTTTATAAGCTTATTATAAGCCTCATTATTTATTACCATAATCAGTCTAAATTAAGTTGAATGCAAATATACAAAATTAGGAAAAATTACAAAAATAATTTACCTAAAATTTTCAATATTTTACTTGGCAGATTCAACTTCAAAGCTCAATCTCAATATTCAAAGTGTTAGAGTGTAATCCCCTTCAATATCTCTGCCATCTTCTCTTTGGTCTTAATAGTTGTAGGAACCAAAGGCAGGCGCAATACATTCTCAATGTACCCCATATCGTTGAGTAAAGCCTTCACGCCTGCAGGATTACCATCAACAAACAACAAGTTATACAGCTCTGTAAATGTATGATGTATCTTACGAGCAGGCTCATATTCGCCTTTAAATTCTAAACTAATCATACGAGAGAACTCACGTGGTAAAGCATTACCAATAACAGAGATAACACCTGCTGCACCACTCGCTACCATTGAAAAAGTAAGTGCATCATCTCCACTAATGACATCAAATCTATCAGGCTTTCCCTTAATAATCTCATCTACTTGTTCTAAACTTCCAGAAGCCTCTTTTATTCCTACAATATTAGGGAAATCATTAGCTAAACGTATGGTTGTTTCAGCTTTCATATTAACACCAGTTCTACCTGGCACATTATAAATAACAACAGGCAACTTGCTAACAGCAGCAATAGCCTTGAAGTGCTGATACAATCCCTCTTGCGATGGTTTATTATAATAAGGACAAATGCTTAGTATGCCATCTATCCCTTTCCAATCGGCTGTTTGAATTTCTTTTACCACTTCGGCAGTATTATTTCCGCCACAATACTTCAAGATAGGAACTCTCCCATTGCTTACCTCAATAACTAACTTCGTGATGAGATACTTCTCTTCTGCAGTTAAGCAAGGACATTCGCCTGTTGTTGCCAACAAACATATAAAATTTGCTCCACTGTTAAGTTGATATTCAAGCAGTCGTTTTAATGCTATATAGTCTACTTCACCCTCTTTTGTAAAGGGTGTTACCAAAGCAATACCTAATCCTTTGAATAAATGATATGCCATACAGTTTTATTTTTTTGCAAATATAGTACATTTAAGTGATACTATAACAAAATATGAAAAAAATACTTTGAAGATAAACTTTGAACATTGAACTTTATAATTAGCATTCTTATTTTTAAACGATTAAGGGGATAAAGAGTTAAAGCCATTAAGTTTTTTCAAGAAAGGCGTTTGCTTCGTAGGGATAAACAGATTATGCTTCCGTTTTAAGACTGAACGATACAAAGCTCTTATTTCTCCACTCATTAACTAATACCTGTACTTATCCCTAACTGCTGCCAATGTAAAGTAATAGCATACTTACCAAAACAAATAGCAAATCAATGGCTTTTCCTTTCAAGTTTTTCTCTCTAAAGATAAATGCCCCAAACACAAAGCTAACCAACACGCTACCTCGGCGTATCATAGACACAATGGAAATCATGGCATTTGGTTGGCTCAAAGCATAGAAATAAACAAAATCGGCTATGGTAAGGAATATACTAATCATAGGTATCGTCCATGTCCAATGAAAAGAAGAGGTGCGCTTGCGTATGGGATGCCATAACAGCAAAAGCATGATACCACACTGATAAATGTTGTACCAACTTAGTACCATCATTTTATCTAAACCTACTCCCCCATTTCTTTGCGATGACACTAGATACTTATCATACAATCCGCTGACAGCTCCTAACACTGCAGCCAAAAGCAAAAGCAATATCCAACAATTGTGCTGAAAGTCAATACCCTCTTTTTTACCCGATCTGCTCAACATATACAGCGACACGATAGCAACTGCCACACCTGCCCACTGATAAAGGTTGAGCCGCTCACCAAAAACCAACATAGCACCTACCAGCACCATAACGGGGCGAGTTGCGTTAATAGGGCCCACCATGGTAAGCGGTAAATGCTTCATGGCAAAATAGCCACATATCCAAGAAGATAATACTATAACACTTTTAAAAAGGATGTATTTGTGTGCATACCATCCGCCCCAAGACACATGAAATAAGGAAGAATCTAATGTATGTGTGGTAAATGACAATACTATAAATGGTAAAAAGATAAGCGATGAACAAAAAGTATTGAGAAAAAGCACAGGAATAACAGCATTATCCATGAGCGACTTCTTTTTAAAAACATCATACAACCCCAGCAGAAATGCTGACATAAAAGCGAATATCAACCACATCATCAGTACTGTATATCTTCTAAAAATAAGGCATTGGCAGGCATACTCTCGCCTGCATTACTTCTGTTGCCACTTTTTACTACATCATCAAACTCACTGATAGTCATACGGTGTCTGCCTACTTCTATCAACGTACCCACCACGGCACGAACCATATTACGCAAAAAGCGATTGGCTTTTATCACAAAGTACCAACTGTCATCATCTACTTTCACCCACTCGGCCTGTACAACAGTGCACAATGTAGTCTTTACATCTGCGTGCGTTTTGCAGAAAGCACCAAAATCTTTTACCATGAGCAAATGCTGTGCCGCCTGATTCATCAACAAAAAATCTAACTGATAATGCAACTGACAGGAATAATGTCTGAGAAAAGGATTTTTTGTTGTATGTATATAATAATGGTATGTACGCCACTTGGCACTAAAGCGGGCATGCATATCAGCTGCCACACTCTGTACCTTACTTACCGAAATGTTGCGAGACAACAATCTGTTAAGCTTGTACACCGTTTGCAACTCATCTATCTGTCTATCAAAATCGAAATGTGCCACCATGGTACGAGCATGCACACCTGTATCTGTTCGTCCAGCTCCCACCACCACAATGGTTTGTCGGAGAACAACAGACAGTGCCCTTTGCAATTCAGCTTGAACAGAATTGCCATTGGGCTGAACCTGCCATCCGTGATAAGCCGTACCATCGTAACTAAAATAAATAAAGTATCGTTGCATTAAGTTGCTCTTTTAGAATAGGAATAATTGTTGTAACACGAGATTTAACAAGAGATAAACTGACATTAGTTATACACATTGCAAAATATCTGACACTTGGGTTATGTTTTCTCTTTAAGAAGACATTTGTCCGACAACTCTCCCTACATTATCTCATATAATTACGTAATCGATGATAAATTACATTATCGTATCCATATACATCGGGATATGTATGCAGCTTGTGATTACTATCGGGTAACATTGTATAATAAGTAACAAACAATGGTATAGCAGGTTTTACTGCTAACGAGTTGATAAGCATGGTTCTGTTAAGCATATTTTTTCGCCCTACCAACTTTCTCCTTCGCTTGTTTTGATACAGCTGATGTATATCAGCAGTCATTGAATATTTTATCTTGTTTATCGTTTCTTTATCCTTCTTATCTAACAAGAATATAGCAAAATCAAAAGGATTTTCCACACGTATGCAACCATGCGATATGCATCTGTTACGCTTAAAGAACACATTTTTGGAAGAAGTATCATGCAAATAGACTGAGAAATTATTCTTAAACCTAAATACGATACGTCCCATGGCATTGCCCTTTCCGCCTTCTTGTATCACAAAATAATTACCACTACGCAACATTCTTGCAGAAACCTTGGCTACATCCATGCGCTTACCTGTTGAACGCTCACGTATAAAATAATGATGCGCATCAAAATAAAACTGGTTGCCAGCATACGCTGCCACACTTTTCTCCATAATGCTCTTGGGCATTATCCATTGCGGATTGATATCCATACGTACAATACTGCTATAAAGTAATGGGGTCTTGTTTTTTCTTGTTCCTATACCGATACGCATTTTTAACACATCATTATTATTGATTGCTACTAACTCCTGAGCAGGAAGATTTACCACAACATACTTGTCGTGTTGAGCTGGCGAATCAAAGGTACGCCAACGGGCTCGATCAAGATTGCAAAGAAGCGTGATGCGCTCTGCTTTGTTTTTAGTAACTGCCAATTGCTTTTTCAGGTACAAGTACAATTCACCCTTCGGTTGTATAGCTTGCAGATAATCAGCTACACTATCATGTGCAACCTTCTGCAAAGCCTCAGCCCAGAATTGCTTGTTGGGTCGTTGTATCTGTACATCGAACAATTGTTGATAAATGGTTTCGTTTTTATCTTTCTTTTTAACGTCCAGCCTGTTAAGAAGCGTGTACGGATCTGTATAACCAAATCGCTGACCGCAGGTATAACGCAGATAAGCTTTGGTAAGATTATATTCTAATCGAGCCAGCACTCTATTGATAGTATTGCTTTGCTGGTCAAAGTTTAAGGAACGTAAGCACTTTAAGTCGGAAACTATGCACTTAACTCTGAATTTGTCTGTTGAGAAGCCCTCTTCATTTACACGTTCAAGATACCGTAAAAGCGTATCGGCATGCGAGTCAACTCCCTGATAATTTATCCATAAAAAGTTTCCTTTCTGATAATAATAACCCTTAGCACGATGATCAGCAGGCATAGAGTCAGCGTCCATTCTTATTTGTTCGCCTATGTACTGACGTATCAAACTGGGATGAATAATATAGGCCGCCTTTCTTAAATCACGGAAAGACGACAACTGGAGATTAACATTAGAATTAGATTCTTTGCCTTTACATGAACACAAAACAAAGGTAAAGACAAAGAATAATGTAATTTTTACTAAGAGATTCAAGCCCTTTATTATCTAACAGATATTTTTCTAACAGTTTTACCTACTTTTACTATATAGCATCCTTTGGGCAAATTGAGTTCATAGAGCTTCACTTCGCTATCTACTTTTACCCTCAGCAGGCAAACACCTGCTACATTGTATATCTGCAATACCTGACCATTAGCTCCGCTAACGTGCAGTACCGACTCTGATACATAAATAGATATACTCTGAAAATCGTTTTGTATTATTTCAGTATTTGGTATTGCTTTCATCTGTAATGGACATCCTGTAAATAATGCCAAAGTAAATGCAATAAAAAGTATATTATGTTTCATAAGCATTTTATCGTTTGTATTCTTTTTAACAAAGATAGGTATTTTCAGTCGATAAGTAAAAGAGCAAATATCTTTTTATAGTACGCTTAACCTTATTTAACGTCAACTATCATTCCTTCGTTGGTTAAATAGCTTTCAGGAAATACTTGACGAGCTTCCTTCAATAACACCTCTTCGTTATTATACCGAGCACTATAATGACCTAAAAGCAACTTACCGACATGGGCATCACATGCCACCGTGGCTGCTTGTGTAGCCGTACTATGGTAAAACTGTTTAGCTCTATCCTCACTATCCATACTATAAGTTGACTCATGGTACAATACGTTAACCCCCTTTACCAACTGATGCAGGGTCTTGATGTAGCGTGTATCGCTACAATAAGCATAGCTGCGAGGCGGTTCGGCAGGATAAGTAAGTTTTCCGTTTGGAATAAACTCACCATCCTCAGTAGTCCAATCTGCTCCATTTTTGATATTATTAATTTGCGAAACTGGTATACCATAATAGTCAATCATATCTCGTTTAATATGTGGCAAGGTAGGTTTCTCTCTAAATAAGAAGCCATTGCAAGGTATCCGATGCTGCAATGGGATAGATTCGATGATTAAGCTCCTGTCTTCATAGATAACTTGATGCATGGTTGTATCAACGGCATGAAACACCACTTGATACTCCAATCCAAAGCAAAACATATCTATTTGAGCTTTTAGCATAGGCTCAAATTCTTTCGGAGCATAAATATGAAGAGGTGCAGTGCGCCCAACCATGCCAAAAGTAGAAATCATTCCTATCAGTCCAAAGCAGTGGTCGCCATGCAAATGACTTATCAGTACGGCTTGTATCTTTGTAAATGCTACTCTTGAGCGGCGCAACTGTACTTGCGTACCCTCACCGCAGTCTACCATAAAATACTTGCCTCGTATCTCTATAACCTGTGATGAGGGATTATGTTTTAATGTGGGTAGCGCACTGCCACAACCTAAAATATATATTTCGAAGGGTTCCACAATGTTATTTATTCTGTTTGTCTCTTATAGGCAAAGATACCATTCTTGTTCTCTAAGTACAAACTGTCTGGTCCTAAAGTATTTACCACAAACGTATCTTTATTAAGCAATAATTTACCATTAATAATTTTCCATGAAGTCCACGGAGAAGTTTCTGCTTTTACAAACGATTTTACCACACCACCTTCCTGTATCTCAAAGTTCTTGTCTATGCTTACCCATTTACCCAAAAGTGTAGTAAGATTGATAACCTTTTGTGCTACCAGTTCATCATTGAGCTTTGTTCCAATAACAGCCACGCGATCGCCTACCATTTCTCCACCTTGTACATTCGATATAATATCTCCATCGGTATTAATCATATAGGTAAGCGTGTCGCCCTTATCCGTAATTACCTGCATACTATTCATAGAGGTAGCATCGCCCAAAATGCCATATACCGTTGAGTCGGCAGTTTCTTCTTTATCAGCTGATTGCTGCACTATTACCTGCCTCCGAGTTTTATTCTTACACCCCACTACCAGCAATACGATTGGCAGTACAAATGCCATTGTAAATTGAAAGTTTTTCATAGATTTATCCTTTCTGTTGAATATCTTTTTTGTCTTGTTTTTCCAGTTGTTTAGCTTCATTCCAAAGTGCATCCATCTCACTTAATGTCATATTCTTCAGCTCTTTTCCAAGTTTCTTTGAAGCACTTTCTACGTAGTTAAACCGACGGATAAACTTTTGATTGGTCATCTCCAGCGCATTCTCTGGATTAAGATGATACAAACGGGCTGCATTAATAACCGAGAAGAGAAAATCGCCCAACTCTTCTGCAGAACGTTGCTCATCATTCTTGGCTAACTCTTCTTCCAGCTCCCCCAACTCCTCACGCACTTTCTGCCATACATTTTCTCGTTTTTTCCAGTCAAACCCCACGTTTCGTGCTTTATCCTGAATACGATAAGCCTTGATAAGCGAGGGCAGAGATTGCGGAACACCTGCCAAGACTGTTTTGTTTCCATCTTTTTCTTTCTGCTTTATCTGCTCCCACGTTTGCTCTACCTGTTGCTCTGTCTGAGGCTTATTAGCTACCAACTCGGCATTCTTTTCGTTGGTATGTGCGTGGGCTTTAGGATCGCCCTCCCATCCTGTCCAGTCGATAAAAGTGTGTCTGAACATCAGTTTGTCTGCCTCTTTGTTACAAACATCAGCCATATCAAAGTCGTTTGTCTCCGACCCGATGATAGAATAAAACAGCACATGCTCCATCACATCGCCTAATTCTTTGCAAATATTTTTCCTGTCATCCTTCAATAAGGCATCACATAGTTCGTAAACCTCTTCTATCGTATTGGGTCTCAAGCTCTCATTGGTTTGCTTTCTGTCCCATGGACATTCTTTTCGCAAACGTTCCTGCACATCTAATAACCTACCGAAAGCCTGTAGTTTTTCTTCTCTTGTACTCATATAAGTATAGTTAATTACTGCAAAAGTAATCATTTTCCATTGATTTTTCGTAATTTTGCGGTGTTTTATAATAAATATTATTAAATAAGAAATATATCAAATGGAATTAGCAAGTAAGTACAATCCACAGGATGTAGAATCTAAGTGGTACGAATATTGGATGAAACATAAGTTATTTAGCTCAAAACCTAATGGTTGCGAGCCGTATACCATCGTTATCCCTCCACCCAATGTTACGGGAGTACTGCATATGGGGCACATGCTAAACAATACCATTCAAGATATATTGGTGCGCCGTGCTCGCATGGAAGGTAAAAATGCCTGTTGGGTTCCAGGTACCGACCACGCTTCTATTGCCACTGAAGCGAAAGTAGTTGCCCGGCTAAAAGAACAAGGCATTAAGAAAACAGACCTTACAAGAGACGAGTTCTTAAAACACGCATGGGACTGGACACACGAGCATGGTGGCATTATCTTAAAGCAGCTGCGACGACTGGGTGCATCGTGCGATTGGGACAGAACTGCATTCACCATGGACGAGAAACGTACCAAGAGTGTTATCAAGGTATTCTGCGACTTGTATAAGAAAGGATACATCTACCGTGGTGTACGTATGGTGAACTGGGATCCGCAGGCACAAACGGCTTTGAGTGATGAAGAGGTTATCTATAAAGAGGAACATTCCAAACTATATTATCTTCGCTACAATGTTGTAGAAGAACCAGATAAATATGCTATCGTAGCTACTACGCGTCCAGAAACAATCATGGGCGATACAGCTATGTGTATCAACCCTAATGATCCAAAAAACACATGGCTCAAAGGTAAACACGTTATCGTACCTTTGGTTAACAGAGAAATACCTGTTATTGAAGATGAGTATGTTGATATTGAGTTTGGTACGGGTTGCTTAAAGGTTACACCTGCACACGACATCAATGACCACGCCCTTGGCTTGAAATACGGACTGACTACCATTGATATATTTAATGATAACGGTACTATCTCTGAAGCTGCAGGTATGTATGTAGGCATGGATCGCATGGAGGTGCGCAAACAAATATCTAAAGACCTTGTGGCTGCTGGCTTAATGGAGAAGATAGAAGACTATGACAATAAAGTAGGCTTCTCTGAACGTACCAATGTACCTATCGAACCTAAACTCTCTACACAATGGTTCTTGAAGATGCAACACTTTGCCAACATTGCCTTGGCACCTGTGATGAACGATGACATACAGTTCTATCCTACCAAATATAAAAATACTTATCGACACTGGCTGGAAAACATAAAAGACTGGTGTATCAGCCGACAACTTTGGTGGGGGCATCGCATTCCTGCTTATTACTTTATCTCTAATGGCAAGCAACAGGTTGTTGTAGCCGAGACTGCAGAAGAGGCTCTCAAGTTGGCACAAAAGCAAAATGCTGAGCTTACCATGGAGCAATTACAACAAGACAGCGACTGCCTTGATACGTGGTTTTCTTCATGGTTATGGCCTATATCTTTGTTTGATGGCATCAACAATCCTAACAATGAAGAAATAAACTACTACTACCCTACTGCCGACTTGATAACAGGTCCGGATATTATCTTCTTTTGGGTAGCACGTATGATTATGGCTGGTTACGAATATAAAGGCAAAATGCCATTCAAGCATGTTTACTTTACTGGCATTGTTCGTGACAAGTTAGGCCGCAAGATGAGCAAGAGCCTTGGCAACTCTCCCGATCCTATCATGCTGATAGATAAATACGGAGCCGATGGTGTACGCATGGGTATGATGCTAAGCGCACCTGCTGGCAATGATATTTTGTTTGATGAAAGCTTATGCGAACAGGGACGCAACTTCAATAACAAGATATGGAATGCCTTCAGATTAATTTATGGATGGGATGTTGCTGAGACATCACAAACACATATTAATAGTTTGGCTACAGAGTGGTTTCAGGCTAAACTGCGTACTGCTAATGCCGAGGTAAACAATCTCTTTGCCAAATATCGTATTTCTGAAGCTTTAATGGTGGTATATCGTTTGTTCTGGGATGAATTCTCAAGCTGGTATCTTGAAATGATTAAACCTGCATATGGCTCTCCTATCGACAAAACAACGTACAATCAAACACTGAAGTTCTTTGAGGCGTTACTCAAGATGCTACATCCTTTCATGCCTTTCATCACAGAAGAGTTATGGCAACACTTATCCACACGTGCAGAGGGAGCATCTATCATGTACGAGAAGTTGAATATCTCTGTTCCTACCGAGACAGATAAACAGTTAGCAGATAATATAGAAAAGGTGAAAATTATTATTGGTGGTGTACGTACCATTCGTAACCAAAAGAATATTTCACCTAAAGAAGCATTATCGCTGTTAGCAATAAGTGCTAATCATTACGAGGCTTACAACGATATCTTAACAAAAATGGCAAACCTTTCCAATATAGAAGTAGCTACCGACAAACCATCTGATGCTGCTTTGTTTATGGTAGATACCGATGAGTTTGCTGTTCCTATTGGCAATTTGATTGATGTGGAAGCAGAAATCAAGAAGCAAGAAGATCAGCTCAAACATCTCGAAGGCTTTTTGGCTGGTGTTAAGAAAAAGCTGGCTAACGAGAAGTTTGTTGCTCATGCTCCAGAAGCTGTTGTGGCATTAGAGCGTAAGAAACAAAGCGACTCTGAAGAAAAGATTGCATCGTTGAAGCAATCTATAGAGGAACTAAAGAAGAGGAAGTAAAACTTCCCCCCCCCTCAAAAAATCTCCACAGCCCTCCAAAAGGAAGGAGTAATAAGCAAGCTCTTATAAGAGTGACATCATATAGGATAAGGGCTTACCCCTATCTCAAAGGTTTGCTCACACAGCTCAGATTCCTGTAAGGGCGACATCATTAAGGGAGGTTCTATAAATTAGCTTCGTCAAATTGTGAAACTCTTTTTGTAATTAATTTGTTTGCAAGTGAAGGAGTATAGCGAGCCATACAACTGTACAAACAAAGAATTTATATCAAAAGAAAGAGAGCAAAAGCTAACAAGACGTAAACCAACCAGCATAAAAAAACTTTACGGTAGTTAATTTATAGAACCACCCTTAATAATGTAGTTTACGAGTTAACAACTTTACGAGTTGACGAGTCATAAGTTTGTCAACACAAAATCTAATCATAAAAATCAATGCTCAACGTTCAAAATAATTAATGGAATCAAACAGATACATACGTAGGAACAAGCACCTATTCTATATTATATCGGCCTTTCATAGCTTACTAACAGTTTTCTTATCACTTCTCTCTTTCGGAAAGAATAGACGAAGGTTGGCTCTTCACCCTTCCCTTTGGAGGGGACGAGGAAAGCTCTCTTTTACTCTTTTTCTCCTTTGCATCACTTTCTTTACCTCATGCAAAGACAATGAAGCCGACAATATTGACGAATATAACAAACAAACCATCTTGGTATATCTGCCATGGTCGGGCGATAATCAGAATACAGGATTATACAATATATTCTTGCAAAACATTGACAGCATCAAGTCGGGCATCATCAAACAAAAAGGATTAAAAGACTCTCGGCTCGTCATCTTTATTAGCCATTCAGCACAGCAATCCGAACTATACGAAATAAAATACGAGCACAACCAGTTTAAAAAAGTACCTATCAAGGAGTATTCTGGCAATTTTTATACACATCCCGAAGGTATCGCACAAATTATCAACGACACCAAGAACGCTGCACAGGCTCTCAACTATGCCATGATCATTGGCTGCCATGGTACAGGCTGGACCTACAAAGATAGTTGGAACCAATATCCTTATTACGCCAAACTATATTTTTACACACGTGCAAAACGCACTACCCCATTACCCCACACTCGCTTTTTTGGAAGTGTAAACGACTATAACAATTATGCCACCAATATAGACGATCTTGCAAAAGGCATAAAACTATCGCATACCAAATTGCAGTATTTATTGTTTGACGACTGCTACATGGCTAACATCGAAACAGCATATACCTTACGCAAGGCTACAAATTTCCTAATAGCCTCTACCAGTGAAATCATGTCTATTGGTATGCCTTACGCTCAGTTATGGAGCAGTTTGGCAACACCCACCCCACAATACGAAAATATCACTAAGCTTTTTTACGATTTTTATAGCCATTACGATTATCCGTATGGTTCGCTTGCAGCCATCGACTGCCGAGAGGTTGAAGCTTTGGCACACATCATGCACACCATCAACCAGCAATATTCCTTTCCCGAGAATATGCGCGATAGCTTGCAGATACTTGATGGCTTCTCACCAACTATCTTTTACGACTTGGGTAACTACGTAGATATATTGTGTCCTAACAAAGCTTTGAAAGAACAATTTAACCAACAGCTCAATAAGGTTGTAAGAAGCAAGCAATCTACCAAAATTATCTATACGGGTATCGCCCTGAATGGTACCAGTTTTATAAACGTAAAATCATTTAGCGGTCTCACCACCTCCGCACCCTCTCTCCACATAGCTCCTCGCCGCGGATTACAAAGAACAGAATGGTGGAAAGCCACACACAAGTGATCTCATTCATAATTATTCACTTTCCCATCAACTCATCTTTATTCACAATATAGAGAGACGGCATTCTTGTAGTCTTCATCAGATAACGATATTTTTGGATAGGCATCAGAAATAACGTCTCTCCATATTGTGAATTGGTTTTCCTCCTATTGTCAATAAAAATGACAAAATTTTAACACTTTTCAAATTCCTATTCTGGAGAAAATACGCTATACTTTTTCTCTATTTTCTTCATTTAGATTTATTATCTACATCACTTTGTTTGGCAATCTCAATAACTTTATAGCACAATCTCCTACTAATAACTGCACTAAATCAATACTTTTTCCATCTTTTTTTGCACATTTTTCTCATTAAAAGACATCATTTTTTCATGATACTTTTTTATATTTAGACATAAGGTATTGAGCATCAAAAACCTATAAAATTATCTATAATTTTAATATTTTTGTCTTCACATTTTTATTTTCCAAATATTAAAAATATAGAGACGTAAATATAAAGATAATTCAGAATCACATTATATTATAAAACGCCCTATTTCATTTTGAATGTACGCACGGTATGTGCACATTCGCTCACATTAATACCATCAATGCAGCAAACTATGAACTATCAATAATATAGATACCAACACACCGTGCATCCCTACTGCTTGGGTAAGGCGAGCATTGCACAAAATTTTTATTCTTTTTATCATTCTTACAAAAGATATTTGAAGAAAAATACCTACATTTGCATAATAGGCTACTTTAAGGCCGGTTCTATACATTACAACCGTATATAGTAAATATTTTTATGATATGCGTATTGGTATTTGGGGACTTCTTTTTATAGGAAACAGGCTGCGCTTCAACAAATCAAACAAATTTGATTGTATCCAGCTTGCTCTGTTTTTCAGATCAAAATGTAAGTGCGTTCAATAGTATAGCTCGAGTATAGCTCACTACGCTCTCCTTCACACTCTTGCATATTGGCTTCAAAAATAAGCACAAAATCTAACAAAGCTAATTTATAGAAACAGTCTTAACAACATCATCCATAAGCCAATAAACGAAGACAGCAAAGAAAAAAAATATTAATTGAGCTGCGAGTACAAAATATATAAACTACCCCCATTACCCCCCCTCCCACAGTGGAGGAAATGGTGGGGCTTCATATTACACTACCTTATGAAGAAACTTTTTATTTTACTTACAATCATCATATTACAGATACCGATGATTATATTTGCAGATAGCTTTAGTTCTCTGTGGAAACAATACGAACAGGCACAAAGAAATGACCTACCACAAACATCTGTCAATATTCTCAATAAAATAATAAGCAAAGCAAAGAACAAAAAAGAGTATGGACATTTGCTCAAAGCCACGCTGCTGCATACACAGATAGCAACACAAATAGCACCCGACTCGCTATTTGCTGAGATGGAACATATAAAAAGGAGTCTGAAGCTAACAGAGAAAAAAAATACGGTCTTAGCAGCCGTATACCAGTCAGTATTGGGGAGAATGTATAAAGAGTTTGAGCAACTGGGCAACGACAGAAAGGCATTGAGCCAACAATATTACCGTGAGTCGCTATCACATCCAGAACAGTTAGCTGCACACCCATCTACCGAATACGAACCCTTTGTGATTCAAGGTATTGACAGCAAGATATTCCACAACGACCTGTTGCACGTGCTGGCAATGGAAGCACAGGATTATAAAACCATGCACCAGTATTACAAAAACTGTAAAAATAGGCCTGCCACCTGCATCTCGGCTATGCTCTTGGCAAGACACAAATACAACGAGGATTACAAACACGTACAAAGAAGAAAATACATACAGGTACTTGATTCGCTCATTGATATTTATAAAGATTTACCCCAAGCAAGCGAACTCGCTATTGAACGCTACAACTGCATGGAGGAGATAGCTGATATATCGGCAGAACAAAAGATACAATACATTGATTACGCATTGTCGTTATGGGGAGCAATGCCTCGCATCAACATCTTGCGCAATGCCAAGAGCCAACTAACGCTGCCTACTTTTCATATCTCATTGGGCAACAGCGTACAAATACCTAACCACGAGACGAAGGTAGCTATTATGCAATTGTGCAACATTCAGCAGCTAAACCTGTCGGTATGGCGACTCAACATTCAAGGCAACACAACCCTTAATCCTAATACGAAACCCGATTACGAACGTCTGCGCAACGCCATGTTATCTTCTACACCCATATATACCACACAAAAACGATTTGTAGGCATACCCAACTATCAGGTAGTACGCGACACCATGACTATCAAGGGGTTGCCCATTGGTGTATATCTAACTGAAATAAGCACCAACAACAAAAACATGAAACCTCAGCGAGCTTTGTTAAACATAAGCGATCTGTATGTGTTATCACACCCCCTTCCAGAGAAACAGTTACGCTTGGTTGTGGTGAGTGCTACCACAGGGCAACCTGTGCCTAATGCTCAGATACAGATAACATCAAATGAGTGGAGCGAAACGCCACAAGTACCTCAAATACTAAAGTGCAATAAACAAGGCGAAGCCATACTGAAAAATGCAGATAGCTACCAATACAACATCTATCCGTACACGAAAGCAGACAAAGCTTGTGCAGAAACAACCATCAATAGCTACGGAAGTTTTCCAAAGACAGAAAAGCAGGATGATTTATATGTAGACTTGTTTACCGACCGCAGTATCTATCGTCCAGGACAAATGGTACACGCTTCGGCTGTGGTTTATCATGTCATCAATAACGAGCGTGCCAATATAGCTGCCCATCAAAAGGTAACGCTCATATTAAAAAATGCCAATTACGAAGAAGTTGGCAGACAAAGTGCAGAAACAGACGATTACGGAACGGCAGCAGTTAACTTTACTTTGCCCCAACATCATCTTACAGGTACATTCACATTGCGCAGCAGTGTAGGCAGAAATGGCTATAAGGCATTTACAGTAGAAGAATACAAACGCCCCACATTCTATACAGAATTTGCTCCTGTCAACGATAAATACCAGACAGGCGATATAGTAAAAGTCAAGGGTACAGCCAAAAATTTTGCAGGCATACCAATACAAGGTGCCAAGATAAAATACACCATTACACGCTCACGAACGAACTGGTGGTGGAACCACATATTACAAAAGCAAGATACCCTTGCAGCCAAAGAGACAACAACCAATGCTCAGGGAGAATTTATCATACCGGTTCATATGTTAATGCCCAAAAACGATAAAAAAGAACATAACGCTATTTTCTCATTTAACATCAAGGCTGATATAACCGACGGCACAGGAGAGAGTCATATCGCAGAAACCTATTTACCTTTGAGCGAGAAGGCTGCCATGCTAACATGCAACTTGCCCAAACAGAACTTAACAGACAGCATTAAGCCTATGACCTTTGGCTATACCAATAACCGTGGCAACAATATTGATACAGAAGTAAAATATACCATTGACGGAAAAGCTTTCACCACAAAAACTAATCAACCTACCTTGCTGGGATTAAAAGATTTAGCTTCGGGCGAACATCAACTCATTGCCATTTGCAGAGAAGATACCCTCAAGACAAAATTTGTGGTCTTCTCCCTCAATGATAAGAAACCTGCTGCAAAGACATCCGATTTTTTTTATCTAACCAGCGAAACATTTCATCTGAACAACAAACCTGTGTACATGCTCTTGGGGTCATCTGACTATAATGTACACGTGGTATATACATTGATAGCAGGTAACAAACAGATAGAGAGCGGTACGCTGCCTGTAAACAATGAGATAATAAAACGTTCATTTACATACCAACCTGACTATGCCAACGGTTTACTGCTTAATTATGCGTGGGTAAAAAACGGAAAACTCTATACGCACAGCATAATGTTGGCTAAACCAAAACCTGATACTCACTTATTAGTTACATGGAAGACATTCCGCAACAAGCTATTGCCTGGGCAAAAAGAAGAATGGACTTTAAAGATATGCAAACCAAACGGCACTGCTGCCAAAGCGCAACTCATGGCTGTATTGTTTGATAAAACGCTTGAACAACTTAAGCCACACCACTGGAACTTTAATATACCTTATCATCCTGCATGGGCTTCGGCAATATGGAGCGGACTCAATTTGGATGATGTAATATTGTATGGAGATGCATCGTTTACAACACTATCTGAGCCACAGCTTGCTTTCAGTCATTACATTGATGTATTTGAGTCAGAATATGGTAACCTTTATCCTATGCTGTTAACAAGTACTGCTTCTATGAATATGTATAAAGCTAACAATGCCAACATATCAAGAAGTATGACATCAAAGCACAATGGTGACATAATAAAGAAAGTACAGCCTGAAGATGCACCTCAACAACAAATAGAAAGAAAACCTAAGGAGGTAAACAAAAATCTGTCTGTCCGTAACAATTTTAACGAAACAGCTTTCTTTTATCCTGCCCTGTTAACAGATAAGAAAGGCGAGATTGCTATCAAATTCACATTACCACAAAGTATTACTTCCTGGCAGTTTATGGCACTTGCACACGACAAACAGATGTGCAACGGCATGCTGAAGGATGAAGTCATAGCACAAAAAACGGTAATGATTCAACCCAATATGCCTCGCTTTGTTCGGTCTTCCGACTGCACTACATTATCATCACGCATTGCCAATATCTCACAAAACAAGGTACAGGGTACGGCTTTGTTGGAACTTATCAACCCAGAAACAGAAAAGGTAATAGCTACATGGAAAGAAAAGTATAGCTTGCAACCTGCATCTACCTATGTGGTAGCATTCAATATAGATGTACCTCAGCTTTTAAGACATCATCCCCAGCTATCTCTGCTCACTGTAAAAGTTACAGCGTACGGCAAAGGATATAGCGATGGTGAGCAACATTACCTACCTATTCTGCCAGATAAGGAATGGATAACGAATACCTTACCTTTGACACTACATCATGCAGGCACAAAAAAAATAAACTTGAGCAAACTCTTCTCGGCAAACAATGTTACCAACCGGCTGTCGATTGAATATACTGAGAACCCCGCATGGCTCATGGTTCAGGCTTTGCCCTCTATGACAACCAGCCATGATAATGATGCCATTAGCCTAACAGCAGCCCACTATGCCAACAGCATAGCACAGCATTTGCTGCAACAAGTTCCGCAGTTGCGTACAATTTTTACCCAATGGAAGAATGAAAAGTGTACTGAAACCTCACTGATGAGTAATCTGGAAAAGAATAAGGAACTGAAGAACATATTGCTAAGTGAAACACCTTGGATGACGGAAGCAAAGACAGAAGCTGAACAAAAACAGAAACTATCAAACTTCTTTAATGATGATGCTCTCAATTATCATTCAATTGAAATCATAGATAAGCTGAAATCACTGCAACAAAAAGATGGTTCGTTTAGCTGGTGGGAAGGCATGAAGGGCAACAGAAATATTACCACTTCTGTTGCCATGATGCTAACAAGACTGTATACACTCATCGGTGAGGAACATTCTACCTTACCTATGCTGCGCCAGGCTATTCATTATCTTGACAATGAGACTATACAAGAGGTTAGGAAAATAAAGAAAGCCGAGAAAGAAAGGAACAAAGATGTCATGCCTTCAGAGAATGCTCTAGCATATTTATACATACGGGCATTGAACGGTGAAGCATTTAACAATAATACAAAATATTTACTCAACTGGGTATGTAAACACTCTTCGGCTTTTACTATCTATGGCAAAGCACTGGTAGCTGTGGCTTTAAATTTATATGGTTATCAAACAGAAGCAAAATCATTCTTACAGAGTATACATCAATACAGTGTATACAGCGAAGAAATGGGACGATACTTTGATACTCCCAAAGCTTATTATTCATGGTTCAGTTATAAAATTCCTACCCAAGTAGCAGTGATAGAAGCTACCCAACTATTGGCGCCTCATCATCCTTATATAGAAGAGATGCAGAGATGGTTGTTGCAAAGCAAGCGAACTCAATGCTGGGATACGCCTATTAACAATGTTGATGCTATATATGCTTTTTTGCGTAAACATATCAAACAACTATCAACAACAATTCTTCCAGCAACTATTTCGGTTAATCATCAAGCCATAAAATTGCCTAAAGCATCGGCTGCACTGGGTTACTTTAAGGTAATAAAAGAGGGTAAAGATTTTAAGCAGCTTACCATTAACAAGACATCTAATCAAACTTCCTGGGGAGCTGTATATGCTCAATTTCAACAACAGAGCAACAAGGCTAGTAACCTTTCGGCTGGCCTGAAAGTTACTCGCACCTTATTATACAATGGTAAACCAGCTCAAAAGCTGAAAGTGGGCGACCGCATAACGGTAAGAATAGAGATTGAGGCTCAACGCAATTACGACTTTGTGCAATTACAGGACAAACGTACAGCTTGCATGGAGCCTGTTCAGCAGCTGAGTGGTTATCGCAATAATTACTATTGTGCCCCAGAAGATGAGGTTACCAATTATTATTTTGATAAGCTATCAAAAGGTAAACACGTCATAGAAACTGAATATTTTATTGACAGAGCAGGTTCGTATTATACGGGTATCTGTACGGTACAATGTGCTTATAGCCCAGAATATAGAGGATGCGAAGCTGCAAAAGAAATGAAGATTAGGTTGTAGTTGACTAGTTAACAATTAAACAGTTAATAAGTAATTGAGCCTTGAAAGGACGACATAACATAGGAACTTGCTCCTATGGTCATACCTAAATTTCAAAAAAACTAATGCCCCTGTAAGGGGCGAATAATTATAAAATAGAGAATTAAACAACTATAAATTCTATATTATGAATGAATTATACCGCCCCTACAGGGTTCGTAAATCTCTCATATATCTCAGTAATAGGGGAAAGCCCTTATACTATCCCATTCAGAGCTCATAATTAGTTCGTATTTTTTACAAAATAATAGTTAACGAACTTTTTAGTATATGAGTGGACAAGTTGATAAGTTAGAGAACATTTTTGTTTCATTATACAAAACGAAGTTTATTTATAACAACGTTCTGAAACAAAAATATTTGTTACTTTTGTTTCATTTGTTGTGAACAAACTATTCAACAGATTGACAATACTAATATCCGATAACTCCTATAAGAAATAAATTCAAAAACAAGATGAATAAAAAATTTATAGCATTAGCACTCCTCACCATGCCATTATGGGCATCGGCACAGCAACTATCAGTTGCCAATAAGGTAATAGATTGTGGACAAGTAATTTATAAGAAACCCGTAACTTTTGAGTATAAAATAAAGAATACAGGAAACCGACCGCTCATTATCAATAAGGTTTTAGCTAGTTGTGGTTGCACAAAAGTAAGTTATCCACATCAACCCATTGCTCCACATACTTCAGCTATCATGCAAGCTACATACGATGCCAAACAATTAGGAACGTTTCAAAAGGAACTTAGCATTATAAGCAATGCATCTACTGAACCTATTATACTTACACTGAGAGGTAAAATAGTAACTGAGTTTGAACATTTTTCGGGCGATTATCCTTTTTCATTGGGTAACCTGCAAACCGATGTTAACAACATTGAGTTTGATGACGTAAACCGTGGTGAACGTCCGCAAGTAAAAATTCACATAAGAAACAATGCTTCTGTAGCAGCACAACCAGTTCTCATGCATCTTCCATCCTATCTTAAAGGTGAAGTATCGCCTTCAAAGATTGCACCAGGACATACGGGAATAGCAACACTCACACTACATTCACATAAGATACGCGACTACGGACTGACACAAACGTCTATCTTCATGGGCTTTGAACCAGGTGATAAGGTATCACCTAAAAAGGAGTTAACCGTAACGGCAGTTATCCTACCCGACTTTAACCATGGTAACAAACGCACACACCGCACGCAACCTAAAATGCAGCTATCTACTACTGAACTTAATTTGGGAAGCTTTAGAGATAACAAAAAGCTAAAGGGGTATATCACCATACAAAACACTGGCAACAGCATATTGGATATAGAACGCTTGCAGATGTTTACCAATGGATTGTCAATTTCGCTCAATAAATCAAAAATAAAAGCTGGGAAAGAGACTAAACTAAAGATTACTGCCATTGCAGAACAACTAAAAAAGGCTCGTAGCAAGCCTCGTATCTTAATGATAACCAACGATCCAGAACAGCCAAAAGTAATTATTCATATCTTGGTAAAAGAGTAAATGCATGATAGAAATAGAAATTGACAGCGGCAGTGGATTTTGCTTTGGCGTAACCACTGCCATAGAAAAGGCGCAAGAGGAACTAAAGCAGGGAGAAACATTGTACTGCCTAGGCGATATCGTACACAATAGCGTAGAGGTAGAACGCTTGCATCAACAAGGACTTGTTACCATTAACCACAACGATTTACATCAGCTGCATGATGTAAAAGTATTGTTGCGTGCGCATGGAGAACCACCTGAAACTTACGAAATTGCCCGTAAAAATAATATTGAAATCATAGATGCTACCTGCCCCGTGGTATTGGCTTTGCAGCGTCGTATCAAAAAACAGTATGGAACTCACAGAGATTCTCAAACCGTAATATTCGGTAAAAATGGGCATGCCGAAGTGTTAGGATTGGTAGGACAAACAGAAAACCATGCCATTGTTATTGAGAAATTTGAAGATGTAAAGCAATTAGATTTCACAAAAGACATATTTTTGTTTTCTCAAACAACCAAAAGCCTAGACGAATTTCATCGTATCATTAACTATATACAGACACACATCTCACTAGATGCAACATTTCGCAGCTTTGATACCATTTGCCGGCAAGTGGCTAACCGCATGCCCAACATTGCTAATTTTGCCGTAAAACATGATTTGATATTGTTTGTAAGTGGTAGAAAGAGTTCCAATGGTAAAGTGTTGTTTCATGAATGCAAGAGCGTAAATCCCAACAGTTATCAGATAGAAGACGCCAACGAAATAGATTTTGCTTGGCTCCATGGTGTTAAAACAATTGGTATCTGTGGAGCTACCAGCACTCCTAAATGGTTAATGGAGAAGTGTCGCTCTCATATATTGAAACATTTAGAAAGAGAATTATCTTCTATAAACTCTATTGATATATAATCTCCCCTCATTACCCATATATCGTAAGCATCCAAAATTAGCCACCTTTGTTTGGTATAACCTACTTTACTACCTTTGCCCGAAAAACTTTATGTTTATACTCAACGAAGCAAATGCTTTCCAGGTTTCTTGGATGCTTACTTTTTAGACATTTACACTGCTAAAATTTCAATAAAATAAAGGAAAGATAAAAACATTATAAAATAATTAACATATTTTTTAAGTCTACAAATACTTATTACACAGTAACTTACAAAAAAGTTACAAAAACAACAAAAAAAAAAAGACAAAAAAGTATATCACATATTGAAAAAAGTCTTATCTTTGCAACGTTTTAATAAACATAGATTGTTTTACAGATTAAAAAAGCAAAGAAATGAAGAAATTAGTTTTAATGTTCGTAGCTATTGCAGCTATTTCATTCGCATCATGTGGTAACAAAACAGCAGCTCCTGCTGAGAATGCAGACTCTACAACAGTTGTAGATACAGACTCTGCTACAACTCCTGACACAACAGCTACTGATAGCGCTGCTACTCCTGCTGATACAACTGTAGCTAAGTAATTATAGCTCGAACTAAAAAGTTTTTAATGGGAGATAACATCTATTTTTAGATGATTATCTCCCGTTTTTTATTCCCAAAATCTACCGACACTATACACCTTCGTTCCCTACATACTATAATAAGCTATTTGTACTTGAGCAATTGGTAATAATACTAATTAATGTATTTTACTTTTCCATAAATAACATCTTTGTTCATCATGACATAAAACGTCACAAAAACTAATATACATATTCTGTCCACATTCTCCATATTCTTTACACTTATAGTTTTTTATTTTCTTTCATACATTGTCATACCATCAGCCTTTCTCTTAAATCTTTGATATGTAAGCCTATATATAAAAACTAACTGCATCTTCTCCATACCCTCAGTGTTATCAGCTAACTTATAAAAGAATTTCTATTATTTTTATCGTTCAATATCATCACAAAAACGCTCTATTTTAAACGTCTCAAAAGACGTTTCTACAAACTCAACGGAATTGTACCACAAACTCAACGGAATTGTACCACAAACTCAACGGAATTGCCAACCGAACTCAATGAGATTACCAGCCAAGATAAATACAAAAATATATCTGTATGAAAATAAAGACGTTACCGTATTGATATAACTAAACAGGTAACGATTTGGAAACGATTGAAATGCTTTGTGTCGCTGTTTACTGCTAAAGAAAGAATGCTTGTTATTCTGCAAGCAAAGATAAGACTTTGTTACCGAATAATAAGCGTTTTTAATGAGATATTCTTCTTTCTGCCCACCAAAAGTTGCATTTCTTCATTAGCCTTACATCATCCATGGCATTTGAGATATAGTAAAAGTTTATTATTCAAATGCCAAATGCTGTAATTTCTTTCGTAATAAATTAGCTTGAGATATACGAATAGCTAAAGTAATGCTGCAAGTATTATCAAATGTTTGCGATACGATACGTGGCTGCATCTCTTTTACAATCCGCATCACGGCATTCATCATTGGATAAGAAAAGGTATATGTTATGTTTTCTTCTATCAACTTTGTTTCTATCTCACAATTCTCAATAGCTAATGCAGCGGCTGTTCGATAAGCTACTATTAAGCCACTTGTACCTAGTTTAACTCCTCCAAAATAACGTATCACAACTACCAAAATATCAGTTAATTGATGAGAAGTAATTTGCCCTAATATGGGTTTACCTGCTGTGCTGGATGGTTCGCCATCATCATTAGCCCTAAAAACACTACGGTATGCCCCCAACATATAAGCATAGCAACAATGACGAGCATCATAATATTTTTTATGATACCCTTTCAACACCTCTTTTATATCATCTTCTGATGTTACATGATGTGCAAAAGCGAGGAATTTACTCCGCTTTTCAGTGTAAAATCCCTCGCCTATTTTATTAGATAATATAGTTGTATATTCGTCTATCATTATGATAATTTATGTATTACCAAGCCACTGCGCAATTTAGGCTCAAACCATGTAGCTTTTGGCGGCATAATCTTTCCAGAATCAGCAATATCCATAATTTGTTTCATAGAAACTGGATAAAGTGCCAATGCCATACGCATTTCGCCACTATCTACTCTTCGCTTTAACTCTTCCAATCCTCTTAAACCGCCTACGAAATCAATGCGTTTATCAGAGCGCAAATCTTTGATTCCCAATAGTTCATCTAATATTAATCGAGAAGATATGTCTACATCTAACACTCCAATAGGATTGTTATCATCATATGTTCCTTGTTTAGCTTTCAATGCATACCATTTTCCGTCCAAATAAAGAGAAAACTCATGCAACAATTGTGGCTTATAACATTCAGTCCCCTTTTCTTCAACTTCAAAGTTCTTTTGCAAAGCTTTTAAGAACCCCTCAGAAGTCATTCCATTTAAATCTTTCACCACTCTGTTATAATCCAAAATGGTTAATTGAGATGCTGGGAAACAAACTGCCATAAAATAATTATACTCTTCGTTACCCGTATGCTGTTGATTGTTCTTGGATTTCTCTACACCAACCAAAGCAGCTGCAGCGGAACGATGATGTCCATCAGCTATATACAATGCTGGCATTTTCTCAAATTCAGCCGTAATTGTCTTGATGTCGTCTGCATCTGATATTACCCAAAACTGATGTCTAAAGCCGTCAATAGGAGCAATAAAATCATATTCGGGCTTTGCAGAAGCATAACGCTGTATCAATTGACTAAGAATTGAATTATCAGGATAAGCAAAGAATACAGGCTCTACATTAGCATCACAAACACGAACGTGCTTCATTCTGTCTTCTTCTTTATCTCTACGAGTTAACTCGTGCTTTTTGATAACTCCATTAAGATAATCTTGACAATAAGCACCTACCACAAGACCGTATTGTGTCTTGCCTTTCATTGTTTGTGCATAGATATAATAGTTTTCTTGAGCATCTTGTTTCAGCCAACCTTTTTCTTGAAACTTCTTAAAATTGTTAGCTGCCTGCTCATACACTCTTACATCATACTCAGATGTACCAGGTGCAAAATCTATTTCAGGTTTAATGATATGATACAAGCTCATTTCATTATCTCCTGCCTCAGCACGTGCTTCTTCTGAATCTAAAACATCATATGGACGAGACTCTACCTTTTCTACTAATTCTTTAGGAGGTCTTACACCTCTAAATGGTTTAATCTTAGTCATAACGATTACTTATTAACTTGGAACTTTGTGCAGCCTTCTTTGAAGTATGCGTTGATTTGCTTTGCAGCAGCAATACCTGCATTAGCATTAGCTTCAGCCGTCTGAGCTCCCATCTTCTTTGGAGTGCTAAAGTAACGATTTTCAAACTTAGCAAACTCTGCATCAGCATCAGGCTTAATATCTGTAACAAACTTTATATCTTTGCGTTCTTCCATTAAGCGCAAAAGCTCTGGTTCGTTAATCACTTCTTTACGAGCTGTATTAACTAATATTCCATCTTTCTTCATTAAGTTAACATCCGCATAGCCAACACTTTGTTTTGTATGCTCATTAGCAGGAAGATGAACACTTACTATATCACATTGTTTATATAAATCTTCTTTGGTTGCAACAAACTGTACGCCATCTTCTTTTGTTGGATTAGCTGCATGAGAACGACTAAAGCCATAAACTTCCATGCCAAATCCATTAGCAATACGAGCCACATGACGACCAATGTTTCCAAATGCCAAGATACCTAATTTCTTACCTTTAAGTTCAGAACCAGACTTGCCAGAAAAGAAGCTACGAACCATATAGATAAGTAAACCAAATACCAATTCTGCAACAGCATTAGAGTTTTGTCCTGGCGTATTTTCAATGACAATGCCTTTTTCCTTTGCATATGCGGTATCAATGGAATCGTAACCAGCACCTGCACGAACAATTATCTTCAGTTTAGGAGCTGCATCAATAATTTCCTTTGTTATTTTATCAGAACGAACAATCATTGCTTCGGCATCTTTAACGTTTTCTTTCAATTCGTCCACAGATGCATATTTTTCTAAAACCTGAACACAATGTCCTGCACTTTCTAATTCTTTCTTTATAACTTCTACTGCCTTGGCATTAAATGGCTTAACGGTTGCAATAAGTATTTTCATACGTATATGATTTTAAATGGGTTAATACAAATATTGGTAATATAATATAACTATACCAAGATAAATAATTTGAATAGACTAAAGCAAGACAAAATACATAAAATATAATGATACACTTGTTTCTTTGACCTACCTTAGCCTATTTATTCATAAATATTTTTCTATAATAGGCTCTGCAATTAGTGCTTAGTCTCAAATTCCTTCATGCAGTTGATGAGAGCCTTTACACCTTCTATGCTCATAGCATTGTAGCAGCTTGCACGGAAGCCACCAACAGATCGATGTCCCTTAATACCTACCATACCTTGTTCGGTAGCAAACTCTAAGAATGGCTTCTCTAGTTCTTTGTATTCATCATTCATTACGAAACAGATATTCATTAAAGAGCGATTCTCCTCTACCACAGTACCCTTGAATAATTTGTTACGATCAATTTCACCATATAGCAATTCTGCTCTTTCGTGAGCACGTTTATCCATTGCTTCTACACCACCATTCTTCTTAATCCAGCGTAACGTTTCCAAAGCTGAATAAATAGGTACTACAGGTGGAGTATTAAACATAGAACCCTTTGCTATATGGGTGCGATAATCTAACATGGTAGGGATTTCGCGATTAGTCTTACCTAGGTTTTCTTCTTTAACAATAACAAATGTAACACCAGCCATAGCCAAATTCTTTTGTGCGCCACCATAAATGCACTCATATTTAGAAACATCTATAGGACGACTAAAGATATCCGATGACATATCTGCTATCAATGGTACATCAACATCCAAATCCTTACGAAGCTCTGTACCATAAATTGTATTATTAGATGTTATATGAAGGTAGTCGCAATCTGCTGGTACTGTCCATCCTTTAGGAATAAACGTATAATTCTGATCAGCAGAAGAAGCCACCTCTATTACTTCTCCAAAGAATTTAGCCTCCTTCAAAGCCTTTTTAGCCCATGCACCTGTATTAAGATAAGCTGCTTTCTTTACTAAAAAGTTGCAAGGAACTTGATAGAATTGCAAAGATGCGCCACCTCCTAAGAAAATAACAGCATAGCCTTCTGGTATTTGTAATATTTCTTTAATCAAGGCTACAGCTTCATCAACAACAGGTTGAAAATCTTTTGCACGATGGCTAATTTCCATTAAAGACAAACCACTACCGTTAAAATCTAAAATTTGTTTAGCTGTGTTTTCAATAACTTCACGAGGAAGAATTGAAGGACCTGCATTGAAATTGTATTTCTTCATTGTGTTAAAATTTAAAATTAAACAAGTGTTCTTATTTGGGTGCTAATATACTACAATTGTTTGAATAATAAAAATAAAAAATGTTTTATTTTTACTTTTTGTCCTTTTTTACTCTGCAAGCTCAAAAATTGTCCTTATCCCCTTTAGTTTCATACCTTGTGAATTACATATAACCTGTTTTAGCCTTTCTCTCTTTATAGCAACATAGGCATAATAATCTTTTATGTCTATATGCCCAATTTCACTTGTTTCCAAATGACAAACCTTGCACAAGAATCCTACAATATCTATTTTTCCTATTTTGTTTTTTTTACCTTTACCTATATATAAGGTAACCATTTTAGGCTGTTGTGGGTAAGTTTTCGTTTCTACCAATTTGTATTCTTTTGTACACGATGTTACATACGCAGGTAATGTTTCTGTTGGACCTAAAATAAAGAATGCCCTACCCTGCTTTTGCCATCTTGCAGTACGCCCAGTACGATGAATATAGCTATCTTCATACTCTGGCAAATGATAATGTACAATATTATCTACATCAGGAATATCTAAGCCACGTGATGCTAAATCAGTACTAACCAATATATTAACCGACCCGTTAGTAAACTTATACAATGCGGCTTCTCGTTGCTTCTGATCTAATCCTCCATGAAAAGCATTGACATAAAAGTGTTTAGACAACAAAAAATGACATATTCGCTCTACACTCTCTCTAAAGTTTACAAACACAATAGTGCTCTCATTACCAAATGTAAGTAAAAGTTGAGCCAGCACATCCAGCTTATCTTTACTATCACTCTTTACTGTAAAGATGCCAATATGATTAGATACTTGAGCTTGTACTAAATAATTCAATCGCTCTACATTATTTATATTAACAAACCTAGGTATCTCATCTGTATCAGTAGCCGAAAGGAGTATTCGCTGCTGTATGTTAGGCAATTTTGTAAATATGGCACTCATTTCTTCTTGGAAACCCATTTCCAAACATTTATCAAACTCGTCAATGATAGCAAATTTGATATTTTCTGCTGATATATTATTTTTAGTGAGATGATCTTTCAGGCGTCCAGGAGTAGCAAATACAATTTGCGGACATACTTTTCTTATTTCTCTATGCTCATCCATGGCTGGTCTACCACCATAACAAGCGTATCCCTTCAATGCTGCTGTGAGATGCTTCATTACATCACACGACTGAATAGCCAATTCTCGGTTAGGAGCTATGACAACAGCCTGTACTTCATACAGCGTTAAATCTATCTTTTCTAATACAGGTAATAGATAGGCTAATGTTTTTCCTGAGCCAGTAGGCGATAGTAATACTACATCCTTCGTACTTTGTGTTATCACCTGAAACGCCTTTTGCTGCATCTCGCTCAGTTCTTTTACACCTATTTTTGTATAATCTGCTACATTTCCCATTTTCTATCATTTAGTAATGTTATAAAATAACTTGAGCTGGTTTTTGCTATTAACCTCATATCATAGTCTATTATAAATAGAAAAGAATCGTTTTTGTATTCTGTATTGTATATAAAATGTATCAAGCTATTTTTTCTATATTACTTTATTAATCATAATCTCACAAGAGGTTATCACTATTTTTATTTCTTTATTAATTTGTCTATCTCGTCAAACTCTTTCCCCATATTCAAGTTAAGATAAATAGTATATAGCGGTTTGCACCATTTATCTTTCATTTCAGGAGCCATTTGTCTGTACTTTTCTAAATAAGGTAACGCCTGACGATAATAGTCTAATATGGTTTTCCTTACTTTTTTAGACGGCTGAGGCTCTTTATCTAATAACACTGCTTGATTAAAGTAAGCAAGTCCAGCATTTAGATAGGGTTCTGCCATACTATCATTTTCAGCTATCAATTCTTTACATTGATCTATACATTGCTTATACTTTCCTGTATTTAATAACACTGTACTTTTAGCAAAGCGGTACATACTATTAGCACTATCCACCTGCAAAGCTTTATCAATAACATTCATAGCCTTATCAAATTGCTTATGTAACACATAAAAGTCTACCAATCGAGGGAAAAAATAAGGAAACTTTGGATGTAAATTGAATCCTTCTTGTAATGTCTTGATATATAAACCCGTGTCACATGTTTTTTGATAAATATCTGATAAATATTGCAAGGTATAAGCATGGTGTATTGTATCTTTTAATGCCAAATTCTTATGTTCTAATGCCAAATTATATTTTTTTTGTTTGTACGCACAAAAGAAAGCCCAGTACGATGCCAAGGGAATACGCTTATCATTATCTAAGTAATTATAATTACTAAAAAGAGGTTGATATGCACAACTTATGTAGGCATTATATAATGAATAAGCATTATCATATCTTTTCTTATTAAGAAAAAATGCGCCACCATTATATAAATTAGGTCTAAACTGATTCAAAAATTGTGCATGCTCATCTCTATATTTTATTTTTACCTTTCCCTTTTTATTTGGTGCAGCATCAATAGAATCGAACGACTGTAAAATATCAAACATCTCTTTTGTTAAGGAGAATAGTCCTACCGTATCATATTTTTGCTTGAGGTATAATTTATCATTAGCCTGTTCGTATTGTGCTTTAACAGCCTCAAACCAAGTCAACCATATTTTTTTATTTTTGCAGTTAGCCGAATCTTTTAACAATCTCTTCATGGACTGCTCAGCTTTTTCAAGATTTTTTCCTTGCTTAATCCATTGTTTAGCTTGCGCAATGTCTTTACGTTGCGTATTAGCAGTGGCACATAAGCCAATAAAGCATAATATATATAATATTTTTCTCATTGTTAATTGCTTCTTACAAAATGTTTTTAGTTACGTATATGAGTTACAAATAATATGAATGTTTACTCATGCAAATATACTGATTTTTATAAAATGAAATTAGTTTATCATACAAAACTTAACATTATATAAATTATAAATTGCGTATTTGATTGTTTCTTGAAGTAAACATTAAAAAGAAGCTATAAAAAGAAACAGGAGGCTCTCACATAAAAGAGATGCCCCCTGCTACAAAATATACTGTTATAATGTTTACTTATTCAAGGTCTCCATTTCTTTAGTTCTGCTATCTGCTGTACCATAAAGTGAATAATAGCACTGGTACAAGGGGTAGCTCCAGTTTGCACGTTGCCTATTCGGATCAACGCTACGAGCTATCTCCAAATATCCCATTGATTCGGTATACAATTTTTTCTGTTCAGGCACATTATTATTAATTGATGCAGCCTTAGCATTAATACAGAAACCAAGATAAGTAAGTATCAAAGCATCTTTACCATTAACAGCAACAGCCTCTTTGTAAACCTTGATAGCCTCATCCCATTTCGATTCATTCATCAAGCCCTGCGCTTTCATTGCCAACGCATTAAAGTTCTTAGGGTCTTGTTGCAATTTTTCGTTAATAAGCTTGTTCAACTCTTCCTTATCTTTCATGTTGCTATACAAAGTTGTCAAGCACCCAAAAATCTGATCACTACCATGCTCTTCAACATAAAGTTGCTTCAAAGCATTAATTGCTTTCAATGTATCTGCCTTTGATGTCAACCCCTGTGTTAACAAGTATGACTTCAAATTGATAGCTTCTTTGTGAGTTTCTTTAGCTGTATCTTGCAAAGCAATGTCAACATACTTATGAGCCAAATCTATCTTCTTGTTTTGGAAAGCATATACAGAAGCTACACGTGCTACCTCACCTAAATATTGATCGTATGCAGGTTTGTTAGGAACATCCTTGAACAATGGAGCTACTGCAGATGATACATACAAGCCGAAATTATTTAATGCAGCTTCAGCATCTTTTTTGTTGCTTGCACCCTGACCAGCATTGATCAATTGTGGACGGATAGCAAACAATCTGCTTTGATTGCCCTTATGGAACTTAGGTTTGATTTTACCTTTAGCATTAGGCATCATATCATACTGATCACACTCAATGCCTGCAGAAATGGCTGTATAGACAGCATTGTAAAAGCCTAAAGTATCATAAGGCTGTTGTTCACCCTGCTTAAGCTGTTGGTTGAGCATATTCTTCTCTATGATAGAATTTTCTTTGTTTACTTTCTCCAAAGCAAGGTCAACCAATTTGTTATAAGCCTTAGCCTTCTCTTCATTGTTTGCTAACTGCCCTAAATTTGTTTTGATTAGATTTTCTGCCTCTACATAAGTTTTAGCAGACTTGATTGCCTTGAGTGCATCACTGTCGCCTCCGGCAAATGCTGTTGATGCTCCTAAAGCCATCACAGCTACAAACATTAATTTATTCATATTCTTACGATTTAAAAAACATTATTTATCTTCATTCTCTCTATCTATAGTTTCCAAAGTAGCATCGTCTGTAGATTCTACATTAGATGTGTTTTCTTCTCTGATGCAATCCACAGTAGAAGCTGTAGGTAGTGATGCCTTGTTATCTTCTTCCAAAGTGGCCTCTAACTCTGTACTCAGCGTGCAACATACACTGGCTATCACATCATTCTTTTTAGTGAGGTCAATGAGTTTTACGCCTTGCGTAGCACGTCCCATAACTCTACATCCAGCAACAGCTAAGCGTATAGTAATACCGCTCTTGTTGATAATCATAAGATCATGCTTATCGGTTACCTTCTTGATTGCTACCAATCGACCTGTTTTGTCAGTAATACTCAAAGTCTTTACACCCTTACCTCCACGATTAGTTTTACGATAATCTTCTACAGAAGAACGTTTGCCATATCCATTTTCACTTACTACCATTACATTTTCGTTTACAGGGTCGTTTACCACTATCATGCCAACAACAGCATCGTCTCCACCATCAAGACGCATACCACGAACACCTGTTGCTGTACGACCCATTGTACGAATGGCATTCTCATCAAATCTTACAGCCCTACCATTGCGATTTGCTATAATCAATTCGTTTCTTCCATTGGTTAATCTTACATCTACAACTTCATCGCCCTCAGCTATATTGATAGCAATTACGCCATTGGTACGTGGACGAGAGTATGCCTCTAAGCAAGTTTTCTTTACTGTACCATTCTTAGTAGCAAATACTACGTAATGCGAATTGATAAACTCTTCGTTATCCAATCCACACAAACGCAAGATAGCATTGATAGAGTCATCGCTATCAATATTCAACAAGTTTTGGATAGCACGCCCCTTCGAATCTTTTGCTCCCTCTGGAATATTATAACACTTCAACCAGTAGCAACGACCTTTCTTTGTAAAGAATAACATAGTTTGGTGCATCGTTGCCGAATAGATAAACTCGGTAAAGTCTTGATCGCGATGTTTAGCAGCCTTAGCTCCTACTCCACCACGAGCTTGTTCACGGAAGTCGGACAGAGGTGTACGCTTGATATAACCTAAATGACTAACTGTAATTACTACGGGGTCGTTAGGATAGAAGTCTTCAGCATTAAATTCATGCTCATCAGGAATAATCTTGGTACGGCGAACATCGCCATATTTTTCTTTTACTTCGTTTAGTTCATCTTTCATCACCTTTTTACATAATTGTGGATCTGAAAGAATATTCTCCAAATAAGCAATTAGTTTTTCCAATTCATCATATTCTGCATGCAACTGTTCCAAACGCAGACCTGTAAGTTGCGATAAGCGCATATCCACGATGGCCTTGCTCTGCAGCGTATCTAAATCGAAGCGTTTCTCCAAATTAGTTTGTGCTTCAGCAGGAGTCTTGCTACCTCTTATAATATGTACTACCTCATCAATATTATCGCAAGCAATGATAAGTCCTTCTAAAATATGAGCTCTCTCTTGAGCCTTCTTCAAGTCAAACTTGGTTCGGCGAATGGTAACATCGTGTCTGTGCTCTACGAAGTACTTTACACACTCCTTCAAACTCAACAAGCGAGGACGACCATTTACCAAGGCAATATTATTAACAGAGAACGAACTCTGTAATGCTGTCATCTTAAACAGTTTGTTCAAAATAACATTAGCATTGGCATCACGTTTTACATCAATAACAATGCGCATACCTTGGCGTCCAGATTCGTCATTTGCATTAGCAATACCATCTATCTTACCTTCTTTTACCAAGGCTGCAATATATTCTATAAGCTGTTGCTTGTTAACACCATAAGGTATTTCGGTAATAACAATCTTATCGTGAGTATCACCACTTTCTATCTCTGCTTTTGCACGAATAACGATACGCCCTCTACCTGTTCGGTAAGCATCTTTTACACCTTGTAATCCATAGATGTAAGCTCCTGTAGGGAAATCTGGAGCTTGTATATATTGCATCAGTTCATCTAAGTCTAGATCAGGATTATCAATATAAGCACAACAGCCGTCAATTACCTCGCACAAATTATGAGTTGGCATATTGGTAGCCATACCCACAGCAATACCATTACCACCGTTTACCAATAAGTTAGGTATCTTTGTTGGCATCACAGTTGGCTCTAACAAGGTATCATCGAAGTTGTTTACCATGTCAACGGTATCTTTCTCCAAATCGTCCATAATGTGTTCGCCCATTTTAGACAATCTACACTCTGTATAACGCATAGCAGCTGCCGAGTCGCCATCAACACTACCAAAGTTACCCTGGCCGTCAACAAGCGTATAACGCATATTCCAGTCTTGAGCAAGACGAACCAAAGCTCCATATACCGAACTGTCTCCGTGTGGGTGATACTTACCAAGTACCTCACCTACAACGCGAGCACATTTTTTATAAGGCTTATCACTCGTGTTGCCAATACCCAACATACCATAGAGTATACGACGATGTACGGGCTTGAAACCATCACGCACATCGGGAAGCGCACGAGCCACAATCACTGACATTGAGTAATCAATGTATGATGACTTCATCTCCTCTTCGATGTTAATCTTAATAATTCTGTCTTGATCAACTGTTTGATTTTCGTCCATTTTTTTATCTTTCATTTTGTCAGAAGATAGATATAACAAAACGCACTATGATAGATATTTATATGGGCGATTCTATAAATTACCACCGTAAAGTTTTTTATGCCAGTCTTTTTACGTTTTGTCATCTTGTGGACTATTTTTGGTTCAATTTGCTTGTTCTTTCAGTAATATAGCTCGCTATACTCCTTCACTCACAAACAAAATTACCTCAAAAATAATCTCACAATTTGTCAAAGCTAAGTGATAGAACCGCCCATATATAACAATGGTGTGTATTCTGTAAAATTTATCTTCCTTCTTTTAACGCAAAATTGCTCTCAATACCATTTATTTTCGTTTTAAGACATTTTGCACATAAATTTCATTGTGCTAAGTTAGCATTTTTTTTTGAAAAAGTAGGTTATATAACTAAAAAAAAGTCTTTTTTTAGTATTTTACAAGGATAACTTAAGCGTGTATGAATATAAAAAAACTTTTTTTAGGCTGGTTCTATAAATTCGCTTTATTACATTTTGTACCAAAAAGAAGCCTAAATATATAATAAGGGCGGTTCTATAAATTACCACCGTAAAGTTTTTATGCCAGTCTTTTTACGTTTTGTCATCTTGTGGGCTTTTTGGGGTTCAACTTGCTTGTTCGTTCAGTAGTATAGCTCGCTATACTCCTTCACTCATAAACAAATTGACCTCAAAAATAGTCTCACAATCTGTCAAAGCCAATTAATAGAACCGCCCATAAAACGTATTTCATAAAAATTACTCACTATATAAAAATTACTCACTATATAGGTGGTAATTTATAGAACCAGCCTGTATAATAGATATTTACTCTGAAAGCTGTACCTGTTAGATAAAACACATATCAAGCATACCCCCAATAAAAAAAGAGGAACGGCCTTCAATAAAAAAGTCGTTCCTCTTTTTTTGTATCAATATATTAACCAAATGTAATTACATCATTCCACCCATACCACCTGGAGCAGCTGGCATAGCAGGCTTCTCTTGTGGCTTGTCAACGATCAAACACTCGGTTGTAAGGAACATTCCAGCTATTGAAGCGGCATTCTCCAAAGCTACACGAGCAACCTTAGCAGGATCTACAATACCAGCCTTACGCAAGTCTTCATACTCGCCTGTACGAGCATTGTATCCAAAATCGCCTTTACCTTCGCGAACCTTATCAACAACTACTGCACCTTCACCGCCTGCATTGGTTACAATCTGGCGAAGAGGCTCTTCAATAGCACGCTCTACAATGTTAATACCTGTTTGCTCATCGGCATTATCGCCCTTCAAGCCTTTCAAAGCATCAAGTGCACGAATGTAAGTAGTACCACCACCTACAACAATACCTTCTTCAATAGCGGCACGAGTAGCGCAAAGAGCATCGTCTACACGATCTTTCTTCTCTTTCATTTCAACCTCGCTGTTAGCACCTACGTACAATACAGCTACGCCACCAGAGAGCTTAGCCAAACGTTCTTGCAATTTTTCTTTATCGTATTGACTGGTCGTATTTTCAATCTCATTCTTAATTTGAGTAATACGCTCTTGTATGTTCTCGCTCTTACCAGCACCATTAACAATAGTAGTATTATCTTTTGTAACCGTAACTTTATCGGCAGAACCTAACATTTCAAGTGTAGCTTGCTCAAGTTTCAAGCCTTTTTCCTCGCTGATAACAACTCCGCCTGTCAAGATAGCAATATCTTCAAGCATAGCTTTACGACGATCGCCAAAGCCTGGTGCCTTAACAGCGCAAATCTTTAACGCAGCACGCAAACGGTTTACTACTAAGGTAGTTAAAGCTTCTGAGTCCACATCTTCTGCAATAACTAACAATGGACGACCACTCTCTGCTGCTGGCTGTAAGATTGGCAAGAAATCTTTGATATTAGAAATTTTCTTATCATAAATTAAGATATATGGATTTTCTAATACGCACTCCATCTTGTCGGTATCTGTAACGAAATAGCTTGACAGATAACCACGATCAAACTGCATACCTTCTACCACACCTATATTGGTATCGCGGCTCTTGCTCTCTTCTATAGTTATAACTCCATTCTTGCTTACCTTGCGCATAGCATCAGCCAAAAGCTTACCAATCTCAGGATCGTTGTTAGCAGATACAGTAGCTACTTGCTCTATCTTGTCGTAATTGTCATCTACCTTTACAGCGCTTGATTTGATATGATCTACTACTACATTAACAGCCTTATCAATACCACGTTTCAAATCCATAGGATTAGCACCTGAGGTAACATTCTTCAAACCTTCTGACACAATGGCTTGTGTCAAAATGGTAGCGGTTGTTGTACCATCGCCAGCATCATCGCCTGTCTTAGAAGCTACGCTCTTTACAAGTTGAGCACCTGTATTTTCAAAAGCGTCCTCCAGTTCTACTTCCTTAGCTACGGTTACACCGTCTTTTGTTATCTGTGGAGCACCAAACTTCTTCTCTATAACTACGTTGCGACCTTTAGGACCTAACGTTATTTTTACAGCGTTAGCTAACTGGTCAACACCTTTCTTCAGCAAATCTCTTGCTTCTACGTCAAATTTAATATCTTTTGCCATAATTGTATTTTTTATCTAACTTATAATGAATAATATGAGTATTAAATATGTGTGCCAAGCGATAGTATTACTTCATTACTGCCAAAACATCACTTTGGCGCATCATCAAATACTTTTCGCCTTCGTATTCGAGTTCGGTTCCAGCATATTTGCCATAAAGAACCTCATCACCTTCTTTCAATACCATTTGTTCATCTTTCGTACCATTACCAACGGCTATTATTTTACCACGCAATGGTTTTTCTTTTGCTGTATCTGGGATAATAATTCCACCTACTTTTTCTTCTGCAGGTGCAGGAAGCACCAAAACTCTGTCTGCTAATGGTTTAATGTTCATAATCATTATGTTTTAAGTTATTCTATATTTATTACTTCTAATTCAAGTGTTGCCGATTGTTTTACCAATCCATGCCACACATTCATTCTATAAGTAACGTAACGAAAAGCGTGCCAAACTTAGAGGTATGTCATATTTGTCAGACTTTTATATGACATTATTGGCAGCTTTCTTATTTTTATTATTGCTGTAAAGACGTATTTTATCTAAAGGAGATACTTACAAGTACCACCTTATATACATATTAGATTTATAGAACTGGTTAGTTCAATAAAAATTGGATAAGAAACTAACAGGGGGCACTTTTAAACCACACCTGTTCTTTATGAAAAATTTTTACTTACCTGCCCATAATTCAATTATTTGCAAACGTAGTATTATATGCTCACAAATATGAAAATTATAGGTTCTTCTGTACATTATTCATTATTAATAAGTTACGTTTAAAGGCATAAAAAAATACATTTGTTATAACATAGAGGTTACTATACAAAAGCACGCAAATAGTAATATTATCTCATTAAATAAGTACACTAAAACCATTGAGTTAGTACCACTAAATGGGGAAAATGGTCATATAAACTCAATGAGATTGCTGTTTAGAAATAAGAAAACGGTAAAATAAAAGTCTATAACCAGTTTATATTTTTCTAAAATGAAAGTAAAGATTTTAGAAAAATGTTTACACAATATCGCTAAAATCAGGAGTTAAAAAAATTTGGGTTCGCAGTCATTTCTTATTGTTTTGAAAGCTCATTAGATGTTATCCGTAATAGGAATGTGGGTGTATCTAAATATGAAGATACCAAAAATAACACCAAAATATTGAAAAAAAAAATACACTACAAACTTTATCCGATATGAACTACGATAGAAGTCTTATCTGGAGAACAACCCTTTGTATAGTCGTGAAAGGTCGCTACCACTTCAAAACATAGGTATTAGAGGGTTGCTCTTCGTACAAAAGTTTCTGCCACTATCCATAGCGAGTGAGCAAAAAAACTTATAAGGGTGGTCCTATAAATTAGCTTTGACAGATTGTGATACTATTTTTGAGGTCAATTTGTTTATGAGTAAAGGGGTATAGCGAGCTATACTATTGAACGAACAAGCAAATTGACCCCCCAAAAGCCCACAAGATGACAAAACGTAAAAAGACTGACATAAAAAACTTTACAGTGGTAATTTATAGAACCACCCTTAATACTACTAACAGTATCAAACTAAAAAAAGTATTAAAAAGGACCGTATGTTAACTCTGTGTCCCAACGTCCTTGTCTTTGTGCTATAGAGATTGTAAATAAAAACCCAATACCTTTAGGAGAAACACCTCCCATATAAAAATAAGCTCCATCGTCATAATCCTCTGAAAGTTCATATTTTTTTGACCATTCTTTAGCCACACATTTCATATTTTTTACAGCTTCATACTTATTTTTTGCGTTGATAAAGAAACGAACTTCATTGAGAATTGAGTTTTTAAATTTAAAAAGAATTTTGTTAAACCTCAGTGAATGATATTTAACATTATGATACTCAACACAATTATCTCTTACCATAGTAGGTGTTCCAAACTCGTTCTTAATTAATGATAATGCTATGCTGTATTTTGTTCCTATGCTAACATTACCAATCTTAGCTTCATTTTGAGCATTGATATGAAGAGAAAAAATGAGACTAAAAATAAATACTAATATTTTTGAAAACATAATTATATAATATTTTAATAAAACAATACTGAGATAACTCCTTAATTTGTAATTTAATAATAGCGTATAGAAGAGTTTTAGGGTGGTTCTATAAATTAGCTTTGACAGATTGTGATACTATTTTTGAGGTCAATTTGTTTATAAGTGAAGGAGTATAGTGTGAGCTATACTACTAAACGAACAAGCGAATTGAACCAAAAACGGAGCAAGCCGAATACAATCAAACTTGTTTGAATTGTTGAGGCGCAGCCTGTTTTATATAAAAAGAGAGTCTACAAGATGACAAAACGTAAAAACACTGACATAAAAAACTTTACAGTGGTAATTTATAGAACCGCCCTTTATATATAGAGAGAGAGGATGCATCACAAATAGTATGCTGTTTTGCTTTAATGGCTGGTTCTATAAAGCCTTTTTATCTATCAAACAAAGTTTCTTGTCTTATATCTTTAATACTTTTTATATACCTTCCATTTATAAAATAATGAAATGATGCGTAATTAATATCTTTAGCTACATATCCTATCAAATCATAATAAAATTTATCCGTATATTTCCAACGCCATTTAGAATAAGGCTTGGTATTTATCATTAATAGAGGGAAGCCATGATTAATCATTTTGAAAATATCATCATAGATATTTGCTATAACAAGAACTTTTATATCTTGTTTTTTACATAAGGACACTAACATTTTAGGAGAGCAACAATACTGTGATTTACAATATGGAGTATAGTCATATATAAGCACTTTCTTATGTGATAATATATAATCCTTTACTTGTTTTACAGTAATCGTATATATATTTGTATTATCTGTAATATCTTCTATATTTCCTTTATAATCAATCACCTTAGTTTTTTGTAGCTTTGATAAATGTGAATAACCCGAAGTTAGTCCAGAAATCTGACAAGAAATCAGGACTAAACTTATTAAGGATATAAATATAATATTTCTTTTCATGACTTTTTATTTCAAAGATAAACTGCTAAAATCAACATTAAGCTATAGAAAGCGCACAGCTACAGAATCAACCTGCAAGCACAAAATTACAAAAAAAATGCTGTACTATCGGTAAAATTTTTAGATATTTTTTCATAATAACTTATTTTAGTTAATATTTGCTTGTAAATATAGTTAATATTTATGTTGATTCCAATTTTTTATCTCCTTTTTTTCTTACATTGCGTTAAGATATCAACAAATAATGGTGGAAATCTTGGGAAATTAGAGTTTTTATGTACTCTTTGTAGCAAAGAGCAAACCTCTAAGCAAAACAAGGCAAAGCATGGCAAACGGAACGGTTGCCAAATCGTTACCCTAAAATCAACCAATCACACGGAACTCTCTTGTATAAAGGGTTGTCGCTTTCCTATCCAAAGTTACAAAAAGTATTTGAAGAATTTGCTTTTTGGTGTAAAAGTGCTTAATTTTTCTCGTGGTTTTTCGTTCAAATTCTTTTGTATCTACATAATTCTCTTGTTCGTATAATGTCCAAATAAATCTTTTTCGGTATATATTGCTTGATTAGCTTATGGGCGGTTCTATAAATTACCACCGTAAAGTTTTTATGTCAGTCTTTTTACGTTTTATCTTCTTGTGGGCTCTCTTTTTGGTTCAATTTGCTTGTTCGTTCAGTAGTATAGCTCGCTATACTACTTCACTCATAAACAAATTGACCTCAAAAATAGTATCACAATCTGTCAAAGCTAATTTATAGAACCGCCCATATAGGTAAAACACTTATACAGAGAATATACAAACACACAAAAAAAAGCCTATAAACAAACTGCTTATAGGCTTTTAGTAGTCGGTACGAGAATCGAACTCGTATGCCAAGATTGAGAATCTTGTATCCTAACCATTAGATGAACCGACCATAGTTAGTTATGAAAAAAAAGCGGAAGCGGGGGGATTCGAACCCCCGGTACGGAAACCCGCACGTCAGTTTAGCAAACTGGTGGTTTCAGCCACTCACCCACACTTCCATTGCCTTATTCAATAAATGTAGCATTGTGTCTCAAATGCGGTTGCAAAGGTAAGATTTTATTTCTTAAACAGAGACATCTTGTTGAAAAATATGATTTAAATTAATGTTTATTAACAAGCTTATACGTGCATATTTTCGTCCACAAACGATAGTGGTAACAGGTCTTTTACGCTATTAACACGGTATATCTTTTGGATTCCATATAGCAAAATTTCTACAGGTTGCTTATATCTGTCTTCTACCTCTAATATCACTTGTCGGCATGCTCCACAAGGCGTTATAGGATGTTTCAATAATCCCTTATCGTTTTTAGCAGCAATAGCAAGCATAGTGATGGGCTGATTGGGGTTATTAGCTTGTGCTGCAAATACAGCAGTGCGCTCTGCACATAGTCCAGAGGGGAAGGCTGCATTCTCTTGATTGGCTCCTATAACTATTTTCCCATTAGCCAATCGTAAGGCTGCCCCTACATAAAAGTGGCTATAATTAGCATAAGAATTTGCGGTAGCCTTAATAGCGCTACTGATAAGTTCTTGTTCTTCAGCAGAGAGTTCATCAATCTTCACCTCATCAATGATTACTTTCAAATCAATCTTTTTCATGCTTATTTTTAGTTTTAAAGTATTCGTATGCTCCAATATCAGGAGTATTATCGCGTTGGTTGCCTAATCTGTCTGCCTTGGGCGATAAATCTTTTTTTGCTTTATTAAGAGAGAGCGATAGTTTACTCAGTCTAAAATCGTATTTCAAGCTATCCGTATCCACCTTTCTAAAGTTTTTACTTCCTGCAACCAGCGTATCTTGTATATGCTCAAATATTACATCTTTAAATCGAATGCTGTCAGCAGTCAGCTCCTTTGGTGTGCGCAATAAGCACGATATAAAGCTAAACTGCAAATCATTTGGTGATTTTCCTAACGTTCGCATCACCTCATTATTATTATACCCAGTAATAAGAGTATTGGTACAATAAAGATTTAAAATAGGAGAATGAGTTGCACTAAAATGCAATGCCACTCCCCTATTGGCATCAAAAGGATAAAATTGACAGAGAGAACATGAAAACAAAGATGCTTTTCCACCGTCAACAAACACACAATCGTGTAACGTATTAGAAAAGATAGTGTTTATTGCCGACCATTGTGCGTGGGTACTATGCAAACCATAGCCCTGACAATTGTGGATAGTTGATGCCTCAATATACAACGTTTGCCGTGCCACATTAGTAGAGTCAATAGTGATAGCATCAAACGTTCCGTGTATATCAACATATTTCAATGTATTATCAAATGAGCTATTATAATAATGTACACCTTGCCACTGACCGCTCAATCGATCGTATGGCAAATAAGCAAACATCTTATCTAAACGATTTCCACGCAAAGTAACATTCTTATCAGCCGTTCCTTCAATAACTAATCTACCATAAACATCTATTCCTGAACCATGTTCAAAGTACAATGTCGTTCCTGCTTGTATGGTTAATGTAGCAGCACTATCTACTTTTATTGTACCATTAACTACTATAGGACTATTTGAAGCGATGGTTGTATCTTTAAGAACATGCAGATTATTCAATACGACAGCATCTAATGAGTATACTTGAAGATTAAGTTTTTGCACTATTCCGCTCTCCAAGGTAAACAAGAGTTGGTCTTCTACCAATTTAGGAGCATGTAGATAGTTCTTAGGGGATGTAACTTCTACGTACACACGAAGACTATCTTCCTTTCGTATCTCTATATCTGATGCCTGATATCCTTGTTTTTTACCCAAATAGACACCATCTACATTCACCCGAAACCCTGTTTGATTACCTCGTTGCAATCTAATGTTGGTACATTTTATACTTTGTTCTGAATGGTTATATACCCAAAACGATTTAGTAGGAGATGGCATACCTGAGAATAAGGTATCAAAATGAATGCTATCGGTTTGGAAAGATAACACGTTAGATGTAGATGAAGTATACTGAGCTTCATCGTTACAAGCATTGAAACCTAATAATGCTACCAATATGATAAATAGGGTATAACGCACTTTCATTTAGTTACTGAACGTAAAAGTACAAAAAATATTTTGAAATACTTGTACAAGTCTTATATTTTATAACTTAGTAACGTTCCTTTTTTTATCCATTTTTATTTATTTAATAAATTGTCGCTTCAAAGGTACAAAAAATATTCGTACTTTTGCATGATAATAAAGTTATCAATGTTACATTCCTTATTTGGCACATGCAAATCATACACAAATACTTTCCTACACTAAGTAATGAGCAAACAAAACAGTTTGAGATGCTACAAGCATTGTACAATGATTGGAACGAAAAGATAAATGTTATCTCGCGCAAAGACATAAACAATTTGTACGAGCATCATGTGCTTCATTCACTATCTATTGCTAAACTCATTCATTTTAAGAATGAGACAAGGGTATTAGACTTTGGTTCTGGTGGCGGTTTTCCTGGCATTCCCTTGGCTATTATGTTTCCAAAAGTTAAATTTACATTGATAGACGGAACGGGGAAAAAAGTATATGTAGCGCAAAAGGTAGCGCAAGCTATTGAATTAAAGAATGTAGTAGCCAAACATTTACGAGGAGAAGAAGAAAGGGGAAAATACGACTTTATTGTAAGTAGAGCTGTAATGCCCCTACCCAACCTTGTAAAAATCATCAAAAAGAATATAGCAAAATCACAAAAGAACGCACTCCCTAATGGAGTAATCTGTTTAAAAGGTGGCAACTTAGATAACGAATTAAAACCTTTTTCACACATTGTTGAATGCACCAAAATATCAACAATACTTGAAGAAGAATGGTTTAAAGAGAAAAATATTGTATACTTGCCTTTGTAAAAAGAAGGCTTGTTACTAACTAAAAATATACATTATGTTAAACGTATATCGCATAGCATGTAATATGCTTCAAGAGAACTGTTACATCGTTTCCGATGACTCCAAAGAATGTGTTATTATAGATTGTGGTGCATTGTACGATGAAGAGAGAGAAGAAATAAAAGAATATATTAAGCAACATCAGCTAAAACCTGTTTGCCTTGTTGCAACACACGGACATATAGACCACCACTTTGGCGATCCCTTCATATACAAAGAATATGGCTTAAAGCCATATGTACACAAGGCTGACAGATATTTAATGGAGCAATTGCCTGCACAATCCAAGACAATTGCAGGTTTCGATCTAAAAGAAGTCATGCCCGAAGTAGGAAAATATCTTACAGCTGATGACCAAATAAAATTTGGCTCGTATGCTCTTACCGTAATCGAAACGCCTGGGCACTCTCGAGGTGGTGTATTTTATTATTGTGCTAAAGAGCATATAGGCTTCTCTGGCGATACGTTGTTTCGCAACTCTATAGGAAGAACCGACTTTGAAGGTGGCTCTATGTTCCAGATGATACAGAGCTTGAGAACATTGTCGCAATTGCCAGACCAAACAAGAGTATACCCTGGGCATGGAGAATCAACAACCATTGGCGAAGAATTAGCCAACAACCCATATATGGATAGATAAACAGGATATTCAATGCAAACGAAAGACAATAATGCCTATACAAAAATCAACAGCTGAAAAAATAATCTTAGGTATTGATCCTGGCACCAATGTAATGGGCTACGGAGTGATAAAGATACAAGACAATAAGCCTTCAATGGTGGCAATGGGCGTTATTGATATGCGAAAAGCTGCCGACCCATACCTCAAGTTAGGGCATATCTTTGAACGAGTTACAGGCATTATAGATGCATACTTACCAGACGAAATGGCGATAGAAGCTCCTTTTTTTGGTAAGAATGTTCAGTCTATGCTAAAGTTGGGACGTGCCCAAGGTGTTGCTATTGCAGCTGCTATTCATCATGATATTCCCATCCATGAGTATGCACCACTAAAAATTAAGATGGCTATTACAGGGCAAGGGCAAGCAAGCAAAGAGCAAGTAGCTGCCATGCTGCAACGTTTATTAAAGTTGGATAAAGAGGAGATGCCACACTTTATGGATGCTACCGATGCCTTAGGGGTAGCTTATTGCCATTTTATGCAAACAGGGAAGCCCGACTTAGGTAATAAATATAAAGGTTGGAAAGACTTTATAAACAAGAACAGAGAACGCATATCAGGAAATAAACTAAGTGCAAATATCAAACAAGCTACAAATTAGAGTAACAAGTAAAGCTTTCTATAACATAAGAAATACAAACTGAGAGCATTAACTATTTGTAAAATACATAATTACTTTACGCAATGAAAAAAATCATAATTTTCTTAGCTTTAACTTTCCTATTTGTAGTTAAAGTTTCTTCACAAACCATTTTTAAGGAAGTAAACCGCATTATGCGTCAAGCAGAAGCTATCAAAAATGATACAAAAAAGAATATTGAAGAACGTAAAATTGCTACATTCAAAGCTGACGCTATCTTTTATTTGATAACAAAAGCTTCGAAAGAAGAGTACTTCACAGAATTAGAATTGGGACAACAAACCAATGCTATGATTGAGTTTGTGAATAGATATATCAAGCAACTGACACATACAAACAAGAAAAGCGAGAAAGAAATCATATTAGCTAAATACAGAACTGCAACCCTTCAAAACCCTCTCTTTAATGATCCTGAAAAAAATATTACGCAGGCATACGTGGATAATCCTAAATACCTTACGCAATTTTCTATTGATACAGATTGGGTAAAAGCATACAAATCCATTAAATAGGGGGATTGCATAACCATAATTTTAATAAGATGTACACATACAAAACTTACTGGTATTGATAATAATACCAATAAGTTTTGCCATACGAATCACGTACACAACTTTGTTTTACCGCAGGTTTTGTGGTATTCTTTACCATATCTTGATAATCTTTAAAGTCGGCATCCATTACATCATTGGAATAATTAATAATAGGTTTAGAGCGTAAATGATTATACAACACCAAAGCCTCCCTATAGTGTTTGGGTAAATTTCCCTTTATATTATAAAACACTGGCAGCCATTTTACGAAGTCATCAAGCCGTTTATCCAACAAATAAGCACACAACATATAATCTCCTAAAGGTTGTTTAGCTAAATGATGACGATATAAAAAACTAAAATATGTAATAGCCCCCATACGCTGTTTTACGGAAACACCTATATAATTATACAGTTCTTGTTGAGGTGTTAAGATAAGACGTATATTCGTTCCATTAGGCAATAGAGCATTAGAACCGCCACACAAAGGGTACTCAAAGAGGTGTTCGCCCAGCTGTTTTTGTTTAGACAAAGCGTAAGCACGCAACATCACCATATTTTCATCTGTAACAGTAGCATCTCTTGCAACCTTTAAGGCTTCATCATATCGCTTTTCATAAATGGCTTGTTCCATTTTAGCACGATAATGAAAAACATCTCCCTGATCGTTACTCATTACTACGAAACAAAACATCACTGCCATTGTAAGTAAATTAATCCACATAGGTTGCGAACATACATTGTACGGAGCTTGTGTTATTTTTATAGAAATCTTGTGTTTAAGATACCACAATGCACCAAAACATAATATCAATAAAAAGGGAACATGAAGCCACCAACTGCCATAACAAATATTATGCTCAGCATTATCAACATCTATATCCAGCAAAGCTGCCAATAACAATAAGGAAGGAAAAAATGTTAGCGCATAACCTATACGCGCCCCCCCACTCCACCAAAATACACACTGATGCAGCATATACAATGCAAAAGTAATAACAATTGCACCAATAGTTTTGTCATAATAAGTTAATCCGCCAGACAATACATGCTGAGCCACAGCCAACACATCGGCTTGGTAAGCATATAAGTAAACAAAAGTAAAGCAACAAAAAAGAATACCGCACAACAAACATGGCAGAAAAGAACTTCTTTGATGCGGAATATAATAAGTAGCCACTTATATAATATATTAAATACATGGTGGCAGCACTACATTGTAATACTACCACTCTTTACCTTTTTCACCTTTAAAAATACCATTACTTACTCTTTCTCAGTACCATTGCACAGCGTGCAGGTATATAGAGTTTTAACCATTCCTTGTGTTCTTTTTCGTACAACTCATCATGAATGGTAAGATGTTCTACAGTATCATCATTTAGTCCGTTACCCCCAAACACCTTGCTATCGGTATTTAACACTACCTTATAGGAACCTGGAGGAGTAAGAAATCCGTAATCTACAAACGATTGGTTTGGCGAGAAATTAAACACAAAAATAAGACTTCCACGGGCAAAGCACAAGATTTGGTCGCTGTCATTATGCCAAATTTCTTGAATAACTGTCTTATTAAACTCTTTTTCTGATTGCAAAAGTTTTATCATTGCCTTATCAAAATCGCCTAAGTAATGAAAATTGAGATCTTTATTATCAACCAAATTCCATTGACGCTTAGCATAATGATAGCTCCAACCATTGCCCTCACGTGGAAAATCTATCCACTCTGGGTGTCCAAACTCGTTACCCATAAAGTTAAGATAGCCTCCATTTATGGTAGCAGCTGTTACCAAACGTATCATTTTATGCAGAGCAATACCACGATGTACCATATCGTTTTCATCACCTTTCTTAAAATGCCAATACATATCAGCATCTATCAAGCGAAAGATAATGGTTTTATCACCCACTAAAGCTTGGTCGTGGCTCTCGCAATAAGAAATAGTCTTTTCATCAATTCTACGATTTTTTACCTCCCAGAAGATAGAACTTGGTTTCCAATCTTCATCTTGTTGCTCCTTAATGGTCTTAATCCAGTAATCAGGAATGTTCATTGCCATGCGGTAATCAAACCCATATCCGCCATCTGTAAACGGAGTTGCCAAACCTGGCATACCACTTACTTCTTCGGCAATAGTGATAGCAAACGGCTTTACTTCGTGAATTAAACAGTTAGCCAACGTTAGATAACAAATAGCTGCATCATCTTGATGACCATTATAATAATCGGAATAATTAGTAAAAGCTTCGCCTAAGCCATGACTATAATATAACATGGAGGTTACACCATCAAAGCGAAATCCGTCAAAATGATATTCCTCTAACCAATACTTGCAGTTAGATAACAAGAAATGGGCAACATCATCCTTACCATAATCAAAACACAAGCTATCCCATGCTGGATGTTCGTGCCTATCTCCTGGCAAGAAATATTGATTGGGATCGCCAGCCAAGTTACCTAACCCCTCTACTTCATTCTTCACAGCATGGCTATGTACAATGTCCATAATAACAGCTATTCCATGCTGATGAGCCGTATCAATTAGTTCTTTTAACTCTTCAGGAGTTCCAAATCGAGAAGATGCAGCAAAAAAAGAACTGACATGGTAGCCAAACGAGCCGTAATAAGGGTGCTCTTGGATAGCCATAATCTGAATGCAATTATAGCCATCGTCTATAATTCGAGGTAATATATTTTCTTTAAACTCGGTATAAGTACCCACTTTATCTGCATCTTGCGCCATACCAATATGGCACTCATAAATAAACAGCGGTTCGTTAACCCCCTTAAAAGATTTATCTTTCCAGCGATACTTACAACTGGGACTCCAAACCTGTGCCGAGAAAATTTTGGTATTCTCATCTTGTACCACCCTATTAGCCCATGCTGGAATCCGCTCTCCATGTCCGCCATCCCAGTAAACGTGCATTTTATACAGGTCGCCATGCTTCAATGCCTTACGTGGCATCTTAAGTTCCCAGTTTCCTGTATTGGATATACGTTTGGCTTTGTATGCTTCTTGCTCTTGCCAGTTATTAAAATCACCAACCAGATAAATATCAGTAGCATTTGGAGCCCATTCTCTAAACACCCAGCCTGAGGTAGTTCGATGCAATCCAAAGTACAAATAGCCTGTCGCAAAATCGCTTAATGACAGCTTACCTCCATTTGTTAATCGAGCTTTGGTAGCCAAAGCAAACTCATGTCTTCCGTTTATTGCTTCTTCAAATGGCTTTAGATAAACATCATTTTTAATTAAATTTAATGACTTAGAAGAAGCATTACAAGCTTTTTCACCATTTGATTGTAGATTTCTCTGAATTGTTTTCTTTTCCATAGGTTTAGGAATATTTATTGAGTTAATGTCAAAGAGCACTTTGCTATCTATCTTCATAGCGTCGTCCGTGCTCATAACGTCCACTTTTTATTATCTTTCCGTTTCTATCTTTTTCTACAAAATTACCAGCTCTTTGGTCGTCAACGTATGTCCCTTCAAAACGTTGCCCATCTTTAGTTTCTTCAATAGCAGCACCATTTCGTTTGCCGTTTTTATAGAAACCTTTATATTTGCTCCCATCGGCATAATGAATAATCACCTCACCATCCAGCTTTCCTTTTTTAAAATCGCCGTCAAAAATATCGCCACTTTTCTTAACTAATTTGCCTTTTCCGTCCTGCAAATCGTTTTTCCAATAGCCTGTGTAGCTATCTCCATTACGCCATGTCATTGTTCCGAGTCCACACTTTTCTCCCTCTTTAAACTCCCCAGTGTATTTGTCTCCATTGGCAAGCCTAAAAATTCCTTCACCCGTACGCTCTCCCTGAACGTATGCGCCCTCGTACACATCGCCATTTTGAAATTTATAAATACCCTTTCCGTCTTGTATATCACCTTTCCAATCGCCTGTGTACACATCACCCGAAGCGTATTTATAAGTTCCCGTACCTTCTCTTACATTGTTAACCCACTGTCCATCATAGCTTGAACCGTCATTCCAATAGAAAAAACCTTTGCCATTTTTTTCATCATTCTGCCACTGACCTTTATAATAAGCACCCGTAGAGAAAGTGTACGTGCCCATACCTTGTCGCTTATCCTGATACCAGTCGCCCTCATATTTATCACCATTGTAATAATACATAATACCATGTCCTTGCTGGTAATCGCGAAACCATAAGCCTACATATTTGTTATTATTCGAGAAATAATAAGTACCTCTGCCATGTTGTTGGTTTTGAAACCACTGGCCATCGTACTTTTCTCCATCAGAAAAGGTGTAAATTCCATAACCTTGTCGTTTTCCTTTTACAAACTCTCCCTCATATGTGTTACCGTTTTGATACAACACATTACCTTTCCCATGAGGTTTTCCACCAGACATTTCACCCTTGTACTGACCTATAATTTGATTTTTTCCTTTCCCTTCTACCACCATACACGAGCCTAAAGTTAGTTTCTGCGCAAAAACATAATATGGTAAAGCGAGTAATATAATCAATAACAGTTCTTTTTTCACTTTGAATTTTTATTTATATGACATTCAAAAGTAGTGTTTTTTATTGAAAAATCAAAAACTAATTAGTAAATTTTAGTATCTTTGTACAACTAAACAAATAAATACAATGAAATTTATAGGTATTATTCCAGCTCGTTATGGCTCTTCTCGTTTCCCAGGAAAGCCTCTTGCTATATTAGGTAACAAGCCTGTTATACAGCATGTATACGAAAAAGTATTCAGCGTTTTGCACGATGCTTACGTTGCCACTGATGATGAACGTATATACAATAAGGTAATAGCGTTTGGTGGAAAAGCCGTAATGACTAGTCCTAACCATAAAAGTGGAACTGACAGAATACAAGAAGCGGTAGAAAAATTAAGTCTACAATGCGATATAGTTATCAACATACAGGGCGATGAACCCTTTATCCACCAGCAACAAATAGAGCTACTTTGCCAATGCTTTAACGACCCTCAAACACAAATTGCAACCTTAGGCAAACTTTTTGAGAGTGAGAAAGAGGTAGAAAATCCTAATTCTCCCAAGATAGTTCTCGACAATCATAGTTACGCCATGTACTTTTCGCGCTCTGTTATTCCATTTATACGCAACAAACAAGGTAATAATTGGTTACAACAATATCCTTTCTTAAAGCATATAGGCATCTACGCTTATCGCAAAGAGGTGTTAAAAGAGCTAACACTGTTACCTATGTCATCTATAGAAAAGGCAGAAAACTTAGAGCAACTTAGATGGCTACAGAACGGATACCGCATAAAAGTAGCACAAACAACACTTGAAACAGTGGGCATTGATACACCTGAAGACTTGAAAAGAGCTGAGCTCTTTATGAAAGGAAATAAGAAAGAATGCTCTAAACACCCTGTTTAGTCTATATTTTTAGCGTAAGCATCTCATATAGACGTCTTTGCTGGTTTTTCCTACTTTACTACCTTTTCACGAAAAGTTTGTTTAAGGCAGCTCTTGAAATAGCTTCAGTGATATCCGCCACGCCTAATTTTTCAAAGGAGTGGCGTTTATAGGTTTTGATAGCATCTAACAAGCAGCACATTCTGTCTACAAATTCCGTCATCGTAATACCAACTGCAGATAGCCTAAGAACTTCAAGTTCTTCTTCTTTAATCAGTATACCATTACATTCCTTTCACCGATGTCCATCGAAAGAGTATTTCCTATAATTTCTGATCCCATTCTTGTGAAACTCAACATCCCCAGCAGTTTTATGCGAAGTCAGAGAAACGACACACACACCTATCCATATCTTGCCCTCATTGATCAATAGTATAGGAGTAAGCTGATGGTTGATTAGTTTACTCCTCATTCCACTCTTCAGATGAAAAGTGATAAGACATAAAACATTGGTATTTATCAACATTGTCGAAAGTATCAAAGAACTTAAAACCCACTGCTGTTCAGCTCAACAAGCATTTTTTGTTCCCCCTCTGGTACATGCTCCAAGCAAAATGCGCCCTAATTCCTTTACTTCCTTTGCCGTATGCCCACAAAGAAACAAAGGGTTGTCCGACACATAAAGGATTTCCTGCCTGTAATAATCTATTAAGTAAACACTTTGATAGGTAACACGAGCAAATGCCTCTACCATTTGAACTAATACTGAGAGTATATTACACTTTTACACAGAAACCAAGATAAAAAATTCAATTATTTTACTTTTTCTGTTGCAAAAATAAAAGAAACAACTAAATTTGCAACAGAAACAATCAAATTGTTATTAGAAAAAAAAATAATTGTAATCAGGTCTTTAACTTTATAAAGCAGTATTGGACGTATAGAATGATAAATAAATTTCAAGATGATTAGCATTATGAAGAATAAAATACTATTTTCTTTAACTTGCTTTTTCCTTTGTAGTATGGGGATATATGCTCAAAGAAAAATAGAAGGCAATGTTAAGGATTCTCAAACGGGTAAAAATATTGCTTTTGCAAATGTAATTTTGCAGTTACAGACCGATACAACAAAGAACTATTCTGGAACATTAACGGATTTAGAAGGAAATTTCTCTTTAGATAATGTTCCTACGAAATCTTATAGAATTGTCGTGTCTTATTTGGGATATAAGACGATAATAGAAAATATCATTTTATCAGACTCCTCTCATTTAAACAGAAATTATTATTTACAACCATTAGCAACAGAGTTAAAGGAGATTGTAGTAACGGCAAATAGAAATATACAACATATCGATCATAGAACTATCACTTTTACCAGTGATCAAATAAAAAATGCGCAGGTGGGTAGAGACTTGGTAAAGGATATTCCTGAAATAAGAGAAGATGCCTTAACAGGAACTTTAAAGAATGTTGATGGAAAAACTCCTTTTATCCTTATCAATAACATTCGTTCTTCTGAAATGGATCTTAAAGCCTTAAAACCAAGTAATATAAAGTATATAGAATATTATGATATACCACCAGCTCGATATGCTACAGCAAGTTCTGTTATAAATGTTGTTACAAAAACATTGGAAAAAGGTTACAGCTTCGGACTAAAGACGAGGAACGCATTCAGCACAGGATGCTCAGATGATGAGGTCTACCTCTCTATTACACAAGGTAAGAGTAAGTTTGATCTTTCTTACGATTTTAGTTTACGTGATTACAAGAATGTGGTAAATAGCCGTTCGTATGAATATATGAAGGGTGTGGATAATTATATCGATAAGTCTTCTGGAAAGGAAAATTTCGGATATATTAATCAAAATATTAGTGTGAAATATGCTTATATCCCAAATATGAAGTCTATATTCCAAATTTCCTTTGAACCTAATATTCTCTGGGAACATAGTAATAGTATTCAAAATGGTGAGTATGGAGTACTGGGACATGAAGACGGTATTATTCGTAATTCTCGTGATAATATTCATACATTTAATCCTTCTTTAGATCTCTACTTTGATAGGCAGTTTGATGATAAAAATAATTTAGCTGTAAATATTAATGCTGCTACATTTGGCACTCATAGCACTTCCTATGAAGATGAGAAAATTTCAAATGGAACAGTGTCATCATATGTAGATGATATGAGGCTAAAGAATAGAAAGAATAGCATCATCGGTGAGATTGATTATTCGCATCAGTTTGCAAATATTAAACTGAATACAGGTTATCGTACAGAATTTTCACATTCAATATCCAACTTGAATAATTTATCAGGTCAAGATGTATATTCTACCAACCAGACACAACATTATCTTTATACAGAATTAGTAGGGAGTAAAGGTAAACTTATGTATAAAGCAAATGTGGGAGTTACAACATTAAGCATTAATTCACCACTTGCGTCTCAGGCAGAGATTGTGTTTACCCCTAAGGCTGAATTTGGTTATAATGTGTCGAATAACACATCACTAAGATTTGAATTTACTTCTAACCCAATTATTCCTTCTTTAAATATGCTTAGCAGTAATGTTACCATGCTAACAAGAGATATTTATGATAAAGGTAACCCTCATTTAAAGAATGGAAAGGATACCAGAGCAACGCTTATGCTGAATCACAATAGTGAATATATAGACTTAATGATGAAGGCTACATATTCCTATCAGTCAAAAGCTATCTATCAATATTTTTATACCAATAACAATAAACTGATATCAGGTTATAAAAATTGTAAGCATGTAAATAGCTATGGGGGATTTATTATGCTCCAGTATAAGCCATTTGGAAATGACTTGTTGTCTTTCTCATTGGCTGGTGCACCTCAAATGGATGTACAATGAGGATGATATTAATAAAATCTTCTCCGTAGAAAATCTGTTCGATATAGACTTTAATTATAAGAATTTCAATGCACATTATCATTTGGTAATACCTGTATACACTGCCAACGGAAGCTTTAAGAGTAGTACTGAAAATAATAATGATTTTACAGCAAGCTATAGGGTAAATAATTGGAATTTCTCAGCATCAGTATTTTTTATTGGCAAAGATGCGAAATACATTACAAAGACTAATTCTTCTTCTATTGTAAACTATAACGAAGAGCGCAGAATAAAAGACAACCATTCTATGTTTGCAATAGGGGTAGAATATAATTTCAATGCAGGGAAAAACAAATCATTTACCCGCAAGTTGAATAATAGAGATACTGATTCTCCAACTTTCTAACTATATAATAAGATAATAAAAAAAATAAATGCCGCTAAGATGCTTAATTGATAATAGAATTTTAACTATATAAAATAATATGTTATTCAAGTATTTTCTCCAATCTTACTCAATGTTTTGTGGGATAACCTTGTCTTAAGATGGTGGGCATGTGTTATGGGAAAAGGTATTCTGTCTTATACTGAAATAGCTTGACACACAATCAAACTCATAAAAGGGCGGTTCTATAAATTAGTTTTGACAGATTGTGAGACTATTTTTAAGGTCAATTTGTTTGTGAGTGAAAGAGTATAGCGATCTATATTACTGAACGAACAAGAAAATTGAACCAAAAAGAGTCAACAAGATGACAAAACGTAAAAAGGCTGACATAAAAAACTTTACGGTGGTAATTTATAGAACCGCCCCAAAAAGTAAAAAGACATGACGAAATTAAGTAAAAGAAGAGAATTTAGTGATACTTTCAAGCTACAAGTGTTAAGTAAATATTTTTCTGGCGGCGGTTCTAAATTGTCGGTAGCTCGCAAGTATAGGTTCTCGCACAACCCTCCTGCTGGCATGGATGAAGAAGTGCCCAGTTTACTCAAAATGCTTATCTTTGCCAGAAGAAATAATCAACACTTACAAAATGGCACATCCCAATGTAGAATTCACAGCTCAAGACGCTTTTGAAAAGCAGATAGCTAATTTGTAGAAAACTCTTAAATATGAGCACCTTCACAATTACGCTTACAAAAGATTCAATAAATTTGTATCTTTCAGATAACCAATAAAATAAGAATGAATAAAGGGTAAAAGGGTTACGACTTGGAAACGAGCGAGTTTCTTTCCCTTTCTTTATTCTGCAATGTTTCAAAGAACCTTGTATTACAGCTTCAAAGGTAATAAATATGACAGTGCCATCCAATGAAAATCAGACATTTATTTTTGTTGGTTTCTTACATTTCATACCATATCAACTTTCTCTTCACTTGTTCTTCCTGTCATTTCCATATGTAACTATTCAGCAATAGCCATACGAATCGTTAAATATTAATAAATATACAACAAAAAGTTTGCAGGTTCAATTTGAAATACTAAGTTTGTACATACTAGAAACCACAAAGTTAACTTTTATATGAAACACGTAAACAAGCATTTGTCATTGAATGATGAGCGAAAGCTTATCAGGGTTCGTTTTTGTGCATTCATTTACCTAATTCTCTTAAACATTCCTATCTTGTGGGCTCAAAGTCTTGTAAATAAAGGCAATCCCTCTGACCTTAGAGTGCAATTGGATCAGATGTTTGGTAAGCTCGATAGGAAGATTGTACCGACGGGTTTTTTATTGGACTATGCAGAAGAGTATGAAAGTTTGTCAAAATTCAGTCCCACTAATGGTAAGGACGTTGAACAAGAGTGCGATTTGAAAACTTATGTGGGGTTGGTAGAAACATTGAGGTCGGCATACTTATATGGAAATCCCTTTGAAACGTATGATAAAATATACAAAAATAGAATCAAATCTTCTCAAGATGGGCGGATTAACATCTGTGCATTGTCTTATGATTATGCCCAAATAAAAGCTAATGCTTTAAAGGATGGGAGTATAACTTATACAAATGGAATTGTAAAATGTAATAATCCCAAAGCTTTTCAGGTAAAGAATGTAACCGCAGGAAGTATTCTACAAAATGTATGCAACACAAATAATATAACCTTTTACTATCACAAAGATTTGGCTCTTACAAATACAGGCATTAGAAGAGTTGAAGTAGATTATGGTAAAGGTTTTATTGATGTGTATAATTCTAGTGCTAATGCCAAATTACAAAATGGACGTCATAAAATAAGAATCAAAATTATCGCTTCCGATGGAAACGCAAGTATAAGTACAACCTGGTTGGATGTAATTGTTGACAATAATCTGAACAAAACTAGAGCTTCACTATACACGCAACCAATGCAACTTTCTATAATGGGCGATGCTTATAGAGGAATTTCAACAAAGGCAGACGTAACTATAATTCCATCTAAAAGATGGAATGGAAAAATATCTAAGCCTTTTATTTTTGTCGAGGGATTTGACCCGCGGTTAAGGAATAATACGGTAAATCGTCTTTCATACGTTTCTGCATACTATAAAGATTGGAATGATTTCGTTAAGAATAACGATTACGACTTTATTTATGTAGATTGGAATACCCCAGAACAATATATCCAAGCAAATGCCTATACTTTAATCAAGGTAATTGAGACAATAAATAATATGTCTGATGAGAATAGTAGTCCTACTCTTTTAGTAGGTCATAGTATGGGTGGATTAGTAGCCAGATATGCACTTAAAACCATGGAGAATAAAAGTGAGAAACACAATGTTGGAACATATGTAAGCTATGATTCTCCACATTTAGGTGCAAATGTCCCAATGGGACTTTTACATGGTTTTTATGGTATAAGGAAATTTTTACATGACAAAAAACTTATTGACAAACTCATAAACAAGTTTGTAGATGTTTCCGATATGTTGAGTTTAGGAGAAAAAATGGCTTTTTCTACAGCAGCTCAACAGATGCTCTGTAATAGTATAGATGCTGCAGGACATCTAAACAACTCCTTGCACATTCAATGGCAGGAGGAATTAGATAAGCTTGGGTTCCCAAATGGAGACAGAGGGAAACAATTCCAAATGCTTGGTATTTCAAATAGTGATTATAACACAGCCTATGTGCCCAAAAGCTATATTAGCGCAAATGGCGATGTAGGATCTTTTTCATGGGTTGATGCATTTTCACCTATTACAGGGATTGCATTAGGCGTTAGTTTTGAAGATATAATCTTAGGATTAATAACAGCACTTCCTGGCAGAACATCAGCCGATTTAACTTTTGAATGTCTACCTGGAACATCTGTGGGTCAAAGGGTTAATAATATAAAAATATCTTTTGAAAAAGATTTCCTGTGGACTATACCTATTACGAAAAGTGTATTCAAATACGAAGGATACTATAATAGTAATTTTTTGTATGATACATATCCTTCTTCTGTTGTAAACTACCTCTCTACTAGTAAGGGGGACATTGTTGGTGGCTTTGTGCCTTATATAGGCTATGCTTATGCTGCTTATGGTGTATCTGGAAAAATTCCATTCATTCCTGCATCTAGTGCATTGGCTCATAGAAATCCGACTTCTACTCAGTCTTTTATGAAAATGCCCAGTCCTTCAGAAAGTGCTTTTGGTGGCAATGTGTTCATGGAGTCAAATGAAGCATTCAAACAGCATATGGTTTTCTCAAAAGAAGCTCAAAATTGGATATTGTCACAGATTACGCAAGTCATTGATGGTCCCTCATTCGGTTATAGTGGTGCCAAATACACGCTAAAAGGCATATCTGATGGTGTTTCATGGTCTGTTACAGACCCCTCTATAGGAACCATTGATCAGAATGGTGTCTTGACTGTATTGAAGAATGGCGTTTTTTATATTTCATGTAGATATAATGGCATCACTTATAGTAAAGCTGTCTATGTTGGAATGCCAAATTATATTCTCTCCTCAAGTCACGAACCAAATGGCTTTTTGGTAGAAGCAAAATCATTTGGTGAATTATACAAGAATGATATTGATAAAATAAACGAGATATTAACATTTAGATGGGGCGTAAAGTTTCCTAATCAAAATATATATTGGATAGACACCAACAGTCCTTCGGTGTTTGTACCATTAGATGGTAAGAATGCCGTAGTCTACCTTAAAGTCGTTGACCTTAACGGTAATGAGTCTCCTATTCAAAATATCAAGTGTGAAGCTAAGGATGTGTTTTATGCTTCTAATAATAGATTGTTAATGGATAAAGCACAAAAACTGTATAAAGATGATGGGACACCATATTCTTATAAATATGGAAAAATCTACTTAACTCGAGATGCTTCGTTACCAGATCAATATCAAAGTGCCATATGGACTTCTACAAAAGCAACTGTTTACAGTCCCTTTAGTAGTACTTATACAATACCAGTTTCCCGTGGAGAAATGTCTATTAAAGACATTCTGCCACAAGAGGAAATGAATTTTATAACAAGTAATACTCCAATAGGGAAAAGTTGTCTTTATACAATAGCGTTGCTAAATCCCGAAGACAAGTTTATACAATTTATCCCAGTAACAGTTTCATTAAAATAAGCATTGAATATGTCTACGATTAAAATTATATTCGCAGTCTTGTCATTAAGCATTTTTGCAAGTTGTAAACAAGACAAAGATGGGGCATTGACTGTCTATTGTCAAGCTAATATCAATGGTGACAACTATAGAGATTATTTTTCCTTGCAGGACGCATTTCTACCTGTCCAACCCACACTCACTCTTATGCCGAATTCTAACAGGTTGGGAGTGGTCAATGATAGTATCTTTGCATTTCAATTTGCTTTGAGGAATGATACCAATAAAGTTTTATTAGTAGGAGCCTTCATTATTCCCCAAAATGAAAACTTTCCTGTACTAAATAAGGAATATCTCTTAACCAAAAACGAGAAATACGATGAAGACAGAACAACCGACTATCATCTCATGCATTTCTTGGGTCAGGTCAATAATAGCGGAGAAAGAATAAATGGAATTGCTGCTTTTTTTGATTATAGTAAATATTACCTACTTACAACGTCAATTGATGGCTACGTGACCTTTGATAGATATGATAGGCAATCTAACAAGCTCGAAGGCAATATATATCTTGATTCACAAGGAAAATTGTCAATTTCATACACAGTGAAGGCTCATTTCTCAGATGTTCTAACCTCTCATAATATAACATTGCAATGAAAAAATCTATTTTCTTTTTATTGGCGGTAATGATGACAATTTCCTTCACATCTTGTTATGATGATATTTACCCTAATGTCAATGACAGAGGTGTTTCCATTGACAGTAGATTATCTCCGCTTGATAGTATTAGCATATATCGGAGTCAAATAGATAAAGGGAATATGCTGAATAATCTTGTTCGTTTTGCAAATGGTCGATATTATCTTGACCTTACAAAAGATGATGCTGAGATTTTGGGTATTTCGTCTGAACTGTATAATAATGCTCTTCATAATGTAGAGCAAATGAACAACAATAAATAAATTTAAAACTATGCGTACAAACAATCGAATCAATGTTGCCATCATCATTATTATGACAGCATTGTCTGGAGTAATGATTACTTAGTGTTCAAACGAGGAAGCAACGCCCACTGTTGAATCTCAAAGTGTTGAACACGTAGCTTATGTAGCTACTCTAAGTCAAGAACAGCAAGTATTATTGGCGAGTACAGGTTCTCCCTATGGAGAGATTCCTCAGAAGGATGCTTGGTCATCCATCATTGCTCCTAGTATCTCTGCATGTTGGGGAGTGTTTGACGACCCCCGTGTCTCAGCGTCAACAAGAGCTATGGGGATATGGGGCTCTTATCCTGCGCAATATTGGACCATGCTCAGGGTAAAAATGCTAAAGCTGCCGATGAAGATAAAGGACGGTGCAATTCTTGCTATTGATGAAATAGAGGAGCAAACAAATGTGCGTTTCTATAATTCTATTGAGGATCAAGAGTTTTTTGAGCCATACCATATAAAACTACCAAACATAGCGGTTCGTATGGATGCAGGAAGAGAAGGTAGTGGAAGTTATGGTCTCGTTGGCGGTGAACAATATATCAATGTACCTACATGGCTTGAAAATGCAGATGCAAATGAGATTAAACGCTTTTTCTTGCACGCTTTCTGCAATGCTGCAGGTATGTTTAACGAACAACAGAGGCCAGATCGTGATAATTATGTCAAGATTTATCTCGAGAATGTAAAAGATAATTGTAAGTCTGCGTTCGACAAGATAAAAAGTAATTATACTACTATGGGAAACTTTGATACCTCGTCCATCACATTAGCTTCATCTAAGGACTTTTCAAAGAACGGTTCCAATACAATAACAACTAAGACTGGGCTTGATATAGCGATTAACTATACTCTGTCTACACAAGATAAGCTATTTTTGAACTCTCATTATCTTCCATATATTGCTCGCAAGGACAACTATACGGAACTAGATAAAAATGTTTATAACCAATATGGAAAGTTGTTGACAGAGGAAGAAAGATTGCAATTACAAAACCAAATTAATTCTCAGAGAGGACTGTATGGTGAACCTCCAGTAGAAGGACGTTTAACTCGAGTAGCATGGTAGATCAGTGGGAAAAGCACTTCTTGCTAATTCAAAATGTGGACTCTGTAAATAAACACAGTTTCTGTTGATATTAATGTCAGTAATCGAGTAGGAGGTAAACACTAATCATAGGTGTTTATTTCCTACTTTCGTGT
>CAMQBR010000012.1 GCA_946999045.1 uncultured Prevotella sp.
TAGAGTTTATACTTGATAGAGCTGCTTCCGCAGTTTAATACTAAGATGTTCATTTTTAGTTTGTCTGTTTTATAGTTTGTCTGTTTTATAGTTTTAGGAAAGAGTGGGGAATTTGATTTTTACTTTGAACTTTATGCTTCGTTCTGTTGCATGAAATACACTATATTTTCTATAAAATATAGAAATTATAGATAAACTTGTTAAGGCAGGTTCTATAAATTACCACCGTAAAGTTTTTTATGTCAGTTTTTTTACGTTTTTTCATCTTATAGGCTCTTTTTGTATAAAACAGGCTGCGCCTCAACAATTCAAACAAGTTTGATTGTATTCGGCTTGCTCCGTTTTTGGTTCAAATTGCTTGTTCGTTCAGTCGTATAGCTCACTATACTCCTTCACTCAAACCAAATTGCCCTCAAAAATAGTCTCACAATCTGTCAAAACTAATTGATAGAACCGCCTTAATTGTATTCGGCTTGCACTGTTTTGGTTCAAAATGTAAGTCAAAAATCTAACAAAGCTAAATTATAGAACCAGCCTTAACTAATTGACTAATTAGCTTGTTGACTTCCCCCGAAAACAAAAACTACTCTTCTTTTTTGGCATTCTGTGCTTGACAAGCAGTGATAGCCACCATGTAGTAGATATCATCTACAGAACACCCACGACTAAGATCGTTAACAGGACGGGCAATACCTTGTAATATTGGACCAATAGCAATGGCGTTTCCTAAACGTTGAACCAATTTGTACCCAATATTACCAACCTCCAAGTTAGGAGCAATTAATACGTTGGCATTGCCAGCAATAGCACTTCCTGGTGCTTTCTTTTGTCCTACCGACATTACCAAAGCAGCATCGGCTTGCAATTCACCATCAATCTTAAGTTGAGGATCACGCTGCTTAGCCAGTTTAGTAGCTTCAGCAACTTTTGATACAACCTCATGAGAGGCACTACCTTTGGTAGAAAAACTTAACATAGCAACACGAGGTTCCTTAAAGCCAGCAACACTCTTGGCTGTTTCTGCTGTTGTAATTGCAATTTGAGCTAACTGGTCAACATTAGGAATAGGTGTAACTGCTACATCTCCCATTACCACAACCCCATTTTCTCCATACTCTTTAGCTTGCGTAATAAGTAACATAGCACCACTTACGCAAGTAATACCAGGAGCGCACTTGATAATTTGCAAAGCGGGGCGCAAAGTATCCCCCGTAGTACTTAATGCACCACTAATTTGTCCGTCGGCTTCTTGTGTCTTAATAATCATACAGCCAAGGTACAGTGGATTTTTAACCAACTCACGAGCCTGCTCAACGGTCATGCCCTTTTTTTTACGAAGTTCAGCAAGTAATGTTGCATACTCTTCAGCTTTAGGATTGTTTAAGGGGTCAACAATTGTAGCTTTACCGATATTTGTGAGTCCACGAGCTTCAGCCAATTTGTGAATTTCGGCAGGATTACCAATCAAGATAATGTCTGCCATATCGTCTGCCAACACTCTATCAGCAGCACGAAGTGTGCGTTCTTCTGTTGCTTCAGGCAATACAATACGCTGTTTGTCTGCTTTAGCCTTTTCAACAATTTGATTTAATAAGTCCATTCTATTGTTTTGTTAGTATCTAATTTCTTTCATAACGACAGTTATATAACCATCTACCAAAGAGGAAAGGGCGTTTTAATAAAATTTTTAGGATAAAACGAACTCCTTACGCTACATATTGCAAATGTAGTAAATATTATTGATATAACTACCTAATATAACTAAAAAAGCAAAATAAGGTTTGTATTTGTTCCAAAATATATTGTTGATTTCAAAAGAAACAACACATCTCAAAAAGAAATGTGTTGCCATGGTTAATCAGCTAACGTAAAATCAAGCTGTTTCTTTTCTACATTTGCTTGGGCAACTTCTATTCGAATAGCATCGCCTAATTGATATTTATGATGATGACGCTTGCCTACCAAGCAATAATTCTTTTCGTCAAATACGTAATAATCATCATCCAAATCACGCATGGGTACCATACCTTCGCAGTGGTTTTGGTCTATTTCGCAATAAATGCCATAACTCTGTATACCGCTAATGTGTGCATCAAACACCTCACCGACGAATTGTCCCATAAATTCTACCATCTTATATTTTACAGAATCTCGCTCAGCATTGGCAGCAATCTGTTCCATATCAGAACTATGTTTACACAATTCTTCGTAATGGTCTTTATTGGCACTGCGCCCACCTTGTGCATATCGTGTTAACAAACGATGAACCATTATGTCTGGATAACGGCGAATAGGCGATGTAAAATGTGTATAATACTCAAATGCCAAGCCAAAATGCCCTATGTTATGAATGGTATATTTAGCTTTCATCATGGACCTTAGAGCTACAGTTTGTATCAACTTTTGTTCTTTTCTACCCTCTACATCGTCCATTAACTTGTTTAAGCTGCGAGCCGTTTCGCCCTTTGTACCCGCAGTCTTAATTTTATAGCCAAACTTTACTATAAAGTTTTTCAGCGTTTCCAATTTCTGTGGGTCAGGATTGTCGTGTACACGATAAGGCAGGGTTTTAGGCTTCTTGCCCTTTTTTACCTTGCCCACGCTCTCGGCTACGGTACGATTAGCCAGCAACATAAACTCTTCGATAAGTTTGTTAGCATCTTTCGACCGCTTAAAATAACAGCGAACAGGTTTACCATGATCATCTATATCAAAGCGAAGTTCTTCATTTTCAAACTTTACCGCACCATTTTTGAATCTTGTGGCACGTAACTTTTTTGCCAATTTGTCCAGCATAATTAGTTCGTTGGCATATTCTCCCTTATATCCTTCCTTTCCTGGAGCTGGCGTCGGCATACCCAATCCGTCTTTTACCCCATTATCTTCTAATAGTTGTTGCACCTCTTCGTAAGCATATCTGCGTTTACTCTCAATTACGGTATGCACAATGCGCGAATGTTTTACATTGCCCTCCTCATCTATATTGAAGATAACACTGTAACAAAGTTTTTCTTCATTGGGCCGAAGAGAACAAATAAAGTTGCACAAACGCTCGGGAAGCATTGGGATAGTACGGTCAACTAAGTATATAGAAGTGGCTCTCTTTTGCGCTTCTTTGTCGATGACAGAATTTTCTGTAACATAATGAGAGACATCAGCTATGTGTACACCCACCTCCCATAAGCCTTTTTCTAACTGCCTAATTGATAAAGCATCATCAAAGTCTTTGGCATCTTTAGGATCAATAGTACAAGTAAACACCCCTCTAAAATCCTCTCTTTCAGCCACATCTTGCTCTGTTATCTCACCAGTTATTTTCTCGGCAGCCTGTTCTACCTTTGCAGGATACTTGTAAGGTAATCCGTATTGAGCTAATATGGTGTTCATTTCTACATCATTATCACCCGTCTTACCCAAAACATCTACCACCTCTCCTACAATATTCTTATGTTCTGGTGATGCCCATTGGGTAACTTTAACAATAGCTTTATCTCCCGTTTTACCACCTTTCAACTTGCTTTTTGGTATCAATATATCGTGTACAAAGATGTTTTCTTGCGTAACAAGGTAGGCATAGCTTTTTTCTACCTGTAGCCTTCCTACAAACTGCGTCTTAGCTCTCTGCAATATTTCAATAACTTGAGCTTCTTTTATATGATGTTGTCTGCGTGCCATGAGCGATATCTTTACTTTGTCCCCATTGCAAGCTGACATAGAATTGCGCTCTGAAACAAAGATAGATTCATCGCTGCCTTCAGGGGTAACCACATTTTTTCCATTGCCTTTGCGCTTAAATATGCCCTCAACAATCTGTCCCATTTGGTTAAGACGATATTGATTATCAGCAACACGAGTCAACCAGTCGTTCCACTCCATGTCTTCCATAATGTCTATGGCGAGCATTTTTAGCGGATGTGTATCTAATTTTAATGTGCGGAATATATCTTTGATACTGAACGTTTGTCTAGGATGCTTTGTGAAAAAGCTAACTATCTTTTCACTTAACACTTTCTTGGACATTCGTTTTCCTCCTTTTTTATCTTTTCCCATAACGTATTGTGTTTTTAGATGGCTGTGCAAATAACCACCGATATAAAATATATCTTATTGCAAATTAACAAAAAAGAATTGATAAACGCATACTTCATTACGAATATTTTGCATTAAATTTGTGTTTCTCAGATAATTCTGTAACTTTGCAGATCTATTATTGTACAATTTATCATACAATGAGTATACTTATCACTGGTGCAAGTGGCTTTATTGGCAGTTATATTGTAGCCGAAGCCTTACAACGGGATATGGAGGTATGGGCTGCTGTGAGACCTTCCAGTTCGCGCAAATATCTCCAAGACAAGCGTATTCATTTTATTGAGCTTGATTTATCATCCGAAGAGCGATTAACAGAGCAGCTTCGTGGATACACATTTGATTATGTGATACATGCGGCTGGTGTTACTAAATGTGTGCATAAAGATGACTTTTATCAAGTAAATACATTGGGAACTCAGCACTTAGTCAATGCGCTTTTACGACTTCACGTACCCCTTAAACGCTTTGTGTACATTAGTACGTTAGGGGTTTATGGTGCTATAAAAGAACAAATGCCTTACACCGAGATTGAAGAAAATGACATACCCCAACCTAATACGGCATACGGCAAAAGCAAACTGGCTGCAGAAAGGTTTCTTGACAGTATCGGAAACGACTTTCCTTATGTGATATTACGCCCCACTGGTGTGTATGGTCCGCATGAGAAAGACTACTTCTTAATGGTAAAGAGTATAAAAAATCATATTGATTTTAGTGTAGGTTTTCAGCAACAAGACATTACGTTTGTGTATGTACAGGATGTGGTGATAGCTGTTTTTCTGGCTTTGGACAGAGGTAAAAGTGGTAGAAAATACTTTTTAACGGATGGAGATGTTTATCACTCGAATGCTTTTAGCAAACTCGTCAAAAAAACGTTGGGAAATCCATGGTGCTTACATCTGCAAATGCCCATAGCTTTGTTGCATATTGTTACCACCATTGGCGAACGTATAGCACACTTAACAGGTAAAGCTGTTACACTTAATAACGATAAATATAATATTTTACGACAACGAAATTGGCGATGTAACATAGAACCTACAGTCGATGAATTGGGTTATCATCCGCAATACCCATTGGAGAAAGGGGTACAACTTACCATTCGATGGTATCAAGATAACCATTGGTTATAACTTTTGTTCTGTGTTATAAATAAGGTATTTTATTAAAAAAATGAAGCACTTTGTTTCAAGTCTGTTTAAGATTGAGAATAAACCCAAACGCGGATTATTACCCGTAGAATGGGCAATGTTTGGCTATATGGGCTTTACGCTCATCATGATATTTTTTACTTATACTAAATTAGTAAATCCGAATGCCATGCTCATGGGGCGCATACAAATAGCTGCCATGACCATTGCTTTGTGGGGAGTATACCGCTTGCTGCCTTGCTCGCTAACTCGTGCCATTCGTATTTTTACACAAATGGGATTACTGGCATGGTGGTATCCAGACACATACGAGCTTAACAGAGTGCTACCTAACCTTGATTACTTATTGGCTACGTGGGAGCATTTATTGTTTGGTATGCAGCCAGCACTAACTTTTGTGCAGCATTTCTCATCACCTATTATTAGCGAACTTATGGATATGGGTTACGCATCGTACTATCCTATGATAGTAGCGGTAGGACTTTTTTATTTCTTCTACAGACAGAAAGAGTTCCAGCGTTGTACCTTTGTCATCACTACTGCATTTTTTTTATATTACGCTATCTACGATTTACTGCCCATTGTGGGGCCCACTTTCTATTTTAAGGCAATAGGATTAAATAATGTAGTAAAGGGTATCTACCCCAATGTATACGATTATTTCAATTTCCATCAAGACTGTCTTATCGCCCCAGGCTATCAAAATGGCATATTTTATCATTTAGTAGAAAGTGCAAAAGCTGCAGGCGAACGTCCTACGGCAGCTTTCCCCAGTTCTCATGTTGGCATCTCTACTATTTGTATGTTACTTGCATGGCATAGCAAAAACAAGTATTTGCTGTATATTATGTTACCTTTTTATTTTTTCTTGTGCTTGGCAACAGTGTATATTCAAGCCCATTATACCATTGATGCTATAGCAGGACTTATTACGGGCTTTGTTTTCTATATTGTATTGATACTTCTAAGTAGACGAATGCAGTTGAAATAACAATGGATGTTGCTAACTTTGGCTTCATATTTCTTCCATCATGTTAATACAAAATAAATAGAGTTCAAAGCGGTTAATTAAATATAAATTGGTTGCAAATATACTTTACTTTCTTGTTTTTGTACCTATATTTGCGTATATATTTCCTTACATTAAGGTGTATGATTGAATAACAATGAAGAATATTAAAACTTAAACAAGATAAATATGAAAAAGAAAAACGTATTGATACTACCTTTGTTAGCAACAGCTTTGTTAGTAACAAGTTGTGTTAGCAAAAAGGATTTGGTAAATTGCCAAACCGAAAATCAACAGTTAACAAATAGTTATCAAACAGCTAAAGAGCAGTTGGCTGCATCACAGGCTCGTGTTGCGTCTTTAGAAGAGCAACTCTCTCAGATGAAAGGCGATTACGCTTCACTACAAAAGTCGTTGGATAAGAGTTTGGTTAATACCAATTCTAACAACCTTAACATCTCTAAGTTAGTTGATCAGATTAACGCATCTAACCAGTACATCCGCCATTTGGTAGAGGTAAAGACTAAGTCTGATTCGCTTAATGTGGTACTTACCAATAATCTTACACGATCTTTGAGTCGTGAAGAATTAAAAGAGGTAGATGTACAGGTATTAAAAGGTGTGGTATACATCAGTTTAGCTGACAATATGTTGTACAAAAGCGGTTCGTATGAAATCAACGATCGTGCTGCAGAAACACTGAGCAAAATTGCAAAAATCATCATGGACTATAAAGACTACGATGTGTTGGTAGAGGGCAATACCGATAATGTGCCTGTTAATCAAAACAGTACTTTGATGAAAAATATTCGTAACAACTGGGACTTGTCTACGCTTCGTGCATCAAGTGTTGTACAATTCTTGCAAACTCATTATGGTGTAGATCCTAAGCGCATGACCGCTGGAGGACGTGGAGAGTACAATCCATTGACTTCCAATAATACAGAGTTGGGTAGACAGCGTAATCGTCGAACTCAGATTATCATTACACCGAAACTTGACCAGTTCATGGACTTGATAAATGAAGCACCTGCACAGACAAAAGAACAATAATATATTGTAGATGTATGGTTAGTTAGAGGAATGGCCTTGACTGATTTTGAATTGTTTATTATTACTTGTAAATTCAAAATCAGACAAGGCTGTTTTTTTTTTGAAATTATCTATGAAACTATAGATAGAAGATATATGATGATACCACAAATACTTATTGTAGAAGATGAACAAAGAGTTGCAGATTTGCTGAAGGTGGGCATTGAGGAACACGGCTACGAGGTAATGGTGGCCTATGACGGAATGATGGGCTTGCAGCTCTTCAATACATATGACTTCAAATTGATAATATCCGACATCATCCTGCCAAAACTTGATGGATTTGATTTATGCAAGGAGATACGGACGAAAAACAAGCATATTCCTATTCTCATGCTGACCGCTTTGGGTACTACTGATGATAAATTAGAGGGATTTGACGTGGGTGCGGATGATTACATGGTAAAACCTTTCGACTTGCGTGAACTGGTGGCGCGCATGAAGGTATTGTTGAAGCGCAACAGCAGCCAGATAGACGAAAATGAGGGGAAGGCGGTTGACATCGTATATGCTGACTTACAAATAAACCCTAATCTGCATGAATGTAAACGAGGTGGTGTCGCCATAAAACTAACGCCTAAGGAATATAACTTGTTGAAATACATGATGCTGCATGCCGATAGAATTATCCCGCGAACAGAAATTGCTGAAGAGGTATGGGGCACTCATTTTGATACTGGCACTAATTTCATAGATGTGTACATCAATTATCTAAGAAAAAAAATAGACCGGAGTTTTCCCGTAAAGCTCATACATACCAAGCCAGGCATAGGTTTCGTGCTGACCGATAAGCAAGTTTTATGAAAATACGTACTGCTCTTACCTTAAAATACACTGCCATAACGGCAACCGTATTCTTGTTGTGCCTGACCATGGTCTATCTCTTGAGTGAACAAGCGCGTAGCGAGACTTTCTTCAGGCAGTTGCGGAGTGAGGCTGTAACCAAGGCTCATTTGTTCTTGGCGGGGCAGACTGATGCCCGAACCATGCAATCTATTTACCTTAATAACCGTAAGTTTATTGACGAGGTAGAGGTGGCGGTATATACTCCGAAGTTCAAGATGCTTTACCACGATGCCATACAAAGCGACATTGTTAAAGAGACACCTGGCATGATACGAGCCATTTTGCGTCAGAAGCAAATAGCCTTTTACGAGGGCGCTTATCAGAGCATTGGCATGATATATCGCTTCAAGGGAAAGCCATACGTCATTACTGCCGCCGCCTACGATGGTTATGGATACGCCAACTTGGTTGAGTTGCGCAAAACGCTCTTCCTGTTGTTTCTCATAGGGTTGAGCCTGCTCTTTGTGGTGAGTTATCTTCTTGCGCGCTTGTCGTTGAATCCCATACGGAGAATTGTGGAAGAAGTTGAGAACATTACAGCCAAACATATAGACCGCCGTTTGTTTGTGAAATGTGCAAACGATGAGTTGGGAGAACTGGCCATCGCATTTAATGCCTTGCTTGAACGACTGGAAAAGTCGTTTGAAGCACAAAAAATGTTTGTCAGCAATGTAGCCCACGAGCTTCGTAATCCATTAGCAGCCATAACCACTGAGCTGGACGTGGCTTTACAAAAACGCAGAACTGAGCCGCAGTATGTAGATGCAATGCAAAATGTTTTGCACGACGCCAAGCGCATGAGCCGGTTGATTGATGGGTTGCTCAATTTGGCAAAGGCTGACTATCAGCGTGAGCAAATCAGCATGAAAGAGGTTAGACTTGATGAAATTCTACTTGATGTAAGAACACTCATACTCCGTAGTCATCCCGATTATAGCATAGAATTGATATTTGATGAAGAGGACAGCGACGATGAGCGTTGCGTTACCGTCAACGCCAACCCTTACTTACTTAGTATCGCTTTCTCTAATCTCATAGAGAACAATTGCAAATACTCGGATAACAAACTGTCGTCTGTTCAAATATCCTTTTGGAAAGAATGGTCTATCATTCGACTGTCTGATAGCGGGAAGGGTATGACCGACATTGACAAGAGAAATTTGTTTAACCTGTTTTATCGCGGGGAGAATGAGAAAATAGTGGAGGGACACGGCATTGGTATGGCTCTTACGCAAAAGATTATATTGCTACACGGGGGCGAGATAGCAGTTCACTCACAACGAGGCTCTGGCACCACCTTCATAGTAAAACTTTTGCACGTTTAAGGGTGGTTCTATAAATTAGCTTTGCAAAGCTAATTTATAGAACCACCTTCTAATTAAATTTTAATTTTTTTCTAATAGTTCTCTAATACCCCATGTGTAAAAGTAAGACTACTTTTGCATTGCAAATGAGCGAACGGAGTATAAACCCACTAAAACATTAATAATATGTGGAAGAGAACAAAACGTGTTCACGTTTCTTTCAATGCAGCCAAGGTGTTTCAGGTTGCACAGCAGCCAGTAGATGCCGTGTTCCATTATCTTAACACCACAACACATGGATTGCAACAGGAAGAAGCGGAGAAACGGCAATCTGTATATGGAAAGAATGAGGTGATACATGAACAAAAAAAGAATCCTCTCGTCACTTTCGTCAAAGCTTTTATCAACCCCTTTGTAGGCGTACTTACGGTACTGATAGCCATATCGTTTGTACTGGACGTGCTCACGGCACCGCATGGCAAGCAGGATTGGACATCCATCATTATCGTCTCAACCATGATTGTGCTGAGCGCCATCTTGCGCTTTTGGCAAGAATGGAAGGCCAACCAATCGAGTGAGGCACTTCAAAAGCTGGTCACCAACACTTGTTACGTGCAGCGGTTGAATGACACTGGTGAGATTGCCATAGAAGACTTGGTGCCAGGCGATGTCGTGATGTTGGCGGCGGGCGACATGATACCGGCGGATATGCGTATTGTAGAGGCTAAAGATTTGTTTGTAAGTCAATCTACGTTGACGGGCGAATCAGATGCCGTGGAAAAGTTTTGCTCCATACAAGAAGAAAACAATCATTCTGGAAGCGAGATAGAACTTGAGGATATTTGCTATATGGGCTCTAACGTGCTGAGCGGTTCCGCCAAGGGTATCGTGTTCGCAACAGGAAACGATACCTATATAGGGACTATTGCGAAGAACGTTGTAAAGCATAGGGCAACAACAGCTTTTGACAGAGGTATCACGAAAGTGAGTATGTTGCTCATACGTTTCATGCTCTTTATGGTGCCTTTCGTGTTTTTGGTTAATGGTGTCACAAAGGGCGACTGGCTGCAAGCTTTCATCTTTGCCATCTCGGTTGCAGTGGGACTTACGCCAGAGATGTTACCCATGATAGTGAGCGCCAACCTATCCAAAGGGGCGTTAAAGATGTCTCGCAAAAAGACTATTGTCAAAGATTTGAACGCCATTCAGAACTTTGGCGCCATGAATGTGCTTTGCACTGACAAGACGGGCACGCTGACGCAAGACCATATCGTGTTGGAACAACATATAAACGCCGATGGAACGGAGGATGTGAACAACAGAATTTTGCGGCACGCATATTTCAACAGTTATTTCCAGACAGGCCTTAAGAACCTCATGGATTGTGCCATCCTCTCACATGTAAAAGAGTTGCAGCTTGAATCACTGAGCGACAATTATCGCAAAGTGGACGAGATACCGTTCGACTTCGTGCGTAGGCGGATGTCGGTCGTGGTAGAGGATAATAAAGGAAAACGGCAAATCATCACCAAGGGTGCCGTGGAGGAAATGCTTTCCATTTGCTCGTATGCGGAAACGGATGGAGAGGTGAAACCACTCACTGACAGCCTAAAGCAACGAGCCATGCGGATAGTGGAAGACATGAACAACAAAGGCATGCGTGTGTTAGCGTTGGCTCGTAAGACCTTTTTGGATAAGGAAAACAACTTTGAGGTTGAAGACGAGTGCGAGATGGTTCTCATCGGGTACCTTGCTTTTCTTGATCCGCCAAAGGAGTCTGCCGCACAAGCCATTTGCGAACTTCATTCGCATGGAATAGAAATAAAGGTGTTGTCTGGAGATAATGATGCGGTGGTAAGAACTATCTCGAGACAAGTAGGTATCGATTCTACCATTATGTACACGGGAGGAGAGTTGAGAGAAATGACTGCCGAGGAGAAAAGCGCAGCCGTGCAGAGGGGTACGCTCTTCGCTAAACTTACACCCATGCAGAAAGTAGAAATCATACAAATTTTGCAGAAACAAAACAATACGGTAGGATTCCTTGGCGATGGCATCAATGATGCCGCAGCGTTGAGAGAGTCGGATGTAGGCATTTCGGTAGACTCGGCTGTTGACATAGCAAAAGAAAGTGCCGACATCATCTTACTTGAGAAAGATTTGATGGTTCTTGAGGATGGAGTGGTAGAGGGAAGAAAAACTTTCGGAAACATCATCAAATACGTCAAGATGACAGCCAGTTCTAACTTTGGCAATATGTTCAGTGTCATGGTGGCGAGTGCTTTCCTCCCCTTCTTGCCCATGTTGCCGATACATCTGCTGATACAAAATTTGCTGTACGACATTTCTCAGACTACCATTCCTTTTGATCGTATGGACAAAGACTATTTGAGCAAACCTCGAGTATGGGATTCTTCAGACCTCAGTCATTTCATGATACTGATAGGTCCAATCAGCTCTGTGTTCGACATTGCGACCTATGCCCTTATGTGGTGGATGTTTGATTGCAATCGTATGGATATGGCATCTTTGTTTCAATCTGGCTGGTTCGTGGAAGGTCTGCTTTCGCAAACACTCATTGTTCACATGATACGCACACGCAAAATTCCTTTTGTGCAAAGCACTGCATCGTGGCCAGTACTCTTCATGACTTTCACCATCATGGTTCTTGGCATCTGTATGCCTTTCACCAACTTGGGGGTTTCGATAGGTTTCACACCGTTGCCTTGGAATTATTTTCCCTGGCTGTTGGCTATTTTGTTCTGTTATTGTTTGCTTACACAAGGTATCAAGGTTTTATATATACGCAAATACAAAAGATGGTTATGAAAGAAAGGATATTGTTGCTTGTGATGGGCTGTGCCGTTCATTATATGGGGCTTGCGCAAAAGGTGTCAGGGCAATACACTACCGAGTGGCAATGCGCAAAGAGCGGGAAAAGCAATCTTGTAAATTTGCTCAGACTGCAGGCAAGCATACCCATGGGGCGGCATTCATCCTTCGGTCTTGCAACTATTCATATAGTGAGAGCGCATGGAAACATCGTCAATGATTATCAAACGTTTTCTAACATAGAAGAAGAAAATTGTTTGGCGGCCATCGCACTGTTGGGGTACACTAAAGAATGGAAACATTACAAACTGTTTGCTGGCGTGCGAAATGTGAACGAGGATTTCTTCACCTCTGCCTGTACATCTCTTTTTACAAACAGCTCGTGTGGAATCTTTCCCACACTGTCCGCAAGCTATCCCATCGCCAACTATCCTATGAGTGGGCTTACGCTCTTTTTTGAGGCTCATAAGGGAGCGTATAGGTTTAGGAATGCTTTATACAACGGAAGAGGATATAATGGTTGGACGCACGACAATCTGCCGTTTACGCTCAATCCTAAAAATGATGGTGTTTTTGACGTAGCAGAGTTCAAGTACAGCATTCATCACTCGTCCTATTTCGTGGGTGCGGCTTATCACTCTGCCTTGCGCATCGCCAATATGAAGTATGGAAGTTTGGCTGAGTGTCGCCAAAAGGCGAGCGCAGTTTGGTGGATATATGCCGAACAGAATGTTGGAACCTATCATGACGGAAGTCTTAACCTCATGGCTCAATATTCAGAGAACACCGACGTCAACGCGGGCTGTCATCGGTATGCCGAAATAGGATGCGTATATAACAAAAGGGAGATGAACGCTGGACTTTCCTTACAGTATGCTCATTTCAAGCAGGGAGAAGAAGGGTCGGTTGAGGTGACGTGTCAAAAACAGATAAGCAAGTCTGCAAGTGTACAGCCAGTGTTGCAATACATTAAAAACAACCAAGGCGACTTTGCGGTTGCAATGTTTCGGATATATTGTCAATTATCAATAGTTCGTTAAAATTTGAGATAATGGCTACGCAACTTTCCATATATTGGTTGAGTGGTTCTGATGTCATTTACTCAATGTTTGGCTTTCTTTTAAAAACTGGAAATTAGCCACTTAATCAAATTATATTAGCTATATTAAGTTAATTAGCTCTTCATTATCAAGCGGTTATTATAATTAACTAAGTATTGATTGATGGGCTTTATCAGAACTCCTTACCTTTGTTTAAATTCAAGCATCCCCCCCCCTAAAAAAAACTAATTCTACTCACGGCATTTAGTGAATGAGCTTTAACAAATAGGCACATTTATCAGCATTACCAATTACTTTTCCACGATCGCACGACAATTTCACGCAGTCGTGCCATTCACGCTTCTCGGTAATACGACAGTGTGTAAGCTTTAAGACAATGTTCATGGGAACAGCATTCTCAACATCGCAGGTTAAGAACGTACCCATGCCATAACTATCTTGTACTCTGCCATTTACATAGCGATGTATCTGTATTGCCTTTTTTACATCTAGTGCATTGCTGTATACCACCTGCTTAGTTGCAGGATTAATACCAAGACTCTTGTATTTCTCAATAATTTTTTCGGTTTGTTCTTTCTCATCACCACTATCAACACGCAATCCAGTAAACATCATTGCCATGCGCTTAGACAAATTGCTGAAGAAAACTTTATCGCCAAAGCAGTCATACAAATAAATACCATTATCGCCATCGTAGACATCACTAAATTTTTTCATGACATTGAAGTTGCATTCAAACACACCACTTACGTTCTCTTCAAACTGTATGAGTTGATGACTCATAGTGCCGATAGGTGTAAGTTGATGTTTCATTGCCAGATAAACATTGCTGGTACCAGTAAAACGTCCCATCCAATCGTGATGTCCTGTTTCATCGTCATAGCCACCTTTTTCAAACACTTCTTTCATTGTTTTGATAATCATGTCGTGATGATCGAATGAGAAACGCCGACGTGTCCCCATATCTCCCAATACAAGACCATTCTTCAATATCTCTTTCGTCTTCTCAATGGCACGTTGTTGTTCATGTTCTTTATCGTAATGTTCATGTTCACCACGTACATAATGCATCAATTCTGAAACAATAGAGAGGATAGGCATCTCCCACATAATGGCAGAATACCATTTGCCACGTACTACTATCTGCAAAAGTCCCTCTTCGTCTTGCGTTACCGTTACCTCGTGAGGATTAAATCGATAGCCACGAAGAAACGTAAAATACCATTCGGGTAGGTAATACATCTTTTCTTTCATAAATGCTATCTCCTCAGCGGTAATCATTACTTGAGGCATATAGCCTATCTGTTCTTTTACCAAAGCGGCAAAGCCTTGTGGATAAAGTAAATGACAGCGATCAAAAAAGTGATATTCTACTTCAGCTCTGGGGTATGTTTGTAGAATGTAATACTGACAACTAAATGTGTAAGCATCGTTATCAGTAAGATGACTAATAATTTGTTTCATATCTTCTTTTCTTATTAGGCTGTTTTGACAAAGGTACATAATTTTATTTAAACGATATGTTATTCTGTAGATTATTAAATCTTAACTCCTTAAATTTTTAGGACATTCTTATTTGTTTTACCTTTGTATAAAAAAGATATGAACAATAGAATAAAGGCTTTATTCTTTGATATAGATGGTACATTGGTAAGTTTTAAGACGCACCAAATACCAACATCTACCATTCAAGCTCTAACCGAAGCAAAAGCAAATGGTGTAAAGGTTTATATATCTACTGGGCGTCCATTAACGCTTATTACGGTACTAGATACCATTGAACATTTAATAGATGGCTACATTACCACTAATGGAGCTTACTGTTTTGTGGGCGATGACGATGTTTGCCGACACGAGATAGCTAAGCCGAGTGTAGATTTCGTCTTGAACGAAGCTCGCAAACAACAGTTTTGTTGTGCTGTGGTAGGTACAAGGCACGTTTGTATATATCAACAAAACGAACAGTTTAATCGTATCTTCCTCGAATTATTAAAGGTAAAGATTGACGATAACATCGTTTCTTTAGATAAAGTATTACAAGAGCCTATCTTACAATTAACACCATTTATTACAGAACAACAAGAAGCAGAACTCATGTCTAAGCTACCCAATTGCCAGTCGGGTAGATGGCATCCAGAATTTTCTGACATCACTTCACGAGCTGCTGATAAAGGACAAGGGTTGCATGCTATGGCACAATACTTAGGTTTATACATAGACGAAACTATGGCTTTTGGCGATGGCGGTAACGACCTCTCTATTATACAAGAAGCAGGTGTGGGGGTAGCCATGGGCAATGCTGTCCCCACTTTACTACAGAAGGCAGATTATATCACCACATCAGTTGACGATAATGGTATATACAACGCCCTTAAACACTACGGTGTTATACATTAGGACATAACCACTTGTTCTTTTGGCGACAGAAAAGCGAAAGAGAAACATAAGTCGTCCGTTTTAGAAATAAGGATGGTTCTATAAATTAGCTTTAATAGATTGTGAGACTATTTTATACAAAAAGAGTCTACAAGATGACAAAACGTAAAAAGGCTGACATAAAAACTTTACGGTGGTGTGTAAGTTATAGAACCGCCCATAAGAAAAAACTTCTGTTTCTTCTGCTCTTCTGACAAAAAAAGCGTAAATTTGCAACTTAGTATTTATTTTTGTCTAAAATATGGAACAGAAACTTTTTGTTTATAATACCCTGACACGTAAAAAGGAGCTCTTCAAACCTTTACATGCCCCCAACGTAGGTATGTATGTGTGTGGTCCTACTGTTTATGGCGATCCGCACTTAGGTCATGCCCGTCCTGCCATTACCTTCGATATTCTTTTTCGTTATCTCAAGCACCTTGGTTACAGAGTACGTTATGTGCGAAACATCACCGATGTAGGCCATTTAGAGCACGATGCTGATGAAGGAGACGACAAAATAGAGAAGAAAGCTCGCTTGGAACAATTGGAACCCATGGAGATAGCTCAATATTATACCAATCGCTATCACGATGCCATGCGAGCTCTTAACGTATTGCCTCCAAGTATCGAGCCACATGCCACAGGGCACATCATAGAACAAGAGGAACTGGTAAAGCAGATACTTGCCAATGGTTATGCCTACGAGAGCAACGGCTCGGTATACTTTGATATTGAGAAGTATAATAAAGAGCATCACTATGGCATTCTCTCTGGGCGAAACTTGGACGATGTCATCAATAACAGTCGTGAGTTGGACGGTGTAGGCGAGAAGCGCAACCAAGTAGACTTTGCCCTTTGGAAGCGTGCCATGCCCGAACATATCATGCGGTGGCCCAGTCCGTGGAGCGATGGCTTCCCTGGATGGCACTGTGAGTGTACCGCCATGGGACGCAAATATTTGGGCAACCATTTCGATATTCATGGTGGAGGGATGGACCTTGTCTTCCCACATCACGAATGTGAAATAGCACAAGCTGTAGCCAGCCAAGGCGACCAGATGGTACATTATTGGATGCACAACAACATGATTACCATCAATGGACAGAAAATGGGAAAGAGCTTGGGCAACTTCATAACACTCGAACAATTCTTTACAGGCAAGCACGATAGCTTGCAACAGCCTTATTCTCCCATGACTATTCGTTTCTTTATTCTGTCTGCTCACTACCGTGGAACAGTAGATTTCTCTAACGAAGCCCTGCAAGCAAGTCAGAAAGGATTGGAACGTTTAATGAATGGCATTGCTGATTTAGAGCGCATACAGCCATCTGCAATTTCTGATGATGCTACACATAAAGCAGTAAGTGTATTGCGCCTGCAGTGCTACGATGCAATGAACGATGATTTGCAAACGCCTGTTGTTATCAGTAAGTTGTTTGAGGCATGCCACCTTATCAATACATTACTCAATCATAAGGGCAGCATCAATGCAGCAGACTTTACTGAATTAAACGAAGTAATGCACTTGTTTGCTTTCGACTTGTTAGGTCTTAAGAGCGAGAAAGGTAACAACAATGATGCTCGTGAAAAGGCATACGGAAAAGTAGTTGACATGGTTCTTCAGTTAAGAGCCAAGGCTAAAGCATCTAAGGATTGGGCTACCAGCGACCAAATTCGTGATGAATTAGCAGCCAATGGCTTTGAAGTGAAGGATACCAAAGACGGTGTTACTTGGAGATTGAATAAATAAGAGAACGTATATATATATGGCTGATTCTATAAATTAACTTTGTTAGATTGTAAAATTATTTTTGATAACAAAATGTAAGTATGTAAAAGAGTGTAGCGAGTTACACACCTATACAAACTTACATTAAAAAAAAACAATGCAAGCCGAATACAATCGAACTTGTTTGAATAATTGAGACACAGCCTGTTTTCTATAAAAAGAAGCCAAAAGATAACAAGCGTATTTCAAAAAAAATACTTACAATATACGGTGGTAATTTATAGAACCAGCCTAAACTGCCTCTCCAAACAATGTAGCAGAGGTGCTTTTAATAATACGAACACGAACGGTCTCACCAATGTGATGCTTGCCTTTGTCAAACACCACCATCTTGTTTTGCTCCGTTCTGCCACAAAGTTGCTCTCTGCTACGCTTGCTAAATCCTTCTACTAATACCTCAAACTCTTTGCCCTCATCTTTTTTATTAGAAATAGCACTCAGTTCTGTTTGCAGATGTATCATCTCATTGAGTCGACGTATCTTCTCTTCTTCTGGCACGTCATCTGGCAAATGCTTGGAAGCATACGTACCAGGACGCTCAGAATACTTAAACATATAAGCAGAATCATAGCCTACTGTTCGCATCAAAGCAAGCGATAATTGATGATCTTCTTCTGTCTCTCCATGATAACCCACGAATATATCGGTAGAAATACCACAATTTGGTATGATACGACGAATGGCATTTACACGATCCATATACCATTTAACCGTATATTTGCGGTTCATTAACTTTAATATCTTATCGCTTCCGCTCTGTACTGGCAAGTGAATATGATTACAAACATTAGGCTCTTCGGCTATTACGTGCAATGTTTCATCGCTCATATCCTTTGGGTGAGGCGATGTAAAGCGAATGCGAATGTTAGGAACCTCACGTGCTACACGACGCAAAAGCTTTGGGAAGTTAATAATTTCTTCTGGAATTGTTTCGCCTGTCTCCGATTGATGTTCGGGCACAACAAACCTATAAGAGTTTACATTCTGCCCCAATAATGTTATCTCCTTGTAATGCTTATCACGCAAATCGCGCACTTCACACAAAATACTCTCAATATCTCTCGAACGCTCTCTACCTCTGGTGTAAGGCACAATGCAGTAATGGCAAAAGTTATTACAGCCACGTGTGATACTTACAAAACCACTAATCTTACCTATAAGCAAACGCTGAGGAACAATATCTTTGTATGTTTCTGTCTTCGACAAATCTATATTCACAGCTTTCTGTCCAATTTCAGCTTGCGCTACCATGTCAGGTAAGTTCAAATACGCATCAGGACCGCACACCAAATCGGTATGATGATTTTCTACCAAATCATCTTTCACCCGTTCGGCCATACATCCCAGTACACCGAGAATCAGTTTCCTTCCTTTTTTTCGCTCAGCATGTAGTGCATCCAGCCTGTTATATATCTTGTTTTCGGCATTCTCACGAACACTACATGTATTTAAGAATATAGCATTAGCCTCTTCTTCTTTGTCGCAAATTTCATAACCAGCCATTCCCATGACTGATGCAACAACCTCGCTGTCAGCCACGTTCATTTGACATCCGTATGTCTCAATAAAGAGTTTTTTCATTGTTTTTGTTGTTAGGATGCAAAGGTACGAAAAAACTTCTACTTAATAAGTTAAACAGTATAAAAAGCGAACAAGAAGGAGTTTCTCTATTTTTTCTATTTATAGAGCCAGCTAAAAGTGTATCATGGTTTCATCAGCGTATCAATGGACGCATTGTAGTATACAAAAAAAAGTATATGCATAGAATACTGAACAAAAGAAAATATTTAAGGGCGGTTCTATAAATTAGCTTTAACAGATTGTGAAACTTTTTTTTTGAGGCCAATTTGTTTATGAGTGAAGGAGTATAGAGAGCTATACGACTGAACGAACAAGCAAATTGAACCAAAAACGGAGCAAGCCGAATACAATCAAACTTGTTTGAATTGTTGAGGCGCAGCCTGTTTTATACAAAAAGAGCCCACAAGATGACAAAACGTAAAAACACAGACATAAAAAAACTTTACGGTGGTAATTTATAGAACCGACCTTAATACAACATGCCAGATATTGCAAAAAAAAATAGGTTCGCTTCAGCTAACATGATTATCAATATAAACGGACTCTCAAGCCGAACATCCCCACATTTTCAAAAAAAATATTGACGAATTAAACATTTCGAGGTTTTATTAACTCTTTTTACACAATGACAAATATGTATTATTTGTAAAATAAACTGACAGTTTTCAAAATTGCATTCTAGAAATAAAAACAGCATAAAAAGAGCTTTGATTACCTATTTTGTCCTCTTATTTTTATTAACCCATTGAGACAGCCTCACTATTTGCATACTTTAATGCCACTAAGTAATGCAAAGAGCCATACTATCTGCATACTTTAATGGGCTTAACTCAATATCATTAGTAGTAAAAAAAACACAAGAAATAAATTAAATCATTGAAAATTAAGCAAATATAAACTTGCTTATTTTGGGCATATTTTTGACCATACCCCTTGATGTTCATAAATATGCGAGTAGTGAGAGTGTAAGTAAAGATTTTTCATAGTTTATATGAGACCAAGTTATCTGTAAGACAATCTTCTTTTAAAAGAGTAGCACGCTTAAGCTCGCCACCTGTCTTCTGGGAGAATATTACCCTACATTAATGACACTTAAGCATAGAGAAATTATTCGTAATACTACCAGTATACGATTATTCAAGAGAGGCATAAGTTTATCGCCATGAACAATATCGTGTGAGTCAAGAAAACAGAACAATCGTTCTGAGTAAAATACGCTTATTCTGTTGTATATTATTTTGTATTCTATTTGTTAGCACAAAATAAGAATTCTATATTGCAATAAGAATAAAAAAAACTTTACGGTGGTAATTTATAAAACCGCCCTATATATATTTGTATGAAGTATGACAAGAAAATATATGCCATTTATTGATAACAATTGTTATTATCTTCTATTTTTATTTGGCTGTATCATATAAATAATGTAACTTTGCAGTGTTCAGTGGAATGAGGGGCTTCTCAAAAGTCCCTCATTTTGTTTAATAGAACAAACAGGTGCAAAGCAAAATACGATAGCACCTACCAGCAGACGAAAAGAATTTTATCGTACTAATTGAAAAAATATGATTGATAAAAAAGTCGTAAAAGGATTGGTTGAAGAATGGCTTCAAGGCAAAGAATATTTCTTAGTAGATGTTGAAGTTAGTAAAGACGACAAAATAGTCGTGGAAATAGACCATGTAGACGGCGTGTGGATTGAAGATTGTGTAGAACTAAGCAAATACATAGAAAGCAGGTTGAACCGCGATGAAGAAGATTATGAACTAGAAGTTGGGTCGGCTGGACTGGGACAGCCTTTCAAGGTTCCGCAGCAGTACATCAATTTTATAGGAAAAGAAGTAGAGGTACTCGATGTTGATGGAAAGAAAGTAAAAGGTATTTTAAAAGAGGTAAATGGCAATAGTTTTGTGGTAACGGTTGAAGAGAAAGTAAAGGTAGAAGGAAAGAAACGCCCCGTATTACAACCTGTTGACCATACATACCAAATGGACAAGGTAAAATATACTAAGTATATTATTAACTTCAACTAAGATATTTTTGTATCTAACGTGCAAATTATAAAAATAATAACAATATAACGCTATGGCAGCAAGAAAGAAAGATGAAGAAACCATGAGTATGATAGATACTTTTCGCGAGTTTAAGGAAACGAAAAATATTGATCGTGCTACTTTGGTAAGTGTGTTGGAAGAGAGCTTTCGTAACGTACTTGCCAAGATTTATGGGAGCGATGAAAACTTTGATGTTATCGTAAACCCAGATAAAGGCGACTTCGAGATATATCGCAACCGTATAGTTGTAGCCGACGGTGAAGTGCAAGATGAAAACAAAGAAATAGCACTAAAAGAAGCTTTGTCTATAGAACCCGATTATGAAATAGGAGAAGAGGTATCAGAACCTATTAACTTTACTAAGTTTGGGCGCAGAGCTATCTTGAACCTTCGCCAAACCTTAGCATCTAAGATATTAGAGTTAGAGCACGACTCATTATATAATAAGTATAAGGATCGTGTTGGGCAGATTATTGCAGGTGAGGTATATCAGATATGGAAACGTGAGGTATTAGTTATTGATGATGAAAACAATGAGTTAATACTTCCTAAAGCAGAACAGATACCAGCAGACCAATATCGCAAAGGTGAAACTATTCGTGCGGTGATTTTAAGAGTTGATAATGAGAACAACAATCCTAAGATTATTCTTTCTCGTACCAGTCCTATGTTCTTAGAACGTTTGTTAGAGGCTGAGGTACCTGAGATTAACGATGGATTAATTTCTATAAAAAAGATTGCTCGTATGCCAGGCGAGCGTGCTAAGATAGCAGTAGAGAGCTATGATGAGCGCATTGACCCAGTAGGCGCCTGCGTAGGTGTAAAGGGCAGTCGTGTACATGGCATAGTACGTGAATTGTGCAACGAGAATATTGATGTTATCAACTATACATCTAATATAAAACTATTAATACAACGTGCCTTAAGTCCAGCTCGCATCAGTAGCATCAATATAGATGAAGAAAGCCACAAGGCAGAGGTTTACCTGCGCCCAGAAGAGGTAAGCTTGGCAATTGGCCGTGGAGGCCTTAACATCAAGTTGGCTTCTATGCTCACCGAATACACTATTGATGTATTCAGAGAGATAGCAGATGAAGAAGCAGACGAAGACATCTACTTAGATGAGTTTGCAGACGAGATAGACCAATGGGTTATTGATGCTATCAAAGCAATTGGCTTAGATACCGCTAAACAAGTACTCAATGCGCCTCGTGAAATGTTAATTGAGAAAGCCGACCTGGAAGAAGAAACGGTTGACAATCTAATTAACGTGTTAAAAGCAGAATTTGAACAGTAGCATTCTACACTTTATATATGAGCCCCTATCAACAAATTGGGGCTCTTGTATAGATGATATGTCTATATATAAAAAAAAGGAGAGTATAGCAATGTGAAATCTAATAGAAGAATAAGAGTTAAATAAATATCAATGAGCATCAGATTAAATAAAGCATTACGTGAATTAAATATAGGACTTCAAACGGCAGTTGAATTCCTTGAAAAGAAAAATGAGTTAGGTGAGGTAAAAGCCGAACCCAGTTTTAAGCTCAACGACGCACAGTATAAAGCACTTGTAGAAGCATTTAAGCAAGATGCTGAAGTGCGCAATCAAGCTGAAAAGATATTCCCCAAAAAGACAAAAGAGAAAAAACATACATCAGAAAAGAAAGATAAACAGGCAGAAAAACTGCTGAAAACTGATTCACGACAGCAATACAAGCCTCTTGGCAAAATAGACTTGAATGCTGTTGGAAAGAAGCCTGTTGCTAAAAAATCTGCTGTTCAAGAACAACCTAAGGCTCAAGAAAAGAAAGTAGAACCCGAGAAGAAAGCTGCTGCCGTCAGCACAGAGCCTGAAAAGAAAGAAATAGTGAAGCCTGTAGAAACAAAAACATCAACTTCGGTTAATGAAACTCCTAAAAAGAAAGAGCTGAAAAAGGAAACAGAGAAAATATCAGAAAAAATGGCTGAAGCTAAAAAAAATACTGAAAAGAAAGAAACAGTAACAGAAAAGCCTAAAGAGCAAATTGCTAAAAAGAAGGAAAAACAACCCGAAGTAAAAGAAAAGCAAGCAACAGTAACCGATAAAAAGGAAAATGATGGTATTTTCCAAACAAAAAGTGAGCTAAAGATACAAAATGGGCCAAAGGTAAATGTCTTAGGAAAGATAGACTTGAGTGCCATTAACCAGAGTACTCGTCCTAAAAAGAAAACGAAAGAAGAACGCCGCAAAGAGCGTGAGGAGAAGCGTGGACGTAAAAAGCGTGTACGCATTAACCAAGAACGTGTTGACATTAATGCTGCTTCAAAACAAATAGGAAATAACGGTGGCGGCACTAACCATGGAAATAATAATAACGGTGAAAATCGCAGTGCTAAGAAGAAAAATAAAAAGAATAAGAATAAAGGCTACAACCAAAAACCATTAGAGGTTAATGAAGAGGAAGTAGCACGCCAGGTAAAAGAAACCTTGGCAAGACTTACCAGCAAAGGTAGCCAGAACAAGAAAGGTGCTAAGTATCGTAAAGAAAAACGTGATGCCGTGCAAGAGCGTATAAGTGCTGAGGCTAAGGAGGAACGTAAGGAGAGTAAGATACTGAAGTTGACAGAATTTGTAACAGTTAGTGAGTTGGCAACTATGATGAACATTGATGTAAACAAACTGATTGGAACATTGATGAGCATTGGTGTAATGGTATCCATCAACCAGCGTTTGGATGCTGAAACTATCAACTTAGTAGCAGACGAGTTTGGATTTAAGACCGAATATGTAAGTGCAGAAGTACAGGAAGCTGTTGCTGAGGAGATAGATGATGAGAACGATTTGGTAACTCGTGCACCTATTGTTACTGTTATGGGACATGTAGACCATGGTAAGACCTCTTTACTTGACCATATTCGTAATACTAATGTGATAGCTGGTGAAGCTGGAGGTATTACACAGCACATTGGAGCATACAACGTTAAATTAAAGAATGGACGCAATATTACCTTCTTAGATACCCCAGGTCATGAGGCGTTCACTGCGATGCGTGCTCGTGGTACACAGGTTACTGATATTGCAATTATCATTATAGCAGCCGATGACAGTGTAATGCCTACTACCAAAGAAGCTATTGCGCATGCACAAGCAGCTAATGTTCCTATGGTATTTGCTATTAACAAAATAGATAAGCCAGGAGCTAATCCTGATAAAATACGTGAAGACTTGGCACAAATGAACTTGCTCGTAGAAGAGTGGGGCGGTAAATACCAATGTCAGGAGATTAGCGCAAAGACAGGTAAAGGAGTGTACGAGTTACTGGAGAAAGTATTGTTGGAAGCTGATATGCTTGACTTGAAAGCAAATCCTAATCGTTGCGCAACAGGTAGTATCATTGAGTCGAGCTTGGATAAAGGTCGTGGATATGTATCTACAGTATTGGTTAGCAATGGTACATTGCGTGTAGGTGATGATATGATTGCTGGAACCAGTTGGGGACGTATCAAGGCTATGTTCAATGTTCGTAACCAGCGTATACAAGAGGCAAAGCCTGCAGAACCAGCTATAGTATTAGGTTTGAACGGTGCACCTACTGCGGGCGATCGCTTCCATGTATTGGATAGTGAGCAAGAGGTAAGAGAGATTGCCAACAAACGTTTGCAATTACAGCGTGAACAGGGTTTGCGCACACAGAAACGTTTAACATTGAGTGATGTTTCTCACCGTATTGCTTTGGGTTCATTTAAGGAGCTTAATATCATAGTAAAGGGTGATACCGATGGTAGTGTTGAGGCTTTGAGCGACTCGTTCATAAAAATGTCTACTGAGAAGATTAACGTTAACGTTATCTTCAAGTCAGTAGGACAAATTAGTGAGAGTGATGTAACATTAGCAGATGCATCAGATGCAATTATTGTTGGTTTCCAAGTTCGTCCGTCGGCACAAGCACGTAAGTTGGCAGAGCAGAATGGTGTTGAAATCAATACTTACTCTGTTATCTATGATGCAATAGACGATGTGAAGTCTGCTATGGAGGGTATGCTTGATAAAGTAACTAAGGAGGTAGTAACAGGACAAGCTGAAGTTAAACAGGTATACAAAATATCTAAGGTGGGAACTGTTGCGGGTGCTATGGTTACCGAGGGTAAGATACATCGTTCGGACAAAGCTCGTGTTATTCGCGATGGTATCGTTATCCATACAGCTGACATCAATGCTTTGAAACGTTACAAGGATGATGTGAAAGAGGTGGCTACTGGTTTTGAGTGTGGTATCAGTTTGGTTAACTTTAACGATATTGTTGAGGGCGACATTATTGAGGCGTACACCGAAATTCAGGTGAAACAAACACTTTGATCATTCATAAAATTTAAAAACAGGTAAAGAAGTAAAAAGAGATTAGATAAGGAGTTAAGGGGAGTTATCGGATAAATGTCCGTTAAATCTGTGAGCTACAACATTACTCATAGTAACTATTATAGATAGCTACTATTTAGATAATAAGCTCCTCCTTTGAAGTCAATATTGTGCTTACAATAGTGTGGCACGCAGTTTATATATAAAATATTGCAGGGGTATCCATGAAACATGGGGATGTCCCTGTATTTTGTTATGGGAGAAATAAATAATAATAATAATGAATTTGTAAGACAGGTAGCAGAACAAAAGTATGAGTTTGGCTTTACCACAAATGTTGATACTGAAATTATTGACAAAGGTCTTAACGAGAATGTTATTCGTCTTATTTCTAAAAAGAAAGGCGAACCAGAGTGGATGACCCAATTTCGATTAAAAGCTTATCGGTATTGGATTACTCTAAAACAACCATCATGGGCGCATCTTCATTTGCCCCCTATCGATTATCAGAATATATCTTATTATGCCGATCCATTGGCAAAGAAGCCTACTAATAATAAGATAGATCCAGAATTAGAGAAGACGTTCGATAAATTGGGTATTCCTTTGGAAGAACGATTGGCTTTGAGTGGTACGGCTGTTGATGCCATTATGGATTCGGTATCAGTAAAGACAACGTTTAAGGACAAGCTCAAGGCAAAAGGTATTATCTTTTGTTCTATGGGTGAGGCAATAAAAGAGCATCCTGACTTGGTAAAGAAGTATTTAGGTACGGTTGTGCCATATCGTGATAACTTTTTTGCAGCCTTAAACAGTGCTGTATTTAGTGATGGCTCGTTTGTACACATACCTAAAGGAGTGCGTTGCCCTATGGAATTAAGCTCTTATTTCCGCATCAATGCACGTAACACAGGGCAGTTTGAACGTACGCTGATTGTTGCCGAGGATGATGCCTATGTTAGTTATTTGGAAGGATGTACTGCTCCGATGAGAGATGAGAACCAATTGCATGCCGCCATTGTTGAGATTATTGTGATGAACAATGCTGAAGTAAAATATTCAACCGTACAAAACTGGTATCCTGGTGATGAACATGGTAAGGGCGGTGTGCTGAACTTAGTTACCAAACGTGGCGAGTGTCGTGGGGTTAACTCTAAATTGTCATGGACACAGGTAGAAACAGGCAGTGCCATTACATGGAAATATCCTTCGTGTGTTCTTCGTGGAGATGGCTCACAAGCAGAATTTTATTCGGTAGCTGTAACCAATAATTATCAAGAGGCTGATACAGGTACAAAAATGATTCATATAGGAAAGAATACAAAGAGTACCATCATCTCAAAGGGTATCAGTGCAGGACACAGTCAGAATGCTTATCGAGGGTTGGTAAAAGCTACGGCTAATGCCGACAATGCCCGTAACTATAGTTCGTGCGATAGTTTGCTATTAGGTAACACATGTGGCGCTCACACATTCCCCTATTTAGACGTTCACAATGATACCGCTATTGTTGAACACGAGGCAACTACCAGTAAAATAAGCGAAGACCAACTATTCTATTGCAATCAGCGAGGCATTCCTACCGAAGAGGCAGTTAGTTTAATTGTAAATGGTTATGCCAAGCAGGTACTTAACCAATTGCCTATGGAGTTTGCTGTTGAAGCACAAAAATTATTATCTGTATCATTAGAGGGAACAGTGGGATAAAAAAAGATATTATACAACATTATTATAAGAATAACCATGTTAGAGGTAAAGAATTTATATGCCGAGATTGACGGCAAACAAATATTAAACGGTATCAACCTATCTATTAAGAAAGGTGAGATACATGCCATTATGGGACCTAATGGCTCGGGTAAGAGTACACTCAGTGCTGTACTCGTTGGTAATCCCTTATACCATGTTACAAAAGGTGAAGTTACCTTCAATGGAAAGAGTTTGTTGGAGATGGCTCCTGAAGACAGATCGCATGAGGGATTGTTCCTCTCTTTCCAATATCCTGTAGAGATACCCGGTGTGTCTATGACCAACTTTATGCGCGCTGCGGTTAATGCCAAACGCAAGTATCAGGGATTACCTCCAATGAATGCTGGTGATTTTATCAAGTTGATGAAAGAACGTCGACAAATTGTTGATTTGGATAGCAAACTGTCTAACCGTAGTGTAAACGAAGGCTTCAGTGGCGGAGAGAAAAAACGCAACGAAATCTTTCAAATGGCAATGTTAGAGCCCAAACTCTCTATTCTTGATGAAACAGATTCTGGCTTGGATGTTGATGCGCTCCGTATTGTTGGCGAAGGAGTAAACAAGTTACATACACCTGAAACCAGTGTTATCGTGATTACACACTATGAACGTCTGCTCGATTTAATCAAGCCTGATATTATTCATATCCTTTATAAAGGCAGAATTGTAAAGACGGCAGGACCAGAATTGGCTAAAGTTATAGAGAAACAAGGATACGACTGGATCAAGGCGGAGGTTGATAAAAATGAATAGTGAAAAACAATATATAGTTTTATACAAAGAAGCTCGTAACGTGATATGTCAGTATAGCTCGCCTGTAATGAACAATGTCCGTGATAAAGCTTTCGATGACTTTAAGCGCTTGGGCTTTCCCACTCGCAAGGTAGAGCGGTATCGCTATACAGATATAGATACCTTGTTTGAGCCTAACTATGGACTCAATTTGCAACGTTTGGACATTCCTGTCGAACCAAAGGAGGCTTTCAAGTGTGATGTGCCTAATCTCAGTACATCGTTGTACTTCATATTAAACGATGCTTTCTACACCAAACACTTACCTTCTACCCAATTGCCCCATGGAGTAATTGTAACGTCTTTGTGCAAGATTGCTACTGAAAATCCACAGTTGATAGAGACGTATTACGCTAAGATTGCCAATACAGGAACCGATGCTCTTACTGCTTTCAATACAATGTTGGCGCAAGATGGTTTGTTTATCTATGTACCCAAGAATGTAAAGATTGATAAAACAATACAGGTTATCAACCTTTTGCGTTCGGATGTTGACTTATTGGTAAACCGTCGTGTACTCATTATAATGGATGAAAGCTCAGAAGCTAAATTCCTTTTCTGTGATCATAATTTAGATGACCACAACTTTTTGGCTACACAAGTAATCGAAGTATATGTGGGTAATAATGCTTCGCTCGATTTATATTGCATGGAAGAGACGCATGATAAGAACAAACGTGTAAGCAATATTTATGTAGAGCAGCAAGCTAACAGCAAATTTAACCACAATGTCATTACCTTGCATAATGGTATTACCCGCAATCAATTATACTTAACATTCCGTGGAGAAGGTGCCGAAAGCGTTTGCAATGGTTGTGTAATTGCTGATAAGAAGCAGCATGTTGACAACAATACGTTCATCTTACATGCCGTTCCCCACTGTTCCAGCAACGAACTATACAAGTATGTATTGGACGATGAGGCTACTGGAGCTTTCGCTGGACGTGTATTAGTACAAGAGGGGGCACAAAAAACCAATGCCGAAATGCGAAACCAAAACTTATGTACTACGAAGAAAGCACATATGTACTCACAACCAGAATTGGAAATTTATGCCGATGATGTAAAGTGTGTGCATGGCTCTACTGTAGGACAATTAAACAGTCAGGCTATGTTCTATATGCAACAGCGTGGCATTAGTGAGCAAGAAGCTAAACTTTTGTTGGAGTTTGCCTTTATCAATGAGGTAATTGATAACATTCAGCTCGAGCCTCTTAAAGACCGTCTACATTATTTAGTAGAAAAGAGATTTAGAGGTGAACTCAACAAATGCGCTGGATGCCATAGTTGTAAATAACATATTATGTAAGCTTTCGTACAGATAAGGGGAGGGGACATTCTACATGTCTGTGCGAAAGCTTTTGGGGGTATTTCACAAGCAATATAACAAAATATCATGACTTATAATATTTCATCTATTCGCAAAAACTTCCCCATTCTCTCAAGAACGGTGTACGATAAACCATTGGTTTATTTAGATAATGCGGCTACCACACAAAAGCCTATGTGTGTATTGGATGCTATGCGAGAAGAGTATCTAAATGTCAACGCCAATGTTCATCGTGGTGTTCACTGGATGTCGCAGCAGGCAACCGAACTTCATGAGAATGCACGTGCCACCGTTCAGCGGTTTATTCATGCCAAATCTCCTTCCGAGATTGTATTTACACGTGGTACAACCGAAGGACTTAACCTAGTGGCTTCTACCTATTGTGATGCTTTTATGCAGGCAGGTGATGAGGTAATCGTTTCGATTATGGAGCATCATTCTAATATAGTTCCATGGCAATTACAGGCACAAAAACGAGGAATTATACTCAAAGTAATACCCATGACCGATGAAGGCGAATTGTTGTTAGACGAATACGAAAAGCTGTTCTCACCTAAAACTAAATTCGTAAGCATTACTCATGTTAGTAATGTGTTGGGAACTATCAACCCCGTCAAGCAAATAACAGCTGTAGCACATGCTCATGGTGTTCCTGTAATGGTTGATGGCGCACAAAGTACACCTCACTTTGCAGTAGATGTACAAGATATAGATTGCGATTTTTTTGTCTTTAGCGGACACAAAACTTATGGACCAACGGGTATCGGCGTACTTTATGGTAAAGAGGAATGGTTGGATAAACTGCCACCTTATCAAGGAGGAGGCGAAATGATTAGCCATGTGTCATTTGATAAAGTAAGCTTTGAGCATCCGCCTTTGAAGTTTGAAGCAGGCACACCTGATTATATTGCTACTCACGGATTAGCCAAAGCCCTTGATTATCTGTCAGACATAGGTATGGGTAATATTGCACAACACGAACACGAATTAACAGAATATGCAACTCAACAGCTATCTAACATCGAGAATTTGGGCATTTTTGGTACAGTAACGAACAAGGATGCTGTTATCAGTTTCCACGTTGGCAACATTCATCACATGGATATGGGTACATTGCTTGACAGATTGGGGGTTGCTGTTCGCACTGGACATCATTGTGCCCAACCGCTCATGGAGCGATTAGGTGTACTGGGAACCGTACGCGCTTCGTTTGGATTGTATAATACCAAGGAAGAAATAGATATCCTTATTGCAGGTATCAAGCGTGTCAGCAAGATGTTTTAGTCAAATATCTGCTTGCATCTGAAAAGAGCATACAATAGCCAGATAAAGCATGCAATGCGTGTCAGCCATGATAATTCTATGGCAAAGAAAGTTATTACGAAGGATAGTTGTGCATGAAGTAGCCAAGCTGTTTCTTTAAAACTTATTTCTTTTCCAATGATGCTTCCATAGTAATGGCGCAACCATGATAGCGGCAACAGCAATAGTTGCCATGCTTTCTTGATAGATAAACGTATGTTATGTGCTTCTATTGGCATTGGATACATACTTTTTTGTCTGTTCTCTTGGCTTAAAATAATGTTCTTTTCCATTGTTGTATTTATTGTTGATGCTGCAAAAGTAGGGACAGATATGGAACTAATTTTTCCAAGCGCCATGGCTATTGTTAATTCGTGTTATCTATTAATGATATTTAACAAGTAAAGAAATGAAAACAATACTGCAACCATATTTTTATGCCGACCTTATTGAAGCAGGATGTGATGAGGTGGGTAGGGGATGCTTAGCAGGTAGTGTGTTTGCTGCAGCTGTAATTTTGCCTCCCAATTACAATAATGGTGAACTAAATGATTCTAAAAAGTTATCTCGCAAAAAGCGTAACCAGCTCAGAGAGAGTATTATGGCAGATGCTGTAGCTTGGGCAGTAGGTGAGGCGAGTCCACAAGAAATTGATGAAATCAATATTTTGCAAGCTAGTTTCTTAGCTATGCACCGTGCTTTAGACCAATTAAAGGTTCGTCCGCAAGCTATCATTGTCGACGGCAATAGGTTTAAGCCTTACCACAACATACCTTATACCACTATTATAAAAGGTGATGGAAAATATCAAAGCATAGCAGCTGCCAGTATTTTAGCCAAGACTTTTCGTGATGATTACATGGATAAACTGGCTATAGAAAATCCTCAATACGATTGGCAAAGCAACATGGGCTATCCTACTCGAAAGCATAGAGAAGCCATCCAGCAATATGGTATCACACCCTATCATCGAAAGAGCTTTAGATTAATATAAGTATTTTTATTTCAAGAATTTACGAGATGTTTGTAAATAAAAAGGAAACAGGGTTCTATAGCTTTGTTAGATTTTGGGCTTATTTATAGAACCAGCTTAATACTAATAACTTGTAAACTAACAATTCGTAAATAATTAAGACTACTTTTTTATGCGCTTAGAAAAAATTGGAAATGAATTAGAATTAATTCTTTTGCTTACTGATAACCATAATTATACGGCTAAACAATTGGCTGAACTGATGCATATTTCACGACGAAATTTATATTACTACTTAGATTATTTTCGTAAAAGTGGATTTGCTGTTATTAACGATGGAATCTATTATCGTATCAGTACCAACAGTCGGTTTTTCAAACAACTGCATAACAATATCGTGTTTACAATTGATGAGGCACGTTACTTACGACAAATATTGGAGGATGTAAACATAAAGGACTTACGGCTTACTGCTCTAAAAGCCAAAATAGATAGATACTATGGTTTTGAAGGTTCATTCTCGCCTGCGGTCTTACAGCGCATCCACAACCACGTGCGCATCTTAAAAGAAGCCATGGAGGTAAAAAAGTTGGTTATGCTCAAAGGTTATTCTTCTCCACATAGCAAGACTGTTTCCGACCGAGTGGTAGAGCCTTTCTTATTGCTGAATAACGAGTTGGATATACGTTGCTATGAAATGCTGTCGGGTATGTGCAAAACGTTCAAGCTATCACGTGTAGAGAATGTGGAGATATTAGATGTATATTGGGAAAACGAAAGCAAACACCGACAAGTGTATACAGATATTTTTATGTTTAGTGGTGATACAAAGATACCTATTAAGTTACGTCTAGGACAATTAGCTTATAATGTATTAATCGAAGAATATCCAATGTCTATTCCTTTTACGCATCAAGATACCAACAATCATAAACATTGGATCTTTGAAACCGAAGTTGTAAGTTATTTAGGTGTTGGTAGATTTGTCTTAGGCTTGTATCATGATATAGAAATATTAGATAATAATAATTTTAAGCAATACATCGCTGTACAGATAGCACAAATGAACGAAAAGCTAAATAGCAAAAGTTTTTTCTAATATTGATTTTTCTTGTCTTTACTATTATTAGTAAAAAAGGTTCTTAGGGTAAATGCATAGACGCTTGCCATGTAGAGCATATAGCTTTAACGTGAAGAACCTTTTTCCTATCTATGCATTTAACGGGAGCCCCCATATTAAGCCATATTTCTCCATCTAACGTTTTGTATAAAAACTTTCATTAAAATCAATCAAGACATACGCTTAATAGTACTATTTATTACTTTTATGCCACCTTCTTTAACTTTTATCCATATTATTTTCATAAAAAGATGATATATTACAAAAAGTTATGTTACATTTGCAATATATTTTTTCTACCAAAATGAGTACAATAAAACAAAAAACCATTGATATTGACCAAATATTGCGACGCAAATTGGGTAATAAGGTAAAATATATTCCACCATTTATAACCAATTGGCTGAAGCATATTGTTCATCAGGATTTGCTAAATGAGTTTCTTTGGAAAAACAGACAGCTTAGCGGAACACAATGGCTTGAGGCTTGTATTAAGTATTTGGATGTAAAATTGGAAATAAAGGGATTGGAAAATTTACCTGATAAGAATAACGGCAAATTATATACCTTTGTGTCTAATCATCCTCTGGGTGGAGCTGATGGTGTGGCTATTGGTTCTATCATTGGGAAAAAGTACGATGACAAGTTTCGCTATTTGCTCAACGACTTGTTGATGAACTTGCCTGCTCTGAAGGCTGTAAGCGTGGGAATCAATAAAACGGGTAAGCAAAGTAGAAACTTTCCTATTATGGTAGAAGAGGTGTTTAGCAGTGATAATCATATTATTATGTTTCCTGCTGGGCTATGTTCTCGTAAACAGAACGGAGAAATAAGAGATATTATGTGGAAAAAAACGTTTATCACCAAGAGTGTACAGCACCATCGTGATATTGTACCTATCCACTTTGAAGGACATAACTCTGAACGATTCTATCGAATAGCATGGCTTTGCAAGATATTACATTCTAAAGTAAACTTTGCTATGTTGTTCTTAGTAGACGAAATGTTTAAAAATATGCACCACACATTCAAAATTACCATAGGCAAGCCAATACCGTGGCAAGCCTTTGACCACACAAAGACGCCGCAGCAATGGGCAGTGGATGTGCAAAACAAAGTATATCAGTTGTAGCAAGACAAAAAAAACATATAAAAAGATGAACAAAGCAAGGTGAGGTAGAGCCCCATATCGTACTTAGAAAATATATTTCATGAACTCTCAATACATCATGCAAGAAGAGATAATACAACCAATAGACAAAAAGCTGTTGAAAGCCGAACTAACTCCCGACAGACAATTACGACTTACCAATAAAAGTCATAACCAAATATTTATAGTTACAGCGCACAATGCTCCTAACGTTATGAGAGAGATAGGACGTTTGCGCGAAATAGCTTTCCGAACGGCAGGGGGCGGCACAGGTAAATCTATGGATATTGACGAATATGATACTTGCAGTAATTGTTACAAGCAACTTATTGTGTGGAATCCTGATGCCGATGAGATTATTGGGGGCTACCGATATCTATGTGGAACCGATTGGCAATTAGATGAAAATGGACAGCCTAAGTTAGCTACCAGTCATTTGTTTTCATTCTCTCAAAAGTTTTTAACCGATTATATGCCTTACACAGTAGAACTGGGTCGGTCGTTTGTAGCCTTGGAATATCAAAACGTGCGTGCTAATACCAAGAGTATTTTTGCTCTGGATAATTTGTGGGATGGCTTAGGCGCACTGACAGTTATCAATCCATCAGTAAAATATTTTTTTGGAAAGATGACGATGTACCCTTCGTATATCCGTCGAGGCAGAGACATGATACTTTATTTTTTAGACAAGCACTTCGGGGATAAGGATAAGCTAATTGTTCCCAAGAAACCTCTTTCCATAGAAACAAATCCAAGCGAATTAGAACAACTATTTAGAGGAAAGGATTTTAAGGAAAATTACCGCATTCTTAATAAAGAGATAAGACTATTAGGATATAACATTCCTCCTTTGGTTAATGCCTATATGGGATTAAGTCCTACTATGAAACTCTTTGGTACGGCTATCAACTATGGCTTTGGCGATGTTGAGGAAACAGGAATTTTGATTGCCGTTGATGAGATATTAGAAGAAAAACGTGTACGACATATCGATTCGTTTATCAAAGAGAACAGAGAAAATTTGGAGATAACATCGGGACAAAATAAGATTATCTATAAACTTTGAACTTTATAAGAACTACTTTATAGAAATATTAAGAATCCCATAAAACCATAGTAGTTCTATAAGAATTAGGAAACTATGCTTGCCTTGTCTACTTAAACATCGTAAACTAATGAAAAAATATATATTACTACTGCTTATAAATATCTTTGGAATACTGCTCAATGTCAATGCTAAACAAGATTACAAAGAAGATTTTACCAAGTATGTAGAGCCACGTATCGGAACGGCTCATTGTAGATATTTCCATTTTGCACCTGGATCACTGCCTTTTGGCATGGCAAAACCTGGTCCCTCTACCAACGGACATTATGGAAATAAATCGGGCTGGGAAGCTACAGGCTATGACTATCGTGATAAAAGCATTGAAGGTTTTCCTTGCTTGCACGAATTTCAAGTAGGGGGTATTACACTAATGCCTACAACAGGAAAACTATTTACTGTACCAGGCGATACTGCAATGACTGATCTGCGAACAGGCTATCGCTCACGTTATTCACACAAAGATGAGATAGCCACTGCAGGCTATTATTCGGTGTTGCTCAAAGATTATGATATTACCGCTGAGGTTACCGCTACCACACGTGTAGCTTTTCAGCGTTACACTTTTCCTGCAAGCAAAGAGAGCCATATATTGTTTGATATTGGCAATAGAGAAGGTGAAAGTGGTGCCGTAAAAGATGCCAAGATACAAATAAGAAATAATGGAACCGTGATAGAAGGAATGGTTATTACGATGCCCGAATACGTAAAAAAATATCAACCAGGAGCAGAAATACCTCTTTACTTCTATGCTGTAATTGATAAGAAGCCAACCACAATGGGTACGTTTAATGGCGAACAAGTAAAAGCAAATTCGCTATCTGCATCAGGTATTGGAGCGGGTGCTTACTTAACATTCAAAACATCAAACCAAGAAAAAATTACGGTAAAGGTAGGCATTTCTTATACTTCTGTTGCTAACGCTAAACTTAATTTGCAGGCAGAAGCTAAAGATTTAACTTTTGAAGAAGCTAAAAAGCGTTCGCACAATATGTGGAACGAGCATTTAAGCAGAATAGCTGTTGAAACAAATAACACTACAGACAAAATAAAATTCTACACTGGTTTATATCATGCACTTTTAGGACGTGGTATTTGCAGTGATGTCAATGGAGCCTATCCTAAGCACAACGGAACTATCGGACATATAACGATAAAGAATGGCAAACCTATTTTTAATCTATATAACACGGATGCGATGTGGGGAGGCCAATGGAATTTGACACAAGTATGGTGTATGGCATATCCTGAACACATAGCCGACTTTATCAGCAGTCATCTACAAATATTCAAAGATAGCGGTTGGCTGGGTGATGGTTTGGCTAACAGTCGTTATGTATCGGGCGTTGGAACTAATCAACTAAGCTTGATGATAGCTGCAGCTTACGCCTGTGGTATTCGAAATTTTGATGTAAACTTGGCATACGAGGCTTGCAGAAAGAATGAATTAGACGGAGATAACCGGCCTTTTGGCGCAGGAAAACCAGATACCAAACTTTTTGTACAATATGGATATGTGCCACATCAAGATTCAGGAGTTGGAGCTGACGAGATGTTTATGTTCTCCGCATCACACACGCTGGAATATGCTTATAGCGCATGGGCAACAGCTCAAATGGCAAAGACTTTGGGCAAAACCGCTGATTATAATAAACTGATGTGGTTATCTAAAGGTTGGGAACGCATTTACGACAACAAACTAAACCTGATGCACCCTAAGAAATCCGACGGAACTTTTATCTCTAACTTTGACCCTATGCAAGTTTGGCGTGGTTTTCAAGAGGGAAACGCATGGCAATATACGTTCTATGTGCCACACGATGCCAAGGCTTTGATAGCAAAGGTGGGCGCAGAAGAGTTTACCAATCGCTTAGATAGTATCTTCACTCTTTCCCAAAAACTTATTTTTAGTGGTGGAACAGAGGTTGCTGCATTTGCAGGATTGAAAACACTTTACAACCAAGGTAATCAGCCTTGTCTGCATACATCGTGGCTATTTAATGAGGCAGGCAAACCATCGCACACACAAAAGTGGGTTCGTGCCATCCTTAATGAATTTTATGGTACCGATGGTATTCATGGGTATGGCTATGGTCAGGATGAAGATCAGGGGCAATTGGGTGCATGGTTTGTACTGTCATCCCTTGGAATGTTTGATGTTTGTGGCTTAACAGCACAGCAACCAGCCTTTGCATTGGGCAGCCCATTATTTAATAAAGTAATCATTCGTTTAAACAAAATGTATTTTTCTGGTGATGAGTTTGTTATTAATGTAATTAACAAAAGCAAGGATAATATTTATGTACAGCAATATCAGCTCAATGGAACAACACTGCACACCCCTTATCTACCCTTTTCTACCTTTGCCAAAGGTGGTACATTAAATATTACTATGGGCAATACACCAAAAGACAACTATTAATTTTACTAACCACACGAATCTTAAAAATGAACGACATACAAATAGAGCGATCGGGTGCAAATAAAATGAAGGTAGAGCTTCTTGGCGGTGAAGCAATTTGCTTATCAAGTGCAAAACAAACTTTTATTGAAGCATTGCGCAAAATAGGGACTACACATCTCAACGAAATTAATATTGAAATCAATCACTTACCTTTGTTTTTCAAAAACAATATATCCCAAGTATAAAGATGCTATGGAGTTGGTAGCTGATGGCTGGTATGTAAATACGCAGAGTGAGGTATACAATAAAGTGGCTCAGTTCAAAAACTTATATCACAATATTTTCATCTATACATAAAAATTACAGTCAACTCAGATTTTAAAGGAGAACGAGTAAAATATGGGCATAGACGTCAGTTAGTGTTGTCTGCAACTTTTCCTGATAAAACACAAATAAAAGACGCCAATACTGCCAATGCCTTTGCAAAAATCATAAGGAAAATAGGAGTAGATAAGGTTAAATGTTTAGATATAAAGCATGGAGGAAAGCCATTAATAGATGTGGTTTAGAAATATCAATCACATATAGAATTTGCTCCTCACATATGTTTTTTATGCCTAACTTTCCTAAAGATAAATTAAAGATATTAAAGGTAATAATCTTGATGTTACATTTGCACATCAACGTTACTTTAGAAGAAAAAACGCATATTTCGGAAGAAGATTCTCATACTACTCAAGCCCCATGTACTTTAAAGTCTTCTAATCAATGTTTTAAACAAAAAGCAGTGCCTAATGCAGAAGTATGTACTCCTAAAGAGCAAGGAATCCCTCATGCAATTAGCTTTGATAGGTTTTGAACTTACATTTTGAAAAAAAAATAGTACAAGCCGAATACAATCAAATATGTTTGAATTGTTGAGGCGAAGCCTGTTTCCTATTAAAAGAAGCCAAAAGATAACAAAACGTATTTCAAAAAAAATACTCACAATATATAGTGGTAATCTATAGAACCAGACACTCATAAATTCATAGAGAGAAAGACACAAGACAAAGAGGAAAAATGAAAAAAATATATTATCTTTGTACACACTACAGAACAATATAACTAAATAACTAACAACCTATTTCATGAGAAGATTAAAATTATCCGCAGCATTGGTGACTTTACTTGCGATTTCTGTAAATAGCTTTAGTGCTATAAAAACACTAAATAATGGACCTGTGGGTGATGAATGGCACAATTTACAGGTAAACGAGGTAAACAGACTAAAGTTGCATACGCAGTTTTTTGCATACGAATCGCTGCAAAAGGCACTGGCTAACAATTGTAAAACATCCCAAAACTATCTATCTCTAAATGGCGCATGGAAGTTTTATTTTGCAGAAACGCCCAACCAACGACCACAAAAATTTTACGAACCTCTGTTTGACGACTCTTCATGGAACACATTAAACGTACCTGGTATATGGGAACTGAATGGTTATGGCGACCCAGTATATCTCAATGTAGGGTTTGCATGGCGCGAACACTTTCGTAACAATCCGCCACAAGTGCCTGTAAAGGATAATCATGTGGGCAGTTATCGTCGAACAATTACGCTGCCAGATAACTGGAACAATAAGCAAGTTATTGCTCACTTTGGTAGTGTTACCTCCAATATGTACCTATATGTCAATGGCAAATATGTAGGCTATACTGAGGATTCAAAGGTAGCTGCAGAGTTTGACATTACACCATATGTGAAGAAAGGAAAAAACCTAATAGCCTTTCAAACGTTCAGATGGTGCGATGGTTCGTACTGCGAAGACCAGGACTTTTGGCGGCTGAGTGGTGTGGCACGTGATTGTTACCTGTATGCACGCAACAAAAATGTACAGGTAACTAATCTTAAAATTACATCCGATCTTGAACATCAATATCAAGACGGATTATTAACCATAAATTTAGATGTAAAAGGAAGACCTATCATAGATTTTGATTTGCTCAATGCCAATGGGGTATCGGTGGGCAAACACTCAATTGTGTTTGGCAAACAACAGCATGGAAAGGTGCAATTTCATATCAAAAATGTAAAGCAATGGACTGCCGAAACACCTTATCTCTTTACTCTTATCACCACTGTTAAGCAGGGAAATAAGCTGGTAGAGGTGATTCCACAAAAGGTAGGTTTTAGAAGAGTGGAAATTAAAGGAAGCCAACTATTGGTTAATGGTAAACCTATATATATTAAAGGTGTCAACAGACATGAGATAGATCCTAACGGAGGATACATTGTAAGCAAGGAGCGCATGATACAAGATATCAAACTGATGAAGCAACTCAACATCAATGCCGTGCGTACCTGCCACTATCCAGATGCCCCTTTGTGGTACGATTTGTGTGATGAATACGGACTTTACGTGGTTGCCGAAGCTAATCAAGAGAGCCATGGATTGGGCTATTCCAATGATGCCCCCAGCAAAAAGCCTATGTTTGCCAAACAGATATTAGAACGTAACCAACATAATGTGGAGATGCAATATAATCATCCAAGCATTATTATCTGGTCGTTGGGAAACGAAACGGTTGACGGTCCTAACTTTACAGCAGCATTTAAGTGGATAAAGAGCATTGATACGAGCCGTCCTATACAATGGGAACGCACTGGAAAAGGTGATAACACAGAGATATATTGTCCTATGTATCGTTCACAACAAGAATGTGAAACATATGCACAATCTACACATGAGGAAGATCAAAAGCCGCTGATACAATGCGAGTACAACCATGCCATGGGTAATTCTGGCGGAGGCTTAAAAGAATATTGGGACTTAGTACGTAAATATCCTAAATATCAAGGCGGATTTGTATGGGACTTTGTTGACCAAGCTTTGCACGATAAGAAACGAGGCATTTATACGTATGGTGGCGATTATAATAACTATGACCCGAGTGATAATAACTTTAACTGTAACGGCCTGATTAGTCCAGACCGCATTCCTAATCCTCATGCATACGAAGTTGGTTACGAATATCAAAATATTTGGGTACGCCCTATCAACTTGCAGAATGGAAAGATACAGATTAAGAACGAATTTTTCTTCCGCAATTTGAACAATGTTGCCTTGAAATGGAAATTGTTGGTGAATGGTGTTGCTTATCAGTCGGGTAATATTTCTACATTGAGTGTACTACCACAGCAAACAACAGAGCTTACTTTGCCTTACCAATTAAACAATTTGCAGAATAACAATGATATAAAAGATATTCAATTGAATATCGATTTTATTCTTAAAGAAGCTGAACCTTTAATGAAACAAGGGCAAACTATAGCTTACCAACAGTTTACAATCAAGGATTATTATGCACCTCAAAAGGCTCAAATAGTAGCTAAAAAACAAGTAGCACCTACTTATTCTAAACTAAAAAAGAACGATAAAAAGAAAGGAGATCAAATAGAAATAGCAAATGCTCAAATAAATATTGCATTTAATAAGCACTCAGGTTTCTTGTGTAAATATGAGGTAAATGGTGTGCAGTTATTAGCTAAAAATGGTATACTGAAACCTAACTTTTGGAGAGCTGTTACGGATAATGATATGGGCGCACAACTCAACCATAAATATAAGGTATGGCGCAACCCCAAATTGGTGCTGACGGAGATAAACACGGAAAAACAGAAATTAGAAAACATGGACGTTATGCTGGTAAAAGCTAATTATGATATGCCTGAGGTTACTGCCCAACTATGCATAAGTTATACCATTTTTCCTACAGGTAAGATAACTGTTAACCAAGAGCTTGTTCCGCAGAAAGGTAACAATCAGCCTAATATGTTGCGTTTTGGTATGGTTATACAAATGCCTTACAACATGGACAAGAGTGTATTTTTTGGAAGAGGACCCATTGAAAATTATCCAGACCGCAAGTTATCACAGCGTATTGGCATCTACAAACAAACGGCTGATGAGCAGTTTTATCCTTACATCCGTCCACAGGAAACGGGAACAAAGAGCGATATGCGTTGGTGGAAACAATTAGATAAACAAAGTAAGGGTCTTATTATCTCGTCTAACCATCCATTCTTTGCATCAGCTTTGCATTACACTGTAGAAGATTTAGATGATGGCGATCAAAAAGAACAACGACATATACAACAAATACCAAAGTCATCATTTACCAATCTTTACCTTGATGGTGAAATGGCTGGTGTGGGTGGCATTGATTCATGGAGCTGGAAGGCTGAAGCTCTCAATCAATATCGTGTACATTATGGCAGTAAGTCGTTTGAGATAATAATTGTGCCAGAAAGCTAAGCCTACAACACCCATCCTGTGAAAGGGGTGAAAAACTCTCAATAAAGTTGGGAAGAATGAACATTGCTACCCCCTATTTTGGTTGGTTCTATAAATTACCGCCCTATATTGTGAGTAAATTTTATAGAATACGTTTTGTTATTTTGGGGCTTCTTTTTATAAAAAATAAGCTATGCCTCAACACTTCAAACAAGTTTGATTCGGCTTACATTGTTTTTTGTTCAAAAATAAGAAAAAAATATAACAAAGCTAATTTATAGAACCAACCTTTACTCAAAATAGATGGAATGAGTATTTTAACTTTTCACATTTTCATTAACTTGTGTGCAAACTCCCATACCACAATACCAGCAGTAACTGATACATTGAGCGAATGTTTAGTGCCAAATTGTGGTATCTCCAAACATCCATTGCAAGCATCAACCGTAGTTTGATTAATACCTTTCACCTCATTACCAAACACTACGGCATATCTTTGTGTGTTATCTACAATAAGATGTTGTAGCTTAGTAGAACCCTCTACCTGCTCAATGCTATAAACAAAATAGCCTTTTTCTTTTAGTGTGTTTACCGCATCGGTAGCTGATGAAAAGTATTTCCAGTCAACACTATTCTCCCCCCCCAAAGCAGTTTTGTGTATCTCTGCATTAGGCGGTGTGGCTGTAATGCCACAAAGGTAAATGGCTTCTACCCTAAATGCATCGCATGAACGGAACACAGAACCTACATTATAAAGAGAACGCACATCATCAAGAATAACAATGAGTGGTAGTTTATCGGAAGCCTTAAACTCTTCTACCGACAAGCGTTTCATCTCTATGGTTTTAAGTTTTCTCACTTTGCAGTATGGTTATATTATTGTTTGGCAAGATAAGCAATGGCATACATCTTCATTTGCTTTACCATAGCCAGCAATCCGTTGGCACGTGTAGGCGACAGATGTTCACTTAAGCCAATTTTATCAATAAAATACAAGTTTGCATCCTTTATTTCTTGTGGTGTGTGGTTGCTTACAATACGAATAAGCAGAGCGATGATGCCTTTTACAATCAAGGCATCGCTATCGGCAGTAAATATCAGTTTACCGTCTTTCTCATCACATTGTAGCCATACACGACTCTGGCAGCCTTCTATCAAGTTTGATTCTGTTTTGTATTGTTCTTCCAGAGGTTTTAATTCGTTACCTAAATCAATGAGCATTTGATACTTGTCCATCCAGTCGGTAAACTCGGAATACTCGTCTATTACTTCATCTTGCAATTCGTTAATTGTCATAACTTTTTACTTTAAAATCTAAACTTTAAAATTTATGATTTGCTTTAAGCTATAAAAGAAGTTGAGGGGTTAAAACGTCAGACTGTTTTCTCGTAAGCTATTTACTTGTAGATAGATACGTCAACTGTAAAAACTCATCAACTAACTAACTTAAAGACTAATAAAACTCATATACTATTATCAACTATCTTATATAGCTTGTCATTGGGGCGCACTTTACCAGGAACAGCAATGGAAATGCGCCAACCCTTTTGGGCTTTGGTTACAGGTTTTAAGTTATAACGTATCTCATCGGCATCGAAATACATCACGCCTGTAGTAGAACCCGTAATGAACAAATGCTCATGCTGCTCTATTTCAGTAGCTTCAATAGCCAGTTCAGCAACACCTAATTTAGAGAAATATTTAATAACTTTGCCCACCAATATCTTTTTTTGGGTAGCCTTATTACCATATTCCTTCGTCCATTCGCCTAATTTTTGTCCTTGATAATATCCATCCCAGAAGCCACGATTAAACACAGATGATAACTTTTTATCCCATTCATCTTTCTTTTCATCTGTAAACGTTCCATCGATAACCGATTGAACAGCTTGTTTATAACATGTTACCACGGTGTAAACATACTCAGGACCACGTGCACGTCCTTCTATCTTAAACACTCGAACACCTGCATCCATCATCAAATCGATGAAGCGAACCGTCTTTAAGTCCTTAGGACTCATGATATATTTATTGTCAATTTCCAGTTGGTTACCCGTTTCATTATCGGTTACAGTATAAGAACGGCGACATATCTGTACACATTCTCCACGGTTGGCAGAACGATTGGCATCGTGCAAACTCATGTAACATTTGCCACTAATAGCCATACAGAATGCTCCATGGCAGAACATCTCTATACGAATAAGCTTGCCGTGGGGGCCACAAATATTTTGTTTTATGATTTGTTGGTAAATCTCTTTCACCTGTTTCATGTTCAGTTCGCGTGCCAAAACAACAACATCGGCAAAGCGAGCATAAAACTTTAAGGACTCAATGTTAGAGATATTAAGTTGGGTAGACAAATGTACCTCAACGTCCTGTTCCACACAATAAGTCATAACTGCTACATCACTGGCAATAACCGCTGTTACATTGGCAACTTTGGCAGCATCTATTATCTGGTGCATTGTGTTAAGATCGTCTCCATATATCACAGTATTTACCGTAAGATAGGTTTTGATACCATGCTCTTTGCAAGTGTTTACAATATCGTGTAAGTCGTCTATGGTAAAGTGGTTGGCTGAGTGCGACCGCATATTGAGCTGTCCTATACCAAAATAGATTGCTCCTGCTCCTGCCTGTATAGCAGCTGCAAGACTCTCATGCGAACCAACGGGTGCCATGATTTCAAAATCGGATATCAGATATTTCATATTTGCAAAGTTACTGCTATTTGTAATAACTCCAAAGAAAATAAGGCATAAAAGCCTCTCCCTCTAATTTCTCCCCCTATAGTAAGAGGAGCGATTAGACTTTTTGCTGTGCTGATAGAGTACTCATTCTTGAATAAGAACGTAAGCGGCTAATATTGGATGCTTACAATAGTTCTGGTAAAGTAAATAACCTAATGCCATTGCTGCCTTTTATTAGAATGTAATAGTTGTGAGGTTGCTCTTTATCAATAGCCTGTTTCACTTCTTCTACATCCTTAAATTTGCGGAGCGATGTTTTTGTTTTACCAAACTCCTCCCCTACCAACCATACTTTATCAAAGTGCATAGTTGAAAGTAAATCTGCTATCTTTTGATGTTCCTCATTACTAACCTTTCCTAATTCGCGCATATCGCCAAGGATTGCCATCTTGTGAGACACACTCATCTCTTCAAAATTGCGCAATGCCGCCTCCATACTGGTTGGATTGGCATTGTAAGCATCTACAATGAGCGAGTTATGAGCAGTTTTTTCCAGCTGACTACGATTGTTGTGTGGCATATAGTTAGCCAGAGCATGATTAATTTGCTGTGAGGTAACACCAAAATACAAGCCTGTACTGATGGCTGCTAACATATTGTCAAGATTGTAAGCCCCAATAAGATGGGTTTCTACTTTCTCCCATTGTTGTGGCTGATTGCTATCTACATTTGTCCAATGGAAAGTAAGATAGGGATTATTACTTACCACTTCGCCCAATACGCTTATACGTTCTTGTTTCTTTTGTGCATAGCGAACGGTCTGTACATCAGGGCAATGTGCTTGATACATTTCCTGTAAATACGGATTATCAGCATTGATAAAAACAACTCCTTGACGTTGGTTGTTTTGCATAAAATCATATAGCTCGGCTTTTGTACGCTTTACTCCTTCAAACGAACCAAAACCTTGCAAGTGGGCTCTCCCTACATTTGTAATAATGGCATAATTGGGCTCTACCACATCCACCAACGACTTAATGTCTCCAGGATGACTGGCTCCCATCTCTATAACAGATATCTCGTGTTCTGGCTTAAGACAGAGCAAGGTTTTTGGAACTCCTATCTCATTATTAAAGTTGCCTCGTGTAAAGTGAACATTAAACTTTTCTTTTAATACAGTAGCTATCAATTCCTTGGTTGTAGTCTTCCCATTGGTTCCAGTAATGCCGATAATGGGCGTATTTAGGATTCTACGATGATAATTCGCTAATTGTTTTAGCGTTTTCAAACAATTACGTACACAAATATATCTATTATCATTAGGCTGTTTATATTCATCCTCATCTATTACAGCATAGGCGCAACCCTTGTTAAGAGCAACCTGTGCAAACTGGTTTCCATTAAACGAGTCCCCTTTCAATGCAAAGAAGATACTACCTTCAGGGCAATTTCTGCTATCTGTAGTAACTGTTGGGTGTTGCAAAAACAATTGATAGAGTTCTGATATATCCATGATTTATATAGTTTTCGTTTTTTATTTACAACAACAAAGGTAGTATATTGTTTGGAAATAAAGGAAAAATAATGAGAGAATAAAATAAAGGGTTAAAATTAGAATGGAGTTAACAGAAAAAATATCTAAAATTAAAGAGCGTTACTTAACATATGTTTACTTTCTTTCGCTACCTATAAAGTTTAGTTTCCTTTCTAAAAGTTAATAACAAACTGCTGTTTTGATTTTGTATTATCAAAACAAATAATTCCACAATAATATAAGTCGAACGATACTACTGTACGGCTATCAGATATCATCTGCTGCCAAATAGCTTTTGTATAGTTGTTAACATGAATAGCTTCTACAATGAGAAGCGAGTTGGCATTCGCACTACTTACAAAGCTATCAAACAATTGATACCAGTTGCTATCAATGCACATAAGTAGCACATCGCCGTTTCTTGTATTAAATAAAGTATTGTTAGATAACACCTTTTCTATTTTTGTTCGGGGCGAGCCTGCCTGTATGTAAGATTGATACACTGTAAATTTTCGGGCATAGATAGTCCATTTAGCTGAATGCTGAGCTTGCGCTATACGAAAATACAAGCGAGATAGTTTCAGAGTAAGACGGGATTCGTGTGGAAATTTTCTTCTTAGTATGTTGTAAACATCATAATGATGATGGTCGTTGATGATGCGGTTAGAAAACAAGAAAGCTGAAGGCGACTGTATGCCAAAGCCTTTGGAATGATTAAAGCGTTTGAGAAATATGCCTATTCTTCTTATCCAATATCTAAATGTCCCTTTCCGCTTGATAGCCATACTATAGTAAAGTAATAATATTATTTTATAACGAAAGTTTTAAAGTATACTGCAATATTCGCATTTTTTCTTGAATTGTGCAAGAGAACAGTTGGCTTTTTTAGTATTATACATCAATTTGTAACAATATTGTTAATAACGAATTACAGAATAAAGCAAAACCTTGAAGGCTGGTTCTATAAATTAGCTTTGTTACATTTAACCTCAAAATAAGCACAAAAATCTAATAACGATAATTTATAGAGCCAGCTTTCAAAGTAAATAAACAAAAATAAGGGTGCAATCAGACTTTGTCAACTGCACCCCCTCTTATTTTGCTAATCGGTATAAAACCGTTACAGATTATAAATTAGGATTAATCTTAGACCACTCTGAAATTTCAGGAACAATCCTTAATGTTACCAACTCATCGCGCATCTTGCAAAGGTGCTCATAGCTAGCATCCAATCTTGCATTTTCTTCTGTTGTACCTTGTGGTACCTCATAGTGAGCTCCTGTTTTGTCAAGAGTTGTCTTCATAGCCATCATAATGTGATTATACTTGTCGGTTGTTACATATGTTCCAACAGGGAAACGGAATGGTTCGCCACCCATCACTGAGCGAATCATTTCAACAGATAAGTAAGCTGGACTTTGGAAAGAAGAACGTCCACGAAGCTCAATAATCTTAGCACCTCCCTTGATAACTGCAGTTTTCATAGCTTCCCACTCTTCATTAGTAAATTTAGGAGTTCCTAAGATTTCTGTTAAAGGTTTGCCAGAGATAGTAACATGACTACCAAATACAGCCATTTGCTCACCATGACCACCATATGTAGCAGCACCCTTAACTTCGGTTTGCATTACGTTGAACTTCTTAGCCAAAGCACTTTGCAAACGAGTAGAGTCAAGAGCTGCCAATGTTGTAACCTGTGAAGGTTTCAAACCAGAGTAAAGCAGAGTTACCAATCCTGTTAAGTCAGCTGGATTAAAGATAATAACAACATGCTTTACATCAGGGCAGTATTCTTTAATGTTCTTACCTAAACTTTCTGCAATTTCGCAGTTACCTTTCAACAAATCTTCACGAGTCATACCAGCTTTACGAGGAGCACCACCAGAAGAGATAATGTACTTAGCATTGGTGAAAGCCTCTTTAACATCTGTTGTAGCTGTAATTTTTACTGCATCAAAACCGCTCTGGCGCATTTCCTCTGCAACACCTTCAGGTGAGAAAACATCATAAAGACAAATTTCACTTGTAAGACCCATGCTAAGAGCTGTTTGAACCATGTTAGAACCAATCATACCAGCTGCGCCGACGATGGTTAATTTTTCGTTTGTCAAAAATGCCATAGTTTATATATATTTAAAATGTAATTAAAAACGTTTGTTCTTGCTTGACCACAAAATTAATAAAAACAAAATAATTTTGATTACGATTTTTCTCTTTTAATTGTTATTTATTCTAAAAAGGAGAGTAAAAAAAAGCATGATGTTCGAATATAGAACAATAATTAAAATGGTATGGGGGTTATGAAAATGAAACAAATAAGGAGACATAGGGAGGTATATACTGGGAGTAAGTTGGAGCTTATAGAAAGTTAACGAACAAATGTTTCTTTCTCGTCAAAAAAAACTAATGTCCAATAGCCCCTATTAACTCCGCATAACTTCTCTTATGTCCTATCAATGGATTTAATGTCCAGATAGCTCATGTTATAACGCCTACTACCTCCTATTAACTCCCATCATAAGCAACAGCCCTCACTATGCAATGGACAGACCGAATTAGACAAGTAAAAATAATATTAGTGATAGCTGCTATTTTTATAGCAGTGGTATCGCTTATCGTATCTCATTATCTAATAAGCGATCTAAAAAACGAAGAGCATAACAAAATGACAATATGGGCAGAGGCTATGCGTACACTTAATAAGGCAGATGAAAATTCTGATATTAATTTAGTTTTAAAGATTATTAACGAAAATCATACCATCCCTGTTATTGTTATAGATGCACAAGGCAATGTTCAAACATGCCGCAATATCAATCTTCATCACCGTAAAGGGGCTGATAGTATTGCGTATGTTAATAATTTAGGACGGCAGCTTCTAAAGGAACATAGGTATATTCGCATTTCATTAGATAATAAGCATAAGGATGAATATATAGATGTATGTTACGACGATTCGCTAATACTCAAACGTTTAACTACTTATCCTTACGTACAATTAGGGGTAGTACTCATCTTTGTTATAGTAGCAATTTTTGCTCTACTTACGTCTAAACGTGCCGAGCAAAATAAAGTTTGGGTGGGGCTTTCTAAAGAAACAGCTCATCAATTGGGTACCCCTATATCCAGTTTGATGGCATGGTTAGAAATATTAAAAGAAACTTATCCAGATGATGCCTTGATACCTGAGATGGATCAAGATGTTAAACGTTTACAACTTATTGCCGATAGATTTTCAAAAATTGGTTCATTGCCAACCTTGCAACTTTGTAGCTTATGCGAAGTATTACAACATGTTGTTTATTATATGAATAGGCGTACTTCGCATCGCATTGCTATTAACATCGTACTTCCTCATGGTATGAAGGACATAAAAGTTAATATGAATGCGGCTCTTTTTGAGTGGGTAATAGAAAATTTATGTAAAAATGCGGTAGATGCCATGGGGGGAATCTCTGGTAGAATTACAATTACAGTAAGCTGTTTGGCAAAACGTATCCTCATAGACGTATCGGATACAGGAAAAGGAATAAGAAAAAAGAATATTAAAAACGTGTTCCAACCTGGTTTCACTACGAAGAAACGAGGATGGGGACTTGGATTATCTCTTGCTAAACGCATTATAGAAGAGTATCACAAAGGTAAGATATATGTAAAAACTTCAGAGGTTGATAAGGGTACAACGTTCAGAATAGAATTAGAAAAATAGGAAATTCATAGAACAGTGGCATAAAATAATAGCGAATTATCATTACCCTCTCTCTGCCCAATCGCCACGATCTAAGTTACGATAGCTAATGGCTTCTGCCAAATGTTCGGTCAATACATCAGGCGAACTTGAAAGATCAGCAATGGTTCGAGCTACTTTTAATATACGATTGTAAGCACGAGCCGACAAGCTAAAGCGTTCCATAGCCACTCTTAACGTCTCAACTCCTGCTGCATCGGGTTCGGCAAACTGATGTATCATGCGCTCTGTCATTTGTGCATTACAATAAATGCCCTTGTAATTCTTAAACCTTTCTGTTTGGATGGCCCGTGCTTTGATGACCCTTTCTCGGATATCTGCACTAGGTTCTCCTGGCTGTGCTTTGGATATATCTTGAAAAGGAACGGGGGTTATCTCACATTGAATATCTATACGATCCATTAAAGGGCCGCTAATTTTGTTCATATATCTCTGTATTTGTCCTGGCGTACAAACACAAAGATGCGTTGGATCGCCATAATATCCACATGGGCAAGGGTTCATAGATGCTATGAACATAAAGTTACAAGGATACTCAATAGTATATTTGGCACGTGATATAGTTATCTTTCTATCTTCCAAAGGTTGACGCAAAACCTCTAAAGTAGTCTTTGAAAATTCGGGTAATTCATCGCAGAATAGCACTCCATTATGTGATAAGGTTATCTCTCCTGGCTGAGGAGTAGAGCCTCCACCCACCAATGCTACTTCGCTTATAGTATGATGGGGAGCACGAAAAGGACGTTGAGCAATAAGAGAAGTGCCAGAACCTAACTTACCTGCAACGCTATGTATCTGTGTCGTTTCTAAACTCTCTGATAAAGTTAATGGAGGAAGAATGGTTGGTAAACGTTTTGCCATCATGGATTTGCCACTACCAGGCGGTCCAATCATAATGAGATTGTGACCTCCAGCAGCTGCTACCTCCAAGGCTCGCTTTACATTTTCCTGTCCTCTTACATCACTAAAATCAAGTTCAAATTTGTATTGATGCTCGTAAAACTCCTTACGAGTATCTATAACAGTAGGTTCAAAAGATTTTGCTCCTGTTAAGAATTGGATAACTTCGAGCATAGAATCCATTCCATATACATCCAACTTATTAACAACAGCTGCCTCTCTTACATTCTGGGTAGGAACAATCAGTCCCTTAAATTTTTCTTTTCTGGCTCGTATAGCAATAGGTAAAGCTCCTTTGATAGGTTGCAAAGTGCCGTCTAAACTCAGCTCTCCCACTAACATATACTGACCGAGTACATCAGACACTATAGTTCCATTGGCTGCTAATATGGCAATAGCCAATGGCAAATCGAAGCTACTACCCTCTTTCCTTAGGTTAGCAGGTGCCATATTCACGGTAATATCGGCACGTGGAAACTTGTAACCATTGTTCTGCATAGCTGCAGCTATGCGGTTACGACCTTCTTTTACAGCCTCATCGCCAAGACCAGTAAAGTGATACATCACGCCTTGTGTGAGACTTACTTCAATGGTTACGGTGGTTACTTCCAAACCATTGACCGCTGCACAGTATGTTTTTATTAGCATATATTTCGGTTATATCAGCTCTTTTATCTTCTTTGTAAGAGCATCAATATCAAGTCCACGAGCTACTACGCGTCCATTTTTCAAGATGATATTATCAGGAATAGATGAAATACCTAATGGTTTAATTAGGCTTCCACCAAACATTTTTTCATCACATATATTCGACCATCTAATAGAATCGTTGTTCAAAGTGGCTTTACACGTTTTTTTACTAGCATCTAATGAAATACCAATTACCTTGAGTTTTGAGCCATAGTGCTTTTTCAAATCATTTAACTTACGCTGAATATCCATACTAGGATAACTCCATGACGTCCAAACATTAACGACAGCAACGTTTGCAGAATTGAGAGTTAAATTAGTTATACTATTGCCTTTTAAATCGTAAGTAGAGAATGGGGGCAAAGACTTTCCTTGTAATACCATTCCGCCAGATAGTTGTCTCTGCAAGTGGGTTAAAGCTGTACTCTCGGGTTGCTGCGCTTTCATTAAGTCAACCAGCTGCTTTGCTTTTGAATATTTAGGCATTGGTGTCTGCAACAAATATTTTATAACTAAATAACGTGCCCCATCTGTTTTGGGGTTATCATGCACAAACTGCTCCACATCCTTTAATATTTCTGGTGGAGATGCACTGGCAATACGCTTTCTAAACTTAGATAGTAATTCGTTTTCCTTGGTTCCTTCTACTTGTATTTCTTTTAAGTGCGAGACATCACCACTCACATTTACCGTTTTTCCTGCTTCGGCAATAACAGGTTGCACTGAAAAGTTAGGAAAAACTATCAGCAATATTCCTTTTCGCTCACATGGTATTTCGTAAGTAAACCTGCCTCCTTGCACCTGTATGGTATCCATACTATTGATAATACCATCAGGACTATAAACATAAAACTCACCTTGGTTAATGTGTAGTAGCTTGCCATCTAACTTAAAGTGATGACTATCTGTGCCACACGATGACACCATAACCAAAGTGAGTAATATTAAATATGCAATATGTTTCATTGCAAAGTTTTATCCTATCTTAGGAAAGTAAATTCTATATCTTTATCAGCATATTCCTTCAATGAAGCATCTTTTTTTATAGCTTCTTTTAAATATGACTCAGCAGCAAACTTATTTCCTCTGCGAGCAGCAACCAAAGCATGCAGATAATCGGTCATTGCATTTGGGTGTTGAACCTTATCTAAAGTTGCAGCAGCTAATGCATAGTTCTTGTTTAATAATTGTGCTAAGGCTGCACTATTGCTTATAACGCCCTCAAAATCTTTCTCTGCTTGAGCATAATTGCCTTTTGCCAAGTTCAAACTACCTATAGCTATATTCACGTTTTGTTCGCCTAACGACTTTGCAATATCAGCTTCTGCCTCTTTCCAATTTCCATTATGCAACTCTAAAATACCTAAGTTAGCCAAAGCCTCTGGAGCTTGTGGGTTAACTCTCAAAGCTTGCTCCAAATAACGTGTAGCTTCCATTTCATCACCTTTCATAAATGACAAGGTTGCTAAGTTATTGTAAGCACGATAGTCTTTGTCATAGTAAGAAGCTGCACGCTTGTAGATTTCTTCTTTTTGCGCCATATCGTTTACCAAAGAAGCATAATACAAAATTTCATCCGCACTCAACTTGGTAGCGTCTTTTGCATATTGGGCTTTGATCTGTTCATCACTTCTTCCAATCGTTTCGTAGTTTATAATTAAACGAGAACGACGCAACTCTGGCAGAATGCCATTAGCCAATTCACGGAAAGCCTCGCTCATATTACGAATTTGCTGTTCTCTTTGCTCTGGATCTTTGTACATTGACAACACACGCAAGATAACATCCTTATCTTGGATATTGCTAACCTGTACTAACTTCTGGAAGCCTTCCCAATCTTGCGCTGTATAATGAGCATCTACGCCTGTTTCAACTCTTGCTTTTTTCAATTGAGATTTAACATAACCCTCAGAAGTATTCTGACGTTTATTAGCTAATTTATCATTAAAGCTATATCCTCCTTCTGGTGAAGCATAAGCCTGAATTTCAACGTTACGTATGTTCATCTTCTCACGAGAAGCATTGATACGCTTCAACATAGCTATAAACTCTTTTACAGAATGGTTTTTCAATTCGCTCTGACGCAAATTAGCTTGATTTACTAAGAACCTAATGTTAGCCTCTTGCTTCATAGCATTTACACGCTGAAAGCTATCAGGTGCCAAACAGCCGCCATCGCTTAGCAATAAGTTTTTATACAATTCAGATGTAGCAATGACACCTGTTGCCACTTTTACAGCAGGAATGTTTACCTTTTTCTTACCACGCTTAGCTGCAAACGTTAAATACATATCGCTCTTCTGCATATCGGGCAAATATGTAAAAGTAGTTTTCATTGTATAGCGTCCGCCCAAACGATAAGATACCATCTGGTCGTTACCCATTACTTTCTCACCTTGAAAAGTAGTAGATACACCTTGTGCTACCTGCCCATTACCATATCTTAATTCTGGAATCACAGTAACTACTGCGTTCTTCTTCATATATTTCTCTGGGAATGTTCCGTTAATCGTTACAGGAACTTGCCCTCCCTTTGTCTCTAATGGATTGGGAGTTATCGTGAAGTTATTTGCCGTCAATGAGCCCATTTTAGAACATGAGCTAAACCCCAAAGCCGTACAAATAGATAAAATAAAAATAAGATTTTTGCGCATAGTAATAAATATAATAATATATGTTTTCAAAAACGTGCCGCGAGCGGGACTCGAACCCGCACAGCCATTGCTGGCCAAGGGATTTTAAGTCCCTCGTGTCTACCAATTCCACCATTGCGGCATGGCATGTGCCACATCACTACTTTTAATGTAACACCTCTTACAAGTAAAAGAGAGCGGCAAACGAGACTTGAACTCGCGACCCCAACCTTGGCAAGGTTGTGCTCTACCAACTGAGCTATTGCCGCATTTTTTACAGGTTGCAAAGTTAGTATATATTCTTGAAACCACAAAAGATTTTACTTTTTTTTTGATGCGATATAAAAAAAATGCAACACTTTCTTTTTTTTAGCAATCTCTGCCAACAAGAGGCATAATGATGATATAAGGGCGGTTCTATAAACAATAAAATGCGAAAGATTCTAAATTTAACTATTAAACAGAACAAAGTAAGTAAGAAAGGTATAAATATACAACACCTTAAAATAGGTATTTTACAAAAAATAGAAATATTCTATTGTAAAAATAAATGACAATTTTTGAGGTTTTTTATTTTTTCAAAATAGAAAATACAAAGGGAAAAAAGAGACTGAAATAGAGAAGAGGTTACTTATTTTCATTACTTTTTGCGATAAAAAACATGGTAATTGCGACACTATTAGCATGCTTTTATCATACTAAAAGGTGCTAACTGTGGCATTATAGTATGCTAATAAGGGGGCAAAAAGCATATAAATGGCGTAGCTTTCACATATTTTTTGATTGAGCACGTGGCACGTTCTTTTATAACACAATGGCATACAAGAAGATACGAAATCGCATTATTTTTACGATATTTTCATAACAGAAGATGGTGAAAGGAAATTTGAAAAATATAAGAGGGTGAATGTAAAAAAAAAGCGAATAAAGACACTTTCCTAAGCTCTCCCCAAAAGAAGAGGAGGAGGGGGATATTAAACTTTTTGCTGTATACAAATATGCACCCCATAAAAAAAATAGTATGGACGCACAACCAGAGCCCCCACTTCTTTTTCATATTTTGCGGAGCAGACACATAAGCCAAGCGTCCTCCCCTCATATTTTTTATGGGGGGGCTATAAATTACCACCGCATATTGTGAGTAAATTTATAGTGGGTAGTTCTATAAATTAGCTTTGACAGATTGTGAGACTATTTTTGAGGTCAATTTGTTT